>NZ_JAKRNN010000041.1:0-9787 GCF_022346785.1 Pantoea sp. ACRSC
AGCAATTGGTGCCGTAGACTTCTTAACGGGACTATGTAGTTATAACTAATGGAATCAGGAGGATAAGTTAATATCAGAGCCTCAGTACCCATTGAGATATAGTGTCTTACCAGATGATATAAAAAATATTTATATCGCGTCTGAACATATCCCATGAATGGAATGAACTGGCTGTATAAAATGATGCTCCCAATTTTTCAGCGGGATCGTGTTGTCAGCCCTACTCAAAATGCTCAATCCTCCGCTTAATCACCGGGACATCACCGGTGTCGTTAAGCGCGCCGGGGAATGCCTTAAACCACTGGAGCATCTTCGGCCTTTCGATGCTGGTGACGCTAAGCCCTTCGTCACAGCCCGACAACTCGAGGGTGTTCTTAGTGGTGATAATACAGGAGCAGAACCGCCTGCGGCAGGCGCAACTTATCAGCGAAATCGGCGGCAAGGCGATGGACGTTATCCGTACCCAGGGGCGAAATTGCAGGGCTGAAAGCGCAGACCGACCCCGGCGCGCTGTCGTATGCCCGGCAGCAGTTGGAAAGGGAAGAGAAAGGCAAACCAGTCAGCGATGCAGCAGTGATGAAGCAGACGTATGACAATCCCTGCGTCATTAAGGCACCGGCAGCGACCTGCAGAAGGTGGCGCTGACGGCACTGGTGCGAGAGCCAGAAGCAGACGGTAAGCGCGCTGAGCCAGATGGCGGCAGGGCTGGCGGGTGGGATCGCATCGGATTCGACGCTGGGAGGCGGGACCGGGGCGGGGGCCGGGAAGAATGCGGTTGAGAATAATGCGCTGGGTGCTTTGGTTCAGGGCGGAAAGCTTGCCGCACAAGGCTGTTCTAAGGTTGCAGCCTGCCGGAATGCGCTGGTTGAGAAAGGACTGGGGGCGTTGCTGGGCATTGGTGCAGCAAATACCGTGCTGGACAAACTCTCTGCTTCAGAGCAGGAATATGTTTTTAACGTTGCAATGACGGGTAAAGCTGACCTGATAGAGAAGTTAACGCCAGAGCAGCGTGAAGCCTACGATTATATGGTGGGCCAGGATCAGAAAGGGTTAATCACCATCTTCCCACAACCAGACAGGGATCTGACGGGCGGTAAGCTGGTTAATCCGGCGCAGGATCAGAGCAAAGGAACCACGCTCACAACACCGGATCAGTCAGGGCAACAGGGTGTGAGCAATACCGGTAATGTAGACGGTGCCCCGGATACTGGCGGAAACATTTTAGTTAATCCAGGGGCAGATCCATTCACTAAAAAAGATGTGGTGTATCTGTCAGAAAACTCTAACAGTAAGATTGACGGCGTTATTAATGAAACCTTATCGGGTAAGAAAAATTTCACTAGCTCGATAACTCTAACTTCTGATGAAGCATTAGCCGCTGGATTGAAGTTTTTGGGAGCGGGATATAAAGAGATCGGCAAGCCAGGATCAGGTGTTTATCATAGTGCAGATGGAACAAAAGAATTTAGGATAGACTCAGGTTCAATTGGCGGTGCCCATGCACCAGGTGTTCCACATGTTCATTTTGGTGTAAAAAATCCTGAGACTGGCAAATACATCTCGAACAATCACGTTCCTTATGAGGATTAAGGGAGCAAAATGATTTTGAAAAAGGGAATAGTTATTAACGGTGAGTATGCAGGATGGGAAATCCAAATCGTTGATGATACCCATGGTGACACTGGAGGCTTCTATCTAATTTTACGTAGTGAAGAAGCCCAAGTTTTTGATTATTGGTTTGAGAATAAAGAATTCCTTAACAACCAGTTAACTGATTTTACTGTTAAGTGGAACTCCTAAAAGAGTCCCGGTCATTGTGCCGGGATTTTTTTCGCCTGTCATCTGCCGCGCCGTTGTCACGGTTGTACACGGTTTTTCTCCTCAACTGCGGGACAGGGTATGTTTTGTTGAACCGCCACGTTGTGGCCGTCCTCCAAAACGCGTGTCGCTATCGGTCAGGGCGCAGGCCCGACACCCGTTAAAACAAAAATCCCGGCGCACTGGCCGGGATCGCTGCATCAGTAAATGTCACTCCGCTCCTGCAAGGCAGATAATCAGTCTGCCTTGCTCAACGGTAACAATAACCGGTTGCCCATACTCAAATCCCGCCTCCTGTAACCAGTTACCCTTAAGGTTAAGCACCGGGCTGCGGCTGTAATAGCGGCTCGCGCCAGTGTGCCGGTCAGTGTGATTAATGCTGACGTAACCGACCTTTAACTGTCGCTGTGCTTTAGAAATGCGCCCGCCTGGCTTATGATGTGGGCCAGCCATATCAACTCTCCTACAGTTGGTTGTGGTCAGCGGTTAGGGCAGGTTGCCGCCTGCTTTAACCGCGCTCAGTAATCTGTTTAGCCTGATACTTCAATATCATTCCGTCCAGTAACGCCTTGATAATCCGGCGCTCTTCCTCCGGCATCCCGCTTACCGCTTCGAACTGTAAAGCCAGATCGTCAGACGGGCCGCGTTCGTGGTCGTCAAACACCAGACTGTCCAGCGACACCCGCAACACCTTAGCAAGCCGGACAAGTGCATCCAGTGTGGGCTGTGCCGATCCGGCTTCATAGCGTCGGATCTGGTTAACGTGAATGGAAGCCAGATCAGCCAGCGTCTGCTGGGTCAGATCAGCCGCTTTACGCAATTGTATCAGTCGTGCGGGAAAGTTCATGGGTAAGAGCCATAAAGTGGATATGCCCATACTGTAAACGCCCCCTCTGATAGTGTCTGACTTATAAACACTATAAGGTATCTAATAAAAGCATCAAAGGGGTGTTGACAGATTTTTAGTGGAGCAGAGCATGGCAAGGATAACTCCGGCAGAGCTTGAGCAGCTTAAGCGTGATGTGCCACTGGTTGCCGTGGCACAGTCGCAGGGCCACCGGCTGGCAAAACGGGGAAAGGATGTGGTGCTGTGCTGCCCGTTCCATCCTGATAAAACGCCGTCCTGCGTTATCACGCCTGCCAAAAACCTGTTCCACTGCTTCGGCTGCGGCGCTGCGGGTTCCGTGCTGGACTGGGTGCAGAAAACCGAGCGGCTCACCTATCCGCAAACCCTCATCCGTCTGCGGGATCTGGCCGGATCGTTCACGGTGCCGCAAGCCTCTTCTTTAGCCGCCGCAGTGCCTGAACCACCGCGCCAGAACCTGACCGATCTAGATGACGACGGGCAGGCGCTGCTGCACCAGGTGGTGGACTTCTATCACCAGAACCTGCTGGCCAGTCCGGAGGGCCAGGAATGGCTGGCGCTGCGCGGGCTGTCTCATCCTGAACTCGTTACGCACTTCCGGCTGGGGCTGGCCGGGCCGCATGGCGTGGCAGGCGTGTTGCCATCGCCACACCTGAAAGAAGGTAAAGCCATGCGCCAGCGGTTAACTGCGCTCGGCGTGGTGCGTGAATCAAACCGGCAGGACCACTTCCGGGGCTGCCTGGTGGTGCCGGTGGTTGGCTGGTCTGAAAGCCATGATGTGGCGGCGCGTGGCCAGGTGTTGCAGTTGTACGGGCGCAGAACGCTGGCAGATCACAAAATCAAGCTCACCAGCCCGAAGCACCTGTATCTGCCGTCGCCGCTGACCGGTGTCTGGAACGAGCAGGCGCTGGCCACGTCCGCCGATATCATCCTGTGTGAAGCGCTTATCGATGCCATGACGTTCTGGTGCGCCGGTTATCGCAACGTCATTGCCGCGTTCGGCGTGAACGGCTTCACGGCATCACACCTGGCGGCGTTGCAGTATCACGGCGTGAAACGGGTGTTGATCGCGTTCGACAGGGACGCAGCCGGAGACAGCGGCGCGGCGCAGGTGGCACAAGCGCTGCACGGTGCCGGGATCGAGGCCTGGCGGGTGCGCTTCCCGCAGGATCTGGATGCGAACAGCTATGCCCTGAAAAGCGGCAACGCCGAAAAGGCGCTGGGCCTGGCGCTGGAGCAGGCCGTGAGGATGGAGCCTGTCACGCAGCCGGTGCCGGAGACTGACGAAAGCGTCCCTTCTTTAGCCGCCCGACTGGCTCCGCAGCCTGCGCCGTTGCCCGTGACTGTGGCACCGGCTGCGGCCGCACCGGTTACCTGTGAGGTAACGCCTGCCGGAGAACTGCTGTTGCGCAGTGGCCCCAGGGTGTGGCGGGTGCGCGGCTGGCAAAAAAACATGCTGGCTGAGGTGATGAAGGTCAACGTCCAGGTGCTGGACGAGAGCACCGGCGCGTTCCACGTCGACAGCTTCGATATGTACCACGCAAAGCAGAGGCAGGCGTATGTGAGCACAGCGGCGAATGAGCTTGCGTGTGATGTGGCGGTGATAAAGCGCGAGTGTGGCCGGGTGTTGCTGGCACTTGAACAGAAGCAGGACGAGCAGCGCCAGGCAACGGAGACGGAGCACACTGGGGCCGCGGTCCCAGTGTCCGGGAAGGATGAGCAGGCCGCGCTGGCGTTGCTCAAATCCCCGGACCTGGCCGAACGTATCGTCAGTGACCTGGCAGCCTGCGGCGTGGTCGGTGAAAGCAGCAATCTGCTGACCGGGTATCTGGCGGCCACGTCAAGAAAGCTGGATAAACCGCTGGCCGTTCTGATACAGAGCAGCAGCGCGGCGGGTAAGTCGTCGCTGATGGATGCGGTGCTGGGGCTGATACCGGAGGAAGACCGGGTGCAGTACAGCGCCATGACCGGACAGAGCCTGTACTACCTGGGCGAAACCTCGCTACAGCACAAAATCCTCGCCATCGCAGAGGAAGAAGGTGTGCGCCAGGCGGCGTATGCGCTCAAGCTGTTACAGAGCGACGGGGAACTGAAAATCGCCTCAACCGGCAAGGATGAGGCCAGTGGCGAGCTGGTCACGCGGGAGTACAAAGTACAGGGGCCGGTGATGCTGATGCTGACCACCACGGCCAGCGACGTGGATGAAGAGCTGCTGAACCGCTGCCTGGTGCTGACGGTGAACGAGAGCCGCGAGCAGACGCAGGCCATCCATGCGCAGCAGCGCCGGGCGCAGACGCTGGAAGGGCTGCTGGCGTCGAGTGAAAAGCAGTACCTGACCACGTTACACCAGAACGCGCAGCGGCTGCTGCGGCCGCTGAAGGTGGTGAATCCGTTCGCGGAGCAGCTGACCTTCCTGAGCGACAAAACGCGCACCCGGCGCGACCACATGAAATACCTGACGTTAATCCAGGCGGTAACGCTGCTGCACCAGTACCAGCGCGAGGTGAAGAAAACCACGCATCGTGGCCAGACTATCGAGTATATCGAGGTCCAGAAAAGCGACATCGCCCTGGCAAACCGGCTGGCGCATGAAGTGCTGGGTCGTACGCTGGACGAAATGCCGCCGCAGAGCCGTAAGCTGCTGTTACTGGTGCGTGACATGGTGCAGGCGCTGGCGCAGCAGCAGGGTTGCCTGGCGTCTGAGGTGCGCTTCACGCGTAGGGATATCCGGGCGTACACCAACTGGAGTGATAACCAGCTTAAGGTGCACTGTCTGCGGCTCACCGAACTGGAATACCTGCTGACGCACGGCGGGAGCCGGGGCCACCTGCTGCGTTATGAACTGCTGTGGGACGGCGGCAGCGGCGAGGAAAACCACCTGTGCGGGCTGCTGAACGTGGAGGATAACGAAGGCGGCGAGCGCAAGTTGGGTTAAGGCTGGCGCAAGTTGCCCTCAAGTTGGGGCCATGTTGGGGCTGAGTTGGGATAGTGAAAATCCCGCTCAGGTCAGACAGTACAGGGCTTGCAGCGTGAAGTGGTTGCAGTAAGCCAGAACGCAGTAATAAGGGAAAAAATAAAACAACACCGCCGCCTTTGTCCTCATTAACCTATCTCAGCCGCCTGTGGCAGGCAGCATCACTCAGACAATGGAGTGTCACCATGACTTACCGCAGACCGCCCTCAAACCGCAGACCCCGTAAGGATGCACTGCTTACCGTCGATGACATCTACCGCCAGCCCGTGGGACCCGCCTCAGACCCGAAAAGCCTGTATGCGCTGCTGCTGCGGTTCGTGACGTGGCGGCGCGAGCGTAACTGGTCTGAAACCACGCTGAAAACACAGACGCATCACAGCTACCGCTTCCTCTGCTGGGCGAACGAGCGGGGCATCAGTTACGCCGCCGAGGTCACGCGCCCGTTGCTGGAGCGCTACCAGCGCTGGCTGTATCAGTACCGTAAGGGCAACGGTGAAGCGTTGACCAGCCGCACTCAGCGAACGGCGGTACAGCCGTTGCAGGTGTGGTTCCGCTGGATGACACAGCAGCACCTGTTGCTGGCGAACCCGGCGGCAGACCTGGAGCTACCGAGACTGGAGAAGCGCCTGCCACGCACGATACTCACCGTGGAGCAGGTGGAAGACGTGCTGAGCCAGTGTGACCTGGCCACGGCGCAGGGCATCCGTGACCGGGCGTTGCTGGAACTGTTGTGGTCAACGGGCATACGGCGCGGCGAGGTGGAAAGACTGGACGTGTGCAGCGTGGACGCAGGCAGGAAGATACTGACCATCATCCAGGGTAAGGGAAAGCAGGACAGAATAGTGCCGGTGGGTGAGCGTGCGCTGTGGTGGGTGAACCGCTGGCTGTATCACGTGCGCCCGGAGGTGCTGGTCAACCCGGACTGTAAGGCGCTGTTCCTGGCAATGGATGGCCTGGCGGGGCTGACGGTGGCAGGCATCACGCGGGTGGCGGTGCAGTACCTGAGAGCGTGCGGTATCGACAGAGGAAGCTGCCACCTGTTCCGCCACGCAATGGCGACACAGATGCTGGAGAACGGCGCAGACCTGCGCTGGATACAGGCGATGCTGGGGCATCGCAGCGTGGAAAGCACGCAAATCTACACGCATGTGAGCATCCGGGCGTTACAGGCGGTACATGCCAGTACCCACCCGGCAGAGCAGCGGGAGGCAGCAGAGCCGGACGGGACAGACGCGCCAGCGGACAGCCCGCAGGGTTAGCGGGTGGCGTCTGTCAGCCCGTAAGGAAGGTGGAACGGCAGAGCGCGCCTTCCCTGGCGCGATCTGCCTGCTGTCACACCGTGCCACGCGGGGTAAATGACCGCGCAGCGGCGCGGCCACAAAGGAATATGTTCATCCAGTGCGGCCGCTGCCCGGTCATTCACCATAATGCGGGAGATTAGCCGCACTCTCGCGGCCGTCCGGGCCGCTCCTTCCAGGCCATGTCACGCGCTCGTATGCGTCTAATCTGCATTATGGCTTGCGCCCCGCGTCAGGCAGCGGGTGCAGGCCGCCATCCCTGGCGGCACCGGCCATAATGCGCAAACTCAGCAAACGGCCAGGTGTTGTCGGCCTTACGGCCTCCGCTTAAAGGGCGTTATGCCCGCCCGGCTGCGTCTGGCTGCGGCGGCTCATGCCGCGCCAGGGACCGCGCGTCACTCGTTCCCGCCTCGCCAGCTTCCGCTCCCGCCCTGGTCCGCGTTGTCATGCAAAAGCAAACCCCGGTCAGCCAGCAGTGGAACAGAGCGCCGTTCCGGCGCTTACGGGCCTCGCCAGCCCGTACCCGGCAGGCCCTTCACCGGGCCGCAGACAAGCTGCGTCCCGGCTCAGCGCCCGGAGTAAACCCGACTGAAACTAAAGGAAATACTAATGGCAGGCCTGTTGCTGGCTGCCAAGATGCGGCTGTGCAGATCGGGCGATCACGGCTTGGCGGTAGCGTGTCCGGGCTGAAAAAGCGCGTCGGGGCAAAAAGTTAGTGGCGCAGAAACACCTCAGCAAAACTCACTTCTAACCTACGGAAAGCACAGGGAAAAAACGGTTGCGGTGAGGGATGGCGCGCCGGACGAAGTTGTTGTTGAGAATAACTTTTTGGGTGATAAGGACGTCACGACCTTCACCGAAAAGTATGCGAATGCGAAGACTGAGGCCGAGAGAGAACAGCTTCTGTCTGACCTGAAAAAGTTGGATACAGAGAAGCAGAAACAAGCCCTTGCTACTGCAATTCCTGTTAACGAGCAGAAAGCAGAGCTGGAAAGCTGAAAGTACTGCAAGCGTCGCCGGGCTGTAACACGCAATGCCAGCAGCTGGTTGCTTATTCGATCTCCGAGCTTGAACCGGTGGCGAATAATACAGAATTACAAAAAAACAACCTGAGCAAAGCGGTTCTCGCGTCGGTAATTGTGGCGTTTACGTTAGATAAACCATCATCAGGAAAAGCTTCTCAGGGAACAGCGGCTACGGGTAAGACTGGTTCGTCGGCTATTGATAGTATTGTTAAGGGGAATACACCACATGTAGTTACAAAACCCATAAATATTGCAACTGACTTTACTAAAACACCCCAATCTATTTGGGGGCGTTCCGCTGATGATATAGTTAAGGATTTCCAGGCGGCTGGTTATCAAGTTAATATTCGGCAATCAACCAGAGGCTCAGGGCAAGCTGTTATCATTGAAGTTAAAGGACATCCGGAAATCAGTCAAATTCAGTATCATCCGGGTGGCGGGCGTCACGGTGGTAGTTATTACAAAGTCTCAACCACTACGCAGGGAACAATGAAAGTTGTAGATCCTAGTACATATAAGCCTACTCAAGGAGAGAAGGCTACTATTATTAGTAAATCTAGAGAGTAGATATATGGAAAGAATTGAATGGATTACACGGGCTTTTGCACAATCTAGCACAGTGCAGGAAAGCTTATTTCCTGATTTTGTAAATGTGGCTGATGAGCTTGCAGTAGAATGGGAGCTTGCGCTCGAAGATATTAACGAAGATCTATTAAGTAATGAGCAGAGATTATCCATCAAGGCGCTGGACGATTATATGCTATCAATTAGTGGGCCAGACAATATTCAGTTCTGGAATAACGATGCACTTTACAATAGTTCCGAGTGGAATTATATGAGGGTATTGGCAGGGAATATTTTGACTGCCATGGGATGGGATGATAAACCACCCTCTAAGAGCAGCGCTATTTATATCAATAATGGGTAATTATACAAATCCCGGCCATTCAGGCCGGGACCGTGCGCTGATGGAGCTGTTGTGGTCAACGGGGATCCGGCGCGGCGAGGTGGTGAACCTTGAGCTGTACAGCGTGGACGCCTCAAGAAAAACGGTCACCATTGTGCAGGGCAAGGGAAAACAGGATCGGGTAATCCCGGTGGGCGCGCGCGCCTTATGGTGGCTGAACTACTGGCAGCAGGAGGTACGACCGCAGCTACTGGTCAACCCGCACTGTAAGGCACTGTTCCTTGCACTGGACGGCATGGAAGGGTTGCAGGCGAACGGCATCACCAATATGGTTGGCACCTATATCAGGGCGTCGGGCATCAGCAAATGGGGAAGCTGCCATCTGTTCCGGCACGCGATGGCGACGCAGATGCTGGAGAACGGGGCGGACCTGCGCTGGATACAGGCGATGCTGGGCCATCGCAGCGTCGAATCGACGCAAATCTACACGCAGGTATCCATAAGAGCGCTGGCGGCGGTGCATGCCAGTACGCACCCGGCGGAGCAGCAGGAGCCGGACAGTGAAGAGGTCGGGTTGCTGGCCGACCTGACGGCGGAAGATGACACGCCGGGCGCTGATGAGTTGCCGGACAACGTGGATCCGCCCGGCCAGCCCTCGCGCCGGTGGAGAGGCCGTAAAAGTTAGCCGGCTCTCTGTAAGTCCGCAGGGGTTCGTGCAGGCAGCAGGCGCGCGTCCCTGCGCACCTCCTGCCCCCCACCTTCAGTGTGCGCGGGGGTAAATTTCAAATTTACCATTATTTGTTGATTGTATCGGAAAATCCTTGTTGAAAGTTTATTCGATATTTTCTTCGGTAGAGGATGCCTATATAGGTATCAACTTGGTTTTTGAAAGTGGTTTGA
>NZ_JAKRNN010000042.1:0-9405 GCF_022346785.1 Pantoea sp. ACRSC
TTTGCCGTTACGCACCACCCCGTCAGTAGCTGAACAGGAGGGACAGGTGATAGAAACAGAAGCCACTGGAGCACCTCAAAAACACCATCATACACTAAATCAGTAAGTTGGCAGCATCACCTGCATGAATTGGGTAAGCACAATCACAGATGTGATACAAGAAAAACAGTCTATTGCGGTGGTTCACTGCGACAGGCCGCAGCTTTTTTATTTCCGATAGCGAAATAGTCTGCCTGTTTGCTCAAGCCGGGCGCATGTCGCGGGGTCGAGATTCACCGTTCGACGCTAAACAATGCATGCTGCAACCACCCGGAGGCGCTAAGCGTCTGCTTATTGCAGTACCGTAACATTACATGGTTTGCTGACATATAAAGGATCAACAGCGAGACGTACTGGTAAATGCAAAAAAATTCGAGCTTTGCCACATATGAGGATGAAATTAAAGGACTACACATGAAAACGCTTTACTTTCGATGAGTAATTGAGAGCGCCAATGGATAGCCCAGCTTTGAAGCTGACAATATGCTGCGTCAAAAGTGGGCTCGATGAGCAGCGCGATGCTGGAAGCGTAACGGTATGTTATTTCGAGTATTTTCGGAGATAATGAGCATCTTTTTTAATTGAAAGGAAACTAAACAGCGTATAGATAGAATGATGAACCAAAGGAAGGTTAGCGTCTAAAGGAAAATAAAAAAGAAACCTGCTTTTTACGCACGATAGCTTATATTGTTATCTGCGAAAGTCTCGGGATACTAAGATAAGATCAAAGTTTTTATCCAGTCTTGGGCTTTCTGCCCTTCCTGGCGGCAGGCTTTCACCATAATGCTATATCATGTTCATTTCAGACTGATAGTAACCTGCGGCAGTCATTTTTAATGTTGTGGCGGAAGTACCTCTTTGAGACCTTTACGGCATTATAAAGGCTGACTTAGGGTGACACTATCTTCAGTGATTACAGTGCTTACGAAGTAGAGTAGCGTTCTCTCATTTATCAGTGATCAGGCTTGTCCGCCTGCCAGCTTATCCAGCAGAATCACTTCAGAAAGGTCAATTAAGAATTTCAACTCTTCAAACAGCATTGATGATACGGGCTGCGCGAATATGCTGTTCAATTTGCGCTTATGACTGTCACTCTTCTGTCCAGACAAAACGGCGTAAGTTTTCTGTGTCACGGTTGAGTTGATAACTGACACAACCATCCTCTTTAAAGTGGTTTCAATAACGCTACGTAACAGCGATTCCACCTGACTTTCTTTGCTCGATTTGGCAATAAAAATAGAAAAGACAGGTACAGTAATATTTTACTCCTTACTGATCAGTAAGTTGGAATGAACCTTTAAGCTGATTAATTGTGCTTAATTTCATTAGCAGAGTCTATTATGATGCTTTTTAACAATGATTTTCTCAGAAGGGTTTACATCAATAAATGAAGACATACCTGTGTTGGCTGATTGTTTAGCAACAGGATAATCGACTGCTATGGTTAACGTGACTGGCGAAGTATCCTGAAAAAATTCAGCAGAAGGTAATTTGATGATGACAAGTCCTCGATCCTGCTAATTGCTTTGTTTGCTTGCTCTCTGTTAAATCTGTTGCTGCTACGTTTTGGAAAAACCAGTTCAATCATGAAAAGTCTCCGCAGGGTCTTTCGCATGCCCTCCTAAAACTTTTCAGGCTATGAAGTCTCCTATGGAATGATTTATCCACTGGGTAGATCCTAACAATTCGATCCTTATATGATCCTAATAAGATCCTAAAGAGATCCCCGATCGCTGTAGCCCTTGCCAGCTCTGGCTTAAAAGGGTGACCCCATAAGCTGTAGCAAGTAAAATATAAGCTGCAGTCAGTAAATCATAAGCTATGAAGCGTAGATTATAAGCTGTAACTGGTAAACAAGATAAGCTATAGTGAGTTAAATCACGGTTTTCTCTGCTTAACTGTGGATAATTTTTATCTTTAATTTCATGTTGCTATTCGCTGTCCTGTTTGTTCTGTCTGGATCATACATATTCGATCCACAGCTCAGCGGATCTGAAAGTGCCCTGCGCCACTGCTCGCTTGCTGGGTGCTTTACTCTCTTTACTAGCTAAATTAACGGCTTATAGCGTTAACGATTAGGATCCGGAGCCTGTTTTGGATAACGAAAGCATAGATCTTGATACTCTTTTCCAGGAAATGGACAAATCCACTGGCGAGCTCGTCACCCTAACGCCCAACGCCAATAATACGGTGCAGCCGGTTGCGCTTATGCGGCTCGGTGTTTTTGTTCCGACCCTTAAGTCGTTAAAAAATAGCAAAAAAAATACAATGTCCGTTACGGACGCGACTGAAGAACTCTCCCGGCTTTCGCTGGCCAAGGCAGAAGGCTTCGATAAAGTCGAGATCGTCGGCCCGCGGCTGGACATGGATAATGATTTCAAAACCTGGGTGGGGATTATCCACTCATTCGCCAAGCATAAGGTGATTGGCGATAAGGTACAGCTTCCCTTTGTCGAGTTCGCCAAGCTCTGTGGCATACCGTCTAATCGCTCCTCTAAGAAGCTCAGAGAGCGTATAAGCCCTTCTCTGAAGCGAATTGCGGGAACGGTCATCTCATTCACAGCAAACACCAAAGAGCACTCTAAAGAGTACGTTACGCACCTTGTGCAGTCAGCGTACTACGATACTGCAAAAGATATCGTTATCCTGCAGGCAGATCCCCGGTTGTTTGAGCTTTATCAGTTTGATCGTAAAGTACTTTTGCAGCTTAAAGCTATTAACGTCCTCAAGCGGCGCGAGTCGGCGCAGGCTATCTATACCTTTATCGAAAGCCTGCCAAAAAATCCGGCGCCTATCTCACTTGCGCGCCTGCGCGCCAGGCTTAACCTTAAATCCCCCGTATTCTCTCAAAACCAGACCGTACGGCGCGCTATGGAGCAACTGAAGGAGATTGGCTACCTAGACTATACGGAAGTGCAGAGAGGCCGTGCGGTCTTCTTTAACGTGCACTATCGACGCCCTAAGCTCAAAGCGCCCAGGAACGAGAGCGAAGAAACCATTCCGACCGCAGTGCCTGCACCAGCCAGCCCCGATCCCGAACTGACGAAAAAGCTCGAGGTGCTCGAAAAGCTGGGGATTACGATGGAAGACCTGGAAAAGCTTTTCAAAAACAAGTGATTGCCTTTCCAGTATTGCGCGGATAGGCGTTCAAAAGCATGCATTCCCCGTCAGTTTACTCACTACAGCTTATATAGCCTCTGGTGAGTAAATCTCGCTATGGATACCGCACTACTGACAAGAGCCTAAAGCTGCAGTCTCTTGTTATATACGAGAAACGTAAAATTACCTTTTAAATCATCAATATGTTCTGGCGCCATCCGAAACGTCGTCTGGAACGCACATCACAAATATAAGCTGTAGTGAGTAACTTACTCACTACAGCTTATATACTTTTTTTGTATGCTTTATCACACAGCACCCAGCCAGCCAGCTTTCCTTGTCAGGGAAACCGGGCCATTGCTCGTCCAATGCAGCCTGCCCTCTCTTCCGACATACCAGGCATTCAGGATCTGAACCCTGTCTACAACAGCGACCAGTAACGTCGCACAGACTAACTTATTCAGGTTACTCACTACAGCTTATACAAACTCCAAAAAGAGCCAAATACTTACTACAGCTTATGTCATAAGCTGTAGTGAGTAATATAAACTATAGCGAGTAATTTACTCATTACAGCTTATATCTCTGCCCTGCCCTAATGTTTAAAGAGGAATATTTCAAACCCGGGATTATGTGTAAGATATTGAGGTTTTGCAGATGCTTACTGCATGCTGTCTTGAAAATGCCGGTTTTCAGGCGTGCAATAAAACAACTGTTCAACAGGTAAGGTGGCAGCAGCGCAAAAGGTAATTTACTGATTACAGCTGATATGAGGTGACGTCGTATTGCGCGCCTGTATGCCCGGCTCAACAACATGGCACCAGAACCGGCAGAGCCAGCAGAAGCAGCAAGATGCAATAACCATTTTACTGATAAGCCTATTTCAGGGGCAAAACTTAATCTGCTGTCATTAAGACTTAATAAGGCAAGGTTATTTACATGGGCCGAACTGGCTTTACTAATAAACAAAGCATTATCAGATCCGAAAAGACATAACGTCACATACTGGTATGGATACTGTGGTTATCCCTTAAGCGTGATAAAAGGGCTTTCAAAACTGAAAGCGGCGGGAATTTCAGTTTGAAATATTTAGCCTGTTTTTTTATAAAACAGCTGCTTAGAGCATTTTTTTCGCGGGTACTCAGTAGCGATACGCTGCTAGTAGTGCTAAAGGTGAGGCCCTGACAGAGTACCGCTCAGGGCCTTCTTGTTATCAGGCTTTACTTTCAGCCTGCATTTTTTCCAGAATCGTTTTTACCGCGGCATCAAGCTCAGCCTGATAGTGCGCGGGAATACGTGAAAACTCATAAGTGACCAGACGTTTTTCCGCATCCGTCTTCTTACGGGCGAACTGTTTTTTGTCAGCGAACACCGCCATCTTTTCCGTCACGACTTTCTTGTCAGCTTTTGCACTTTTCGCACTGCTGTTTACCGAACGAATGAAACCAATGATTCTGGATTTCGATGTAGGGTCATGCGGATCCAGCGTGGTGTCCCCTTCTATGCGCTCGCGCACCGTCTCTACCAGCTCATCCAGACTGCCCTTTCTTGCTTCCACTTTCTCAGCAATATCAAGCAGCGTCTGATAATCATTAATAGAGAGATCGCTCACCGAGGGAAACAGGCCAATCAGTTCGTCAGGCACCGAAGCGGCCTGAAAAGCCCGGCTGATTTTTGCAGCCGACAGCCCTTCTGCTCTGGCGATCTCTGACTGATTCATGCTCTCGGGATACATCACCATAAGTCGCTTGCCCAGCTCACGCAGCGTATGCTCTTTCGCGGTCTGGATATCGATAGCAAGCTGGCGCGCGTCAGACAGCGAAAGGTCATCTTTAGTGACAAGCACTTCGAAAGGTGTGCCGTTATAGAGGCAGGCGGCGCGACGGCGCGAGCCGTCAAGCACTTCGATACGGCCGTCCACTTCGCGGCCGATGGCGGGAAAGAACTGCTGGAGCTTGATGGTTCGGGAAATATCGCTGACCGACTCCGGCGTAAGAAAAGCCTGGTCGCGGCCGTTTACAGCGGCATCGACATAGGTCTGCGCTTCGATATCATCGTGCAAGATTTTCGTCAGGGCGAAACGTGCTTCGGCGCCAGACTTTAGGATAAAAACGCGCGTGCTTTCCGTTTCGCTCAGCATGCGCGAAAAGCTAGAATTACCCAGCGTGCGGCCCATTTTTTTCATTTCTTTCATGACTGCGAACTCCTGACAAATTCAATCCGTTTAAACACGGCCTGGGTAAAACGTTCTGCCTCGCGTTTAGCATTTTTAAGCGCCTCTGTGCTGCCGGGGTAAGACTGGGGATCGGCGCTGACGATAGTGTCAAACGTCTCTCCGCAGCGCTCGAAGCCATCCAGCCGCGGCAAAGCAGCGTCAAGAATGTAAGAGGTGAACACGTCACGCGCTAAGCCATGCGTCATCTCGTGGTCGCGCTTGGAGGTCATTTTCGACATAAACCCGATATTGCCTTTAATGCGGGGATTAATGCCCTCATCTTCCAGCTGCTCCAGCATTTCCGGAAGACGGGTCAGATATTTGAGCGTGGAATGAAAATCCACCTGCGCAGGCGGCGTCGGCGTAAGCAGCAGATCGCTGGCGGCGATGGCGTTGAGCATAAAGGCATCGAGATGCGGACCGGTATCGATAAAGATAAAGTCATAGTCATCGCCGACGCGATCGATGATGTTACGACGTAACACTTCGGAAGGCAGTACGCCCGGCAGGTGTTCGCGAACCAGATCGTTCCATTGACTGGCGACGAAGCCATCATCAATCGAGGCCGGAATGATGTCCACGCCAGGAATAATCGTTGGCTGAATAATCTCTTTGTGAAGCTGTTCGGCGTCCAGATCGTTAAGCATCGCCTGCGCGGCGGTTTCCATAATTGAGCCGATGCTGTTTGCATGGTTCAGAAACATCGTGCTGGATGCTTGGGGATCGAGATCGATAACCAGATTGCGCAGATCGTACTGCAGCAGGTCCGGATGAACGCGCAGGCCGTGGGCCAGAGTAACGGTGCTGACTGTTTTGGAGACGCCACCCTTGAGGTTCACCACAAAGATGACGAACGGCCCTTCCCCTTTATGGATATCGCGATACTTAGGTACTTTACGATGCGCATAAATATCGACGACATCCTGTACCGTGAGCGCGTAGTGCTTTGTATTGCCGGCATCCTTTTTGCCAAACACGTGACCTTTGGATTCCATTTCGTCAATTGCCTGCTCGACGGCCCGGCGGCTGAGCTTGGGCAAGTTAGCAACCGAATTGCGGGTGAAGGTCTGGTAATACTGATCGAGGCCAAATTCGTGACGCTTATCGATAATATCGTCACTCATACTACGCAACATAGCGTTTGCCCTGCGCGCCGTTTCGTCTACTCCACCGTAATTGCTCTTCATCACTCCGCTCCGTTGGCAATATTTCGGGACAGTGTACAGAGTGTCCTGCTATGTGCAAGATTTTTGCGTTTTCAGTGAAAAATTGTACAGAGCATAATATTTTGTTCATTCACCTTGCCAAATGACAATCTGGCTGTTTTTTGGGCGGAAAAGCAGTGCGGAAAGATAATGAGGAAGGTTGAAAAGTTGCCAGATTACCCATGCTCTTTTCAAATATAAGTTGCTGAAATATATTCTTTTTTATTAATTATTTCACATTGAAATTCCCATGGCGTTAAGTGATCTGCGGTCACGGCGACTCTCGAAATAAAAAAACGCCAGTGTAAAGCGCACAGGTGCGGAACAGTGGATTATGCATTGCGATATATGCGGCGTGTAAATGGATAACCGCGCAGTACAAAGGTTTGAAGACGAAGAGAAGAGACCAGCGCTGGCATATCAAGGATAACCGCAGCGAATCATCAGGAGATAATACGGGCGGCTCTGAGCTGAGAGAATAAGCTAAAAAACATCTCGTCATTCGCGCATGACTGCGTAAAGCCAGTCCGGCGCAGTTTGCTGCCATCACCGAACATATCGTCGTCCCAGCCGAAAACGAATTCTGCGAACTGCCCATCGCTAAGTCGCAGAATATCTGCTTCCTGCAGCTTATATCGTTCAGCTATAGCACGCCAGGTGACGCGATAATCTGCGAACAGCTGCTGAAAAGAAAGCTTGACCGGCGACGCGCACTCCAGCTCAAACCAGTTCGCAATCCGTGGCCAGTGTTCGCTCCAGCGCCAGATATCACCATTATTAACGTTATAAGCCTGATTGCTGGCGTCTGGCGCCGTTGCCGCCCATAGCATCGCTCCCCCAAGCAGGCCCGCATCAGTATGATCGACAATGCTGTGTCAATTTTGAGGCGAACCGGGAAAACGAAGCGGTAATCCTTCTGTCTTACACAACGAAGCATAAAGAGCGATGCTTAGCGTAGGTTCATCGCATTGCCTGGTGCCGTGCTGCCTACTACGCCAGGGCGCAGCGCCTGCCTGCGCCAGTTTTTATGCTGCTGGAAGTCGCTCAACCAGCTGAGCTGAGCGGCGTTAAATTCTGCGCCCGGCACGCCAGGATCGCTCTTGCGCGCCGGCGTTTTAAACGGGCCGAAGTGAGCGCCGTAAACTTTATAGCCCTGCATCAGGCTGACATTCTCCAGTGAAGCGACGAGTTCCACATTGCTCATCAGATTGCGTAATATAGTGACGTTCGGTTCAACCATCGCACTCCAGTTCGCTGCATTCAGCCAGGCGTTATAGAAGATATGCGTCACCGACAAAGCGGTTGCAGCGCTTGGGCGCTTTACAGTGCGCTGAGCAGGTCGACATTTACTGTCATAACGTTATATGCATGCGCTTCAGCACGGCGTGATAGCCCGATAATCTGCCATTTTTTAACCAGCAGGGCGTTAACCATCTGGCTGCGCCGACAATGCCGCTGGCGCCTGCAACCAGCGCGACTTTAGGCGTATCTTTCTGCGTCATCTCTGTTCTCCTGAGTAAGAAAGAAACAAAGTGTGCTATATGTGATTTTCTGCACATGTCCTCTGAACAAGATGACACTTATAAGAAAAACGCTTAAATGAAGAATAAGCTCAGTACGATTGCAACCTTTCTAGGGGTAGCACAAGCGGAATCGTTCTCCGAAGCAGCGCGTCAGTCTGGCATAACGCAATCTGCTTTCAGCCAGAAAATTGCCGCGCTCGAATAGGAACTTGTCACGATTTTGCTGCACCGCACTGCGGGTTAAGGTGCATACCGAGCAGGGCGAATACTACCGCCGTCAAATAGTGCCGCTCCTGGAAGCGATGTAGGAAATCGAAAATCAGCTGCGACTCAGACAACAGCAGTTGCGGGGTATATTACATATACAGCTGCCAAACGGGCTGGGACAGCTTTTTCTGCCGCACCTGCTGACGCTGCAAAAAGATAATCCGGATCTAAACCTGACGCTGGCACTTGATGAACGCCTGTCAGAGCTGGTAAGTGAAGGCGTAGATGTAGCGCTGCGGCTCAGCAGCGAGTAGCCGGATACGCTTACAGCGCGCATGCTGGCATGCATTGAAACGCTATTATTTGCAGCGCCCGATTTAGCGCCGGTTGAATCGCTGGCGGAAGTGGCTAGGCTGCCTCACATTCGCTTCAGGGACATCTCGCAGGCATCGCCGCTTCCTTTGGTAGCAGATAATGAAACGGTTGAGCTGATGGTCAATACCATTTTTCACGCAAGCAACAGCGAAGGGCTGCTTCAGGCACTGTAGACCGGTATCAGCGTTGTGGGTATACAGCTGCTGCTGGCTGCGAAGGCGTTGCAGTCCGGCGAACTGGTTAGAGTACTACCGATCTAGCGTCTGCCAGATCGTTTTTTATATGCGGTCTTTCCTGATGCCCTTTTATTCCCTGGTGAATCAGGCACATCGTGCAGCTGGGTGAATCTTTGCTGAGGGATCTGCCTAGGATGACATTTTGTTCTTAAACGAAAAATGAGAGGATATGAATTAAGACATTTACTCAGACGCTTGCTTAAACCTGCTCCGATAGAATGAAAATGAATGGTCTTTCGGCAAGCGCAGCTGGCTGGCGTCGGTCGTATAAAAACTACCGCGTAACGTCTCTGGGATTTATAAAGAATACGTACCCGCTAACAGGAAGGAAAAAGGGCGCTTTTTTTCTTTGATCCTGCGTTTGAAGGCGTACATTGTTTGCCACGGTAATGACTCCAACTTATTGATAGTGTTTTATGTTCAGATAATGCCCGATGACTTTGTCATGCAGCTCCACCGATTTTGAGAACGACAGCGACTTCCGTCCCAGCCGTGCCAGGTGCTGC
>NZ_JAKRNN010000043.1:0-9254 GCF_022346785.1 Pantoea sp. ACRSC
AGTTTTTTAAGTGACGTAAAATCGTGTTGAGGCCAACGCCCATAATGCGGGCGGTTGCCCGGCATCCAGCGCCATTCATGGCCATATCAATGATTTTCTGGTGCGTACCGGGTTGAGAGGCTGTGTATGTGAACTGTAACTGCCATGTTTTACGGCAGTGAGAGCAGAGATAGCGCTGATGTCCGGCAGTACTTTTACCGTTACGCACCACCCCGTCTGTAGCTGAACAGGAGGGACAGCTGATAGAAACAGAAGCCACTGGAGCACCTCAAAAACACCATCATACACTAAATCAGTAAGTTGGCAGCATCACCTGATCAACGGTATTGCTTTCCAGACCAACATTCTGGCGCTGAACGCGGCGGTGGAAGCAGCGCGCGCCGGCGAGCAGGGCCGCGGCTTTGCGGTGGTGGCAGGCGAAGTGCGCAGTCTGGCACAGCGCAGCGCCACGGCGGCACGCGAAATTGAAACGCTGATCAATGAAGCGGGGCAGAAGGTCGATAATGGCTCGCGGCTGGTCAGCAGCGCCGGGCAGGCGATGGATGACATCGTGCGCTCCGTCTCTCAGGTGAGCGGCATCATGAACGAGATCGCCAGCGCCTCCGAAGAGCAGAGCCGCGGCATCCTGCAGATCGGCCAGGCGATGACCGAGATGGATACCACCACGCAGCAGAACGCCGCGCTGGTTGAAGAGTCCTCCGCTGCCGCCTCGTCGCTGGAAGATCAGGCGCGACAGCTGGAACAGACGGTGGCCGTGTTTAAAACCGCGCAGCGCGGCTTTGAGCGCAGTCCGGCGGTCAGCGCGCCGCGTCCGCGCGTGCTGACGCCGACGCCGGCCGCGGCGACCGCCTCACAGGGGGGCTGGGAACAGTTCTGAGCCTCAGGCGTGAGCAGATAAGATAAAAAACCCGGCCTCTCCGCCGGGTTTTCTGTTTTTATGGCCTCGCCTTAGTCGTTGGCTACCGCCTTCGCCAGCGCGTCAGGCTCCATCGGCGCCGCCGCCTGCACCAGCGAATCGCGGGTAATTTCCGCGATCGAGCGCGCGCCGGTCAGCGTCATCGCCACGCGTATCTCTTTTTCAAACAGGTTCAGCAGATTGCTGACGCCCGCCTCGCCCGCCGCCGCCAGCGCATAGAGAAACGCGCGGCCCAGCAGCACGGTATCCGCGCCCAGCGCGATCATGCGCACCACATCCAGCCCGCTGCGTACGCCGCCGTCCGCCAGGATCGCCAGTTCGCCCTTTACCGCGTCGGCGATGGCGGGCAGCGCGCGCGCCGAGGAGAGTACGCCGTCCAGCTGGCGGCCGCCATGGTTCGATACCACGATACCGTCCGCGCCGAAACGTACCGCGTCGCACGCATCCTCCGGGTCAAGGATGCCTTTGATGATCATCGGCCCCTTCCAGAAATCGCGGATCCACTCCAGGTCGCTCCACGAGATCGAAGGGTCAAAGTTATTGCCCAGCCAGCCAATGTAATCCTCCAGGTGGGTCGGCTCGCCGCGGTAGGCGGAGATATTGCCAAGATCGTGCGGGCGGCCATGAATGCCGACATCCCAGGCCCATTGCGGATAGAGCGCCGATTGCAGATAGCGGCGCATCGCCGCGTTCGGGCCGCTCATACCGGAGTGCGCATCGCGATAGCGCGCGCCCGGCACCGGCATATCGACGGTAAACACCAGCGTCGAGCAGCCCGCCGCCTGCGCCCGCTCCAGCACGTTGCGCATAAAGCCGCGATCGCGCAGCACATAGAGCTGGAACCACATCGGGCGCTGCATCGCCGGGGCGACCTCTTCAATCGGGCAGAGCGACACGGTGGAGAGCGTAAAAGGAATGCCCTTTTTATCCGCCGCGCGCGCCGCCTGTACCTCGCCCCGACGCGCATACATGCCGCACAGGCCGACGGGCGCCAGCGCCACCGGCATCGATAGCGTCTCGCCGAACAGCTGCGTTTCCAGGCTCAGCGAGGACATATTGCGCAGAATGCGCTGGCGCAGCGCGATTTGCGCCAGATCGTCGCTGTTGCGTTTCAGGGTGTACTCGTCATAAGCGCCGCCGTCGGCGTAGTGAAACAGAAACGGCGGCACTTTGGCTTTCGCTGCGGCTCGGTAATCTTTTGCTGATGAGATAATCACGGTAGTCCTCGCTTACGCTTTACTGTCCGGAATGCGCATACTGCGCGCCCGTCGCGCCTCTTCCTCATGCAGGTTGCGCATGGTGGCGTCAACAAATTCAAGGTGGTGGATAGTGACGCTGCGCGCCCGTTCGGCATCGCCGGCGATAATCGCCTGACAGATCGCCTGATGCTGCACCGCCAGCTGCTGGAAAATCTCCGGCGCGGTGTACATCCGCTGACGGCTCTGCATCACCGACGACTGCAGCAGATCGAACAGACCGCGCATCGCCTGCAGCAGCACCAGGTTGTGGGCGGCCTCGGCGATCGCCAGATGAAAGCGCACGTCGGAGTGGGCAGCCAGGTCGGGATCGTCGCGATCGCTGACCTGCAGCATCATCTGATAGCAGCGCTCGATATGCGCTTTGTCTTCCGGCGTGGCGCGGCGCGCGGCGTGCCACGCCGTGCTGGATTCAATGGCGATGCGCGCTTCCAGCACGTCGTAGCGGTAACCGGGGTCGTCCGCCAGCAGGGTGCTGAGCGGCATCACCAGCCGCGACGCCGACCAGTCCGCCGGGCGTTCGGCAATAAAGTTGCCGCCGCCGCGCCGGCTGATCAGTACCCCTTCGCTGATCAGTTTCTGCAGCGCCTCGCGCAGCGACGAACGGGAGACTGTCAGCTGCTGCGCCAGCTGGCGCTCCGCCGGCAGCCGTTCGCCCGGCTGCAGCCGCTGCTCGTCAATAAAAGCCCTCAGGCGTTGCGCCAGGCTCTCCGCCAGGCGTTGTTCTTCATGCATTACGGGATCATCCACGGGAAAACCCAGGCCTGCAGCGAAGTGATAATCCCCACTATGCAGGTGAAAATCAGGCTGTGCTTAACGGTAAAGCGGAACAGGTCGGCCTCTTTGCCGACCAGCCCCACCGCGGCGCAGGCGATAGCGATCGACTGCGGTGAAATCATTTTGCCGGTAACGCCGCCGGTGGTGTTGGCGGCGACCAGCAGCACCTCCGGCACGCCGATCTGCTGCGCGGTGGTCGCCTGCAGGGCGGCGAACAGCGCGTTAGAGGAGGTATCGGAGCCGGTGAGGAATACGCCCAGCCAGCCGAGAAACGGTGAAAAGAAGGTGAAGGCGTTGCCGGTATGGGCCAGTGCCAGCGCCAGCGTGGTAGAGAGGCCCGAATAGTTGGAGATAAAGGCGAACGCCAGCACCGCGCCGATGGAGTAAATCGGCAGCGCCAGCTCGCGCAGGGTTTCGCCAAAGGCGCTTATCGCCTGCGCGGGGCGCATGCGCAGCCAGATCACCGACAGCAGCGCAGCGATAAAAATTGCCGTGCCGGTGGCAGAGAACCAGTCGAGCTTGTAGATAGCGGCGTAAGGCGTGGCGGTGGCGACCACCGGCGGCATCTTGATCACTTGCTGATGCAGGAACGGCACGGCGAAAGAGAAGACCCAGTCATACAGCGCGCCGCCGGGTGCGAACAGCGCCTTAAACGGCGGAATGCTCCACAGGGTGACGGTCAGCGTCAAAAACAGGAACGGCATCCAGGCGCGCATCACCTGCGCCGCGCTGTAGCGCTCGACGCGCTGCGGTTCGCCGCTTTCCTCCTCGCCAGCAAAGCGGAAAATGCGCGCCGGCTTCCAGACGCGCAGGAACAGTGTCAGGCAGAGCAGGGAGACCAGTGCGGAGATCACGTCCGGCAGCTCCGGGCCGAGGAAGTTGGAGGTCAGGTACTGGGCGATAGCGAAAGAGCCGCCGGAGACCACCACTGCAGGCCAGGTCTCTTTCACCCCGCGCCAGCCATCCATGATCGCCATGACCCAGAACAGCACGATCATGGTCAGGAACGGCAACTGGCGCCCCGCCATCTGGCTGATCGCCATTGCATCCACGCCGGTGACCTGGCCGGCGACGATAATCGGAATGCCCATCGCGCCGAAGGCGACCGGCGCGGTGTTCACAATCAGGCAAAGCCCGGCGGCGTAGACTGGCTTAAAGCCCAAACCGACCAGCAGCGCGGCGGTGATCGCCACCGGCGCGCCGAAGCCGGCGGCGCCTTCCAGAAAGGATCCGAAGGCGAAGCCGACGATCAACATCTGCAGGCGTTGATCTTCGGTAATCGACAAAATGGAGTTGCGAATGATGCCAAACTGGCCGGTTTTCACCGTAATTTTATACACGAACACCGCGGCGACGATAATCCAGGCGATAGGCCACAGACCGTAGAAGAAACCGTAAACGGCGGAGGCGAGCGCCTGGTCGATCGGCATACGGTAGAACAGCAGCGCCACCGCCAGCGCGATCAGCACCGTGATGGTGCCGGCGAGATAGCCTTTCATCCGCAGCCGCGTCAGCGCGAAAAAGAAAAAGAGAATGGGAAGCGCCGCAATCAGGCTCGACAGCCAGATATTATCGAGCGGATCGTAAAGTTGCTGCCAGTTTTGCATGATCCTGATTCTCCAGAAGAGTGCCTGCCTGTAAACGGCAGCGGTCGGGGAGCGCCGCAGTCAGACAGCACGCAGCCGCAAGGCTGGTCAGACCAAAAAGCGCGTAAATGTTAAAGAATTGTTTATCTGGTGCGGGGATGAATGCAATCTTTCGCTAAAACTTTCATTTGAGGCTGGAAGATTTGTCACAAACAACAGGTTTTGGTATGACCAATTTCGCGGGCGTGCAGGCGGCAAAGCGTTTAGCGCCGCTGAAGCGGCCAGCGGGCGGTAGCATCAGGAGCGCCATGAGGCCGCGAAGAGCTATTTCGTGGCGTCAGCCGGTTATCGCATGGCGGAGCAGGAGAGCCCCCGCTAACGAAAAAGGGGCGTTAAAGCTCACCATCGCACGGCGGAAGGGGCATTAAGTATTGCCATCGCACAGCGGGAAAGGGGCGTTAAAGACCGCCATCGCACAGCGGGAAAGGAGGGTAAAGACCGCCACCCCAGGGCGGCTAGATAGTAATATCGTAAGCGCGCGTCGAGCCGTTAGAGTCCGATTGCCCGCCAGCAGTATAAAGCCCGGGGGCCGCCGCCGTTTTATCTATCGCGCGGGTTAAATGGCGCGCTCGCTGCAGATGCATCTCCAGCAGCTGGCGGGTTTGCTGGTTCATTTCGCTGGCCCGTTTAATCATCGGCAGCATGACGCTCCACTGTGCGGCCAGCGCAGGCTGCGGCTGATAGGGGGCAAACAGCTGCAGACGATCTTCCTGCTGTTTCCGCTGTTCGTCATGCCAGGCGACAGTCGCCAGCAGGCGGCTTTTCATATCGGAAAGGTGCTGAAGGGAAACCGGATGGATAGTCGCGCCGCTGAGCTGTTTGATCTCTTCGGCCAGCACGCCATCCAGTTCACTGAGCGTTTCCTGCAGCCTGGTTAAGGCGGCCTGTAAACTCTCCATGAGCGCCTCTGTCACCCCTCTTCAAGGATATTTCGCAGCAGCGCGTCGGCGATTTTATCGGCGTCCATCTGTAGTTCGCCGTTGCGCATCGCCTGTTTAATCTTTTCGACGCGCGCGCTATCCACATCCTGGGTAATGACTCCAACTTATTGATAGTGTTTTATGTTCAGATAATGCCCGATGACTTTGTCATGCAGCTCCACCGATTTTGAGAACGACAGCGACTTCCGTCCCAGCCGTGCCAGGTGCTGCCTCAGATTCAGGTTATGCCGCTCAATTCGCTGCGTATATCGCTTGCTGATTACGTGCAGCTTTCCCTTCAGGCGGGATTCATACAGCGGCCAGCCATCCGTCATCCATATCACCACGTCAAAGGGTGACAGCAGGCTCATAAGACGACCCAGCGTCGCCATAGTGCGTTCACCGAATACGTGCGCAACAACCGTCTTCCGGAGCCTGTCATACGCGTAAAACAGCCAGCGCTGGCGCGATTTAGCCCCGACGTAGCCCCACTGTCCGTCCATTTCCGCGCAGACGATGACGTCACTGCCCGGCTGTATGCGCGAGGTTACCGACTGCGGCCTGAGTTTTTTAAGTGACGTAAAATCGTGTTGAGGCCAACGCCCATAATGCGGGCGGTTGCCCGGCATCCAGCGCCATTCATGGCCATATCAATGATTTTCTGGTGCGTACCGGGTTGAGAGGCTGTGTATGTGAACTGTAACTGCCATGTTTTACGGCAGTGAGAGCAGAGATAGCGCTGATGTCCGGCGGTGCTTTTGCCGTTACGCACCACCCCGTCAGTAGCTGAACAGGAGGGACAGGTGATAGAAACAGAAGCCACTGGAGCACCTCAAAAACACCATCATACACTAAATCAGTAAGTTGGCAGCATCACCGCTGTACCGAACCCTGTTGATTTATGCATTGCAGGGCATTTCTCGCGTGTATTACGCCCCCTGTCGCTCTGTCACTGCGTTAGACTGCCTGGTTCCGCTTTATCACGCTTTTCTACGTACCCTTCAATTTACTGCTAAGCGGAGTAGTCGGTTTGGTTCTGAAGTGCACCGTTCTTTCTGACCCCTTCGCGCAATTCCTTCCAATACCGATTACAGATGCAGTGGTTAAGTAAACCTCTCGTTACTTATAATGGAAGGGAATTTCATGTTTACGACACCGTTCTGGCCCGCTGCTGACTCATATCATATCCACATGATGGATATCCCTTTGCCTGCCTCGCTTTCGCCCGCTGCGCTGGATCTTATCCACCAGGCTACGCGTCTTGCAGAGGCAGCCAGTCATATTCACCCGGTTTCCACACGGACCGGGAGTACGCTGCTTCAGTCTGTTGAAGAAAAGCTCAGCATTATTTGTTTCAAGCTTGCTCAGGAATTTGACGATCCGGATACCTGCAAAGCGTTGCAGTTACGTGCAGAAATCCTTTCTGACGCCAGCACAGCAAAAGAGCTTCTCCCGCAGATCGCAGGACTGGATGAACAGGAACTGGTGCAGGGAATAGGTTATATGTCTACATGGGTTGGTAAGTCTCGCACGCAGCATTATTCCGCCTGGTTTGGGTTACCCGATCGCGGGCTGCAGGAAGTTTCGGATGTGGTGGATGAGCTCTTTCCGGACAACCTGAGCTGGCTGCAAAATCATATCGACCAGCGGCTGGTTGCGCTGCCTGGATGCCGCTACAAAATTGTCGACCTGTTTGCCATTGCTGGCGAAGCTAACAGCTATCCCAAGCATTTCGCCTATTTCTTTCCTGAAGATGAAGGGGTGAAATACGCCCCCCAGAAGCGCACCATTGTGTTTGCAAATACCTATCTGAACCTGTTTGAACGCTTTGCCCGGTCCCAGGCTTCCCTGCTTGGCTGGCGGCATGAAGCTATACCGGACAGCGCTCTCTGTGCCCGCCACCTGATCGCCTGGTTCCGCGGTCATGATCTGGGGCATTCCGTTGTCCTTGAAAAGATGATGTTTGGCAAATTAAGTAAACAGGACAGATGGGGATCAATGGTTGTGCAGGAAGCACTGGCCGATGTCTTTGGGCTGCTGATGTGCCTGACAGAGCCTTCCCGGCAGGCCCTACAGCTGAATGAGACGTTGCAGTTAAAAATTTTCCTGCTGGAAATGCTGAGATATTTGCGCCGCGGCCCATGTGATTATCCTGACGCAGGGGCGGCCTATATACAGCTCAAGTGGCTAACTGAACACCAGTGTCTGAACTGGAGTGGGACGCATTATGCGGTGGAACTCAGCGCGGTGAAGCCTGCTCTGACGGCACTGGCAACAGCAATGACACGTTCTGTATTACAGGGTGATACAGAGGCAGCCCTGGCGTTCCTGCAATGCTATTCACCTCACCATCAGCGTGAAGAGGCGGATCTGCTGCTGAACCGGCTGGGTAAAACTGTCGACATGATCGAGTACGACCAGAAGATTAAAGGTTTTACGTTATGATCGAGTTTTCAAATGGTTTTTTACTGAGCCTTTCGCTGTGTCTTGATATCGGAATTGCCAATATCGCCATGATTACCCTTGCCATGCAACGCGGGTATTTTCATGGTTTCTGGCTGGGAATGGGAACCTGTGTGGGTGACCTGGCATATGCATTACTGGCGCTGGCGGGAATGGCCGTACTGCTTCAGTATGAAGCCGTACACTGGATACTGTGGATTGGCGGTGGCGCGATGCTTCTGTGGTTCGCCGGCAAAATGCTGGTGGCCGCTTTCAGGAAGGCTTCAGAGCTTAACGTGAGCGAAACCCATCAGTATCGCCCGCTGCTGCGTGAATTTGGCCGGGGCGTGGTACTTGCCATGTCCTCCCCCACGGCCATTCTGTGGTTTGCGACAGTGGGCGGTGCGCTGATATCCCGGATGGGCCAGCACAGCGTTACGGCAACGTCCTGGTTTCTGAGTGGCTTTTTCATTGCGGGAATGTTCTGGACCTGTGTATTGTGCCTGGTTGGGAGTTTTGGTGGCAAACTGCTTGGTCACCGTCTGCTTAAATATTCCTACATAGCCTCAGCGCTCATATTCAGCTATTTTGCGCTTTACGTGATTGTGTCAGGGTACCGGGAGTTTATGGTGGCCTGATCTGACCTGCGAAGCATAGTGATGGGGTGTTGTCCCCATCACTTTGCGAAACGCATTAATGAAATGGCTCTGATCGTAAAATCCCAGCATTATCGCCGCATCGAGCGGATGCACGTTTCTGCGAAGCAAGTCGCGGGCATGGTGCAGACGAAGCTGCATATGATACTGCAGAGGCGGCATACCCGTATGCCGGGTGAAGAAGCGAACAAGATGATATTTGCTCATCTCCGCCAGCTGCGCGAGCATCTCCAGCTGCGGCTTTACGCTGAGGTGCTCCCGCAAGTACTCAATAACAACGTTGATTTTCTGTTCATCATCCTTCTGAAGTAGAGCTGGCGTCTCAAGCAGCTCACCACAAAGTAAAATCAGTTCCTGCTCCTCATCTGTGCCCTGCTTCAGCCGGGCTGATGTTGCAAAACGGTACAGCGCATCAAACAGGCGAGTGTTATTAATTATGCCTTCTCGCAGAACAGGGGCTTCATGAGCGCTATTGAGATTGCGCTCATCTGCAAGCATTTTTATCACTGTCTGGGGGATGGGCTTTGTTGAATAAATCAGCTTCAGGACGAGTGACTCTGTAGCTGACCGGGTTTTCAGGCAATACGCACGCTTTCTGGCATACCAGCCTTCGTTATTTTATTCAGCGCACGCACCATGCC
>NZ_JAKRNN010000044.1:0-9154 GCF_022346785.1 Pantoea sp. ACRSC
TGCACGCCGCGCGAGAGTGTGCGGCCTGCATCATCACCCGTCAGGATGTGCTTGCATGGAATGTCTCTGGCGTGGCGCACGGTGCCTTTCGCTGGATTGACCAGCAGGACGGCCAGCATTGCCTTGAAGTGTTCGGGAGTGGTTGGGGTGGTTGCTGATTTCATAGGGTCTGTCCTTGAATTTAGACGTGCAGAAGCCCGCGCCGATTCTCAGAATGCGCGTAGCGTTGCCGTTTAGGTGGGTGTGGGTGATTTCAGACAATAGGAGCCATAAAGCCCAATGTGGTATTAACCACAGGGCGCTTTAGCGCATCGTCAACGGTCTTTGCAATCCGGCTATTCCATGCCGTTTATCAGGTACTGATTATCGTACAGTGAGACGGCGGTAGAGCCTGCATATCGTGTGCAGGGACGAATACCACAGTTTGCCTGTTTATACGCGCGTGCGTGGCCCGGCTTGATGGCCCGGCACAGAATAGGTGCAGATGGTTTAATGTCATCTTTACGGTGATTTATCGTCAGGGGTGACAATCCCTCTGACGCTTGCTAAGATTGGATTGCGGTCTGAGTCTTAGCAAGTCTGCAAGATTTAGAGTACAGGGGCTGGTGGATTTAATCAATCCTCCGGCCCTTCGTACATCTGGAGCATGGTCAAATGCTTATGACAGCCTTGCCGCTGCGCTGGTCAGAGCCTGCCAGTGCGCCGGGAACTCAAACACCGCGCCAGCCTTCTCCGCTTCCTCTTTCAAGAATGCCAGATTATCAGCCTGCACTTTGCGCACTTTCCCGGTATCCGGCGAGATTTGACCAGTGCAATTCTCAGCGCCGTAAACGTCCCACGCCGCCACCAGTACGAACGGATTAAGGTCAGCTGCTGGACTCCACGTTGAAGCGTTCAGCACGCGCTCACGCACTTCAATATGAACGGTCGAAGCATCAACACGGGTGAAGCCGAAACTCAGCTCAGCTCTGGTGAAACCTTCTGGCGCTGCGTTCGCGTCTTCGTAAGTCTCAGCTGCGCGGTGCCGGGCATCAGGTGCCAGCACTACAGCTTTGAATCGGTGGCCGTTGTCTGGGATGTACTGCGCAATCTCACAGAGAACTTGCTCCAGCTCTTTCGCATCGTGGAAAGGCAGCAGCGGAATTAGGTGCGGGGCTGCGCTTAGGTTCGACTTGATGGACAGCTTATTGCCGCGCTCCTGCCACGCTGCTAAATCCTGCGCCAGCTGAGCATCACCGCCAGCCGTGAGGATACCGCTGCGGAACTCCAGACGCTTCAACGCTGCACGCATTTCACTGGCTACGTGCTTATCTACTGCCTCGGCGTGCGCTTCCTGCACGGCGAATAGGTGGCGCTGCTTCTGCTGGTGCCGCATGTAATCAGGGAGGCAGCTGGCAATAGCTGCAATCATTTCAGCATCAGCGGGGTTACGACACATCGCAAGGATGGTCTGGGCTACGTCTTCCTTGGCGTTCGCCATGTGCGGATAGCTGGCGCGGGTGCCAGGCATCCGCTCCACCTCTGACAGCTGCGCGTTAATGTCTGCGTTGCTGCGCAGGCTGTTGCGGATAGCGGTCGGGCTAACGATAGCCAGCATGTCCTGCTCAAAGTTTGGATGTTCGGTCAGTTTACCCTCGGCCAGCAGCTGCTGCCGTAGTTCCTTCGCTTCGTCCATCTTCGCTACAACGAACTCCACGCGCTGAGACGTCACCTTACCGCCGCTGCGGTGAGTGATTGAGCCAACGCCACGGGCTGCGCTCTGGTTATGCAGCAGGCCGGGTGCTGATGCGCTCGGGTCTACTGCGGTGACTGCCGCCAGTGCATCGGCAATATCTGCGTCGGTGGCTAAAGTCGCGTCTGTCTCTGGCAATAGTTCAACGGATACCAGCGGGGGAACTGGCTCAGCTGCTGCCATCGCTTCAATCTCGGCAAAGTCAACGCCGTCTAAAATAGACTTCTCTTGGTTGCTCATAGTGTTTACTCCGTAGTTTCGGTGTGGTGGATTGCCCGCAGTGCAGCCACTAAGTGCTGGTGCAGGATTTCGGGATAAGCACGCTCCAGCGTCGGGAGGTCCGTGCTGGTGGCTGCCGCCTCGTTGTCGAGGTACAGGGTCCAGAGTCCGGCGCGTGCGTCGAACCGGATTCCGTAGCGCTCGGCTATGGGTTGTGCGGCCAGCTCTGTCCGGCGTTGCGCCCGGCGTAGTTGTCGCCGCTGCTCTTTGAATTGCGCATCGTTGCGCGGTAGAGGCCTACCGTTCAGGTACGCATCAATGATGCGGTCCCGCTGGCCGATGGCTTGTGCTGCGGCGGTTGCTGCTGCGGTGGGGAGGTTGTCGAAAGCTGCTTGTGCTGCTGCTGGTAATGGCATTGATGGCGCTCCTACGTGGATTCTGTTGAACGGGCAAAGGGTCTGCCCGTCAGAATTAACGAGGAGACGCCTTTAGCTGCGGTTGCGCTGGAATGCGCTGGCGGTCAGCAGCTGCTTTGCTTTCAGCTTCTGCTCAGGGGTGCGGCGGTGGTCATTGTCGATTGCCGCCATGTTTCGCAGATAGTCTTTACTGTCACGGGTCTGCGGTGCAGGTTGTGCAAGGTCGTCGCGGTCTTCGTACTGATTAGCCATGTGATTTCTCCTCTCTGGCTGGTGGTTATTGGCGCTTGTACTCTGCGCCGTCTGGGATTGATGCGCTGTTGCAAGCCCACTGATAGAGGGCTGCAAATTGTGCATCGGTGTGGTGCTCAAGGATTAGTGTCTCGGTCAGTACCTGCGGCTTACCGCTGGTCAGCTCCGGGTGCTTAACCAGAGTGCGAGAGCCTGCGCAAATGAAGGTCCAGCCATCAAGCCAGCCTGCGGCCTCAACGGTTGCAGCTTCGGCGCTGGCCTTGGCCTGCTTCTTCTGCTCACGCTTAATCAGCTCGGACTCACTGGCTTTCGGCTCTTTGCCGTAGCGGGTTTCTTTGTTGCAGCTGCTGCACTGGTCATACACCGCAAAGCGGTGCGTACCGCCACACTTAGGGCAAGGGCGCTTGCTCTCATAACCGCAGGCGCTCAGGCCCGCTTTGCCCTTATCTGCAAAGGCGCTGCGCAAGGCTGCGTATCGAGACGGGTCAAGGATGGCCAGACGATGCAGCCAGATGTTTACCCAATGCTCCGGGTTCGGGTTGCTGAGTGCGTTGGCGATTTGGTTGGTGCTGGGTCGGCGGTAGTAGCGTCCATCGTTCGGGTACTGCGGCAGCTTCTTACCTTTCCATGTAGAGCGGCGCTGGGCGTTGTGGCCGCCCCATTTGGTGCCACGCTTAACGGCTGTGCCTGTGAGGTCGCCGGAAACGCGCTGTAAGGCATTCTGCGGGGTTGTGTTGATTGCTGGTGCATTCATGTGGGTTTGCTCCTTAAGGTGCTGAGGATGGAGCAGGGCGAGCCTGCTGGGGCGTTTGGCGTGGGTTGTGTGCACTGGGTCCGGGAGGTGGCTTAACCGTGGATAATGGGCAGTTATGGAAATGTCCAATCGGTGCCGGGTGCTGCGCACGCTGGATGGGGTGTTGTTGCGGGTGCCGATTGGTTACTGATTGGATAAACGCAAAGATAAAACCCTTGTAGGCTGCGTTGGTGCTGGGTTGTCGCTGCTTGCTGTCGCTCGTTGAAGTGGACAATTCAGAAAATAAACCCACGCTGCTGCATGGGTAAATTTCTCTGAGCGCACCCACCACGGCGAGAACAGAAACCAACTGGAGAGAACAACTAACTACCAAAGGAATTGAGGGCTAATTCAATTCGGCTACACCCTGCACGCAGTGCGGCGGGCTGCGCGGATATTCAGGATGTATGCGGATTGAATCAGGGCTGGTTAAGGAATGGCTCAGGGAAAAGGTGAGGTGCAGGCCAGTAAGAGGGCCAGCCTGCACCGCCTTGGAGACGGTCGTATTAACAACCTCTGAGCAGTTCGCGGACTAATGCGATTTGATGCGGTTCCCGACGCATCGGTATGCAGCATCCCCACGGTATTACGCCAATAATTGCGCAGGGTTGCTACAGACCGATAAGCCGGATTGCTGCCTCGGTTGGGCGGGAAGGCCCACGGCTCAGGAGGTGCCTGCGCCGCGCTGCCCGGTACTGCTTTGCGTGTTCGACAATAAACACTAGGAGTCAGAGCGGGATAAGGATGGGCTTATCTCTCTCTATAACGTCAATCACCATTGGATAAAATAGTATGATATTAATACAATTGTATTATTAAGTTATTGATTAATAAAAGATTGATTATCGGTGGTGTATGTGGTGATAATTGGATCATGCCTCTGGGGAGAGGTCCAGCTAAAAGGTGATTCAATGACGGGTTACGAGGTATTAGATTCGGTCGTAAAGATTGGTCTGGGAGCCGCAATTGCTGCCGTTTCTGGGTATTACACGCTGCGGCTTACGCATAAACATGAAACCGATAAAGATACGCGGCTGCATCATCGGCAGATCAGTGAGCGAAAGCGCCTGCTGTATGTGGATTACCTAACGACGTCGCATGTATTGGTGCAGAAATACCGGGATATACAGTGCCGGGCAGATGAGGATGATTACTTTGCGTATCTCCGTCTTTACCATGAGTTAGAGATAGTGGCGGATGATCCGTTAAGGGTATGTGCCTTTAACCTTCTGAATGCCGTGAATGAGTTCATCGTGTTTCGTAAGAATTTAATAAACGATGATGATCGTGAGCTTTTCCGGTTGATGCGGGCGCGGGTTGATGAGGTGGTTGGCGAATTTCAGTACCTAGCGAAGCAGGATATTAATGGCTTGGTGCGTGCAGTAGCACACTAAAAATTATTTTACTCATGTGAGGCCCGGCCCCTGACAATGAAGGAGCGCTTTCCCCCGTGGGCCTCTCGTAGCCAGCCGGGAGAAATTTAAGTTTTAGCCATCCAGATGTTTACACGTCCAAAATTCCATGCTATGCTTCGCGCCAACGCCGCAGGCGTCCATACCTATCTTGCTCAACCAATCATTAAGCTAACCAGATTGCCAGAGGTCTACTGGCTTATCCGGTCTGCTGTCCTGTTGTTATCTCTTTGACTCGTCAGACTCCACGGCTTAACGCTTTATTAGTATCGAAGATACTTAGAACATTTTGCTGTATTCAGCTGTACGCACGCATACACCTGATGCGTACAAGTGCGTACAACGGTACAGCGCGGGTTAAACCCAACGCTGAATAGTGGAACGGCTACGGCCTGTTGCTTTGGCAATATCACCTAACGAGGCTCCTGCTGCTCTCATGTTGCGGGCTAACACTTTCGGGTCTTGTCCTGCATCGTCTACAGCGTTTCGCTGGCTCTGTGCTGCTGCCTGCGCCTCTAATGCGGCTATACGGGCCTCCAGTTCATCAACCCGGCTTAGTGCCTGCTCTGCTTTTCTCTCCGCGCCTTCTACTGCCAGCGTCAGCCTCATGGCGTCCGATACGCTACCGAACGTGCTGCTGCCGGAGTCGTGGGCTAACTTGCCGTAGGCTCTGGCTCCAGCCTGTTCCTGATACGCAACAGCGCCGGGCATATTGCGACACGCGGCTACAGCCCTTTTCATGCGCTTACGCTGTCCGGTCCTGCGTAGCACTGCGGTTGCCTTTGCTGCATCCGGGAATAGCGCTGTAGCCGCACTGGTGGCCGTGGCAAAGGTTCCGGTTTCATACTGACGGAAAGCACTGGCTACAAGCTCTGTAGCGTCCTGCTGGCGCACTGGTACGGCGTCCGGGTGTAGTTCTCTTACCAACTGGCCTAACTCCTTCTGTACTGCATACTGGCGGCGCTGTGCGTCTTTGATGCGGGATTGCAGCCCGGCTTTACATGGGCCAACAACGGCTGCTGCATTGCCCTGCATCGTCTGCCAGATGTTCCACGCAAACTGTGTAGCGCTGCCGTCGCGGGCCAGCTCTGCCGGGTCCGGGGTGCCGCCTGCTTTGAAGTGATTTAACAGGCTGCGCTGTACTGCGGTTAGTGTGGTGTCGTGCATAGTTGCTGCTCCTTTGGTGGTGGTGGGTTCTACTTCTCCTATACGTGTGTTTTCATTGGATGTAGTTTCATTAAATGCCTGATTTGTCAATGCTTATTGGGTGGTTGTGATTGTATAATCAGGTATCGTTTGAGTAGACGACAGCGCGACTTAACCGGGTGCGGTATCAGGAGTATCAAAATTAGTGTTGACCTGAGCCTATTGATACGGTATCTTTAGGGTCAGTTGATTGATACACAGGATGCAGAGCAATGAAGTTCGGTTACGCAAGGGTCAGTACGAAAGAGCAAAACACAGCACGCCAGCAGGAAGCCTTAGCGCCACTGTGTGACGAGGTGTTGATTGATAAGGTATCGGGCAAGAGCATTGACCGTCCGGCGCTTACGTCGCTGCTCAGCCGCGTTCGTGCAGGTGATTCGGTGCTGGTTAAGTCGGTTGACCGTCTGGCCCGTAATACCAAAGAGCTATTGAGCCTGCTGGACAGCCTCACGGAGCGCGGCGTATCGGTGCAGTTCATTGACAACAGCATGACGTTTGAGGCTGGCAATCCTACAACCCGATTCATGATCACCATGCTGGGCGCGGTCGCAGAGCTGGAGCGCGGTTTCATCCGGCAGCGTCAGGAGGAAGGCATTGCAATAGCGAAGGAGGAAGGGAAGTTTAAGGGACGCAGTAAAGACACAGAACTACGCGAGAAAGTATCTAAGCTGTTAGGCCGGGGAATGTCAGCGGACGAAGTGGCGAAGCTGGCGGGGTGTGGTCGGGCAACAGTGTTTCGTATCAAAAAGGAATTGGCAGCATGAGTAGTGAAGTAACAACCTGCCCTTGTAAGTGCGCAAGCGTGAATGAATATGTAGACAGGCACTGGCGAGACTTCCCGGTTGAGCCAGCCGGATTAAAGGGCCGCAGCGCTGGGCGTTCGTTCGTGGAGCACGCTTTGATATGGGGTCTGCTGTATCTGCCAGTGTGGGGTGTCGCCAGTTCCCTGTGGTTCGGTACGTTGCAGGCGCTCAGTGTTGCGCTGATAGCTGGCGGCGTCGGGTTAATGCTGTGGAAAGGGTGCAGAGGTGTGAAGGCTTACGCAGGCTTTGCAGAGCGCCAGAAAGCGAAGGCTGTACAGGCTTCCCGTGACATGGCTTACCGGGACTACATGCAGAAAAGTTACGGCAAGATGTAACACTTTGGCCCGGCGCAATGCTGGGCTTTCTCGTTGTGCTTCCGGGTGTATACTGCACAAAGTAAACAGCGGAATAAGCCGCGCAGCCGCAGCAGGTTACAGCATGGATACACAACCAGAATCTACCGCCTCAGAGCGCCCTGTAGAGCCGCCAGAGTATACACCCTACCTCAACCTTTCCGATGCAGCGAAGGCCGCAGGAGTCAGCCGCAAGACGCTGTACGCGCATATTGATAAAGGTCTGGTGTCTGTAACCCGTAAGCAGGGTAAGCGGTTTATTCACGTCGCGGAACTCGAAAGGCATTATGGTAGTGTTACCCTCAAAACGTCACAACGTAACAAGTCGATACAGCCACAAACTAAACAGGATGCAGGGCAGTCGGAACAGATGGCCGAACTGACAGCTGCTATACAGTCTCTACAGCGCGAAACAGAATCATTGAGGGCAGAGGTGCGGGAGTATCAGAAAGCCGCTCAGGATGCCGCAGAGCGCGTTGCCGGGCTACTGGAAGACAAGACTGCAAAAGAGGTTAGCGCCAGCCGTAGTTGGTGGCGCAAACTCTGGGATTAACTGGACGCAGCGGCAGCTACTGCAACGGCAGTGATCGCACCGCCTGCAACGGTAAACGTATACGTCTGGCCGTCGATGGTGACGCTTGAGCCGTTAACGGTCAGGCTGGCGGTGCCTTCCAGCGTTTGGCTGGTCAGGTTCCCGGCAGAGACAGCAGGCGTAGCGTTCGCTGTATGCCCGGCAGCATCGGTGATCACCTTCACCTTACCGCTACGAATAGCGGAGACGTCCGCAGGCAGCTGCACAGCGGTCAGCAGGTTATTGGCAACGATAGCTGTGCAGTTATCATCAACGCCTAAAGCAGAGGCATTCTGGACGCGTACAGCAGCGCCATTCTGGAGCATTGCAGCGCCGTCCAGATAGACATTCTTCACCACGTTATTCACCACGTAGCAGCGGACACGTCCGGCAGCGGTTGAGTTGCCGCGCCCGGTGGTCACGTCCAGCGGGTTCCCGTCGCTGTTGATCCCATAGTTCAGGCCAGTGAAGTACGCGCTGATTAAGCCCCCACGGGATACGCGGGCTGCGACGCCGGAGCCTAACAGGGTGACATTGTTGCGGTCCTGAATGCTGACGGCTTGTGTATCACTTACCACGGCATCTGTTTCATTGCTGAGGGCAACGCTGCTCAGGCTGGTGCCGCTCACCTTGACGCTGGCGGGTACGCTCAGAGAGCCGCTGGTAACGTTTACTGCTGTACCGTCTGTAACTTTGGCCGTGCCGTCCGGCAGCGGCTCCGCTACTCCAGCTGCTTCCAGCGCTGCGGCTAGTTCGTCTAATGCAGCGTCGATGCGTGCCGCGTTAGTGCTCAGGTCTGCACCGCCCATCTGAGAAACGTCCAGCAGTTTGGCACTGGTCAGCAGGGATTGCAGCAGGGTCTGGCGTGTCTCTACGCCTGAATTGGTGATACTCATTCGAGTCTCCTTGGTTGAGGTGGCCGGGATTGGCCGGGTGTATCAGCAGGGCGCTGATTCGGTGGGCCGGGCTTGCTGCCCGGTTCGGTGTGGATTAGGCTGCGGCGCGTACTTTCAGCATCAGGACTGCATCGGCCTCGGCCTCTGCAACGGTGCGGCGCGACGGGCCGCTAACGGTGGAGCCGGAAACCGTCAGGGCTGCACAGAAGCCGCCGCCGTTGCTCTTGACGTACTCCGGTAGATGTGGCTTTTGCAGGTTACTGATAGCGTCATTGAAGCAGTCACCATCCTTGCGCAGTAGTACGCGGTCAGGCACCTCACCAGTGGCAGCAAACCAGACCAGCTTAGAGCGGGCGACGCGGTAGCCTGCTGCGGCAATCTGCACGCCGCGCGAGAGTGTGCGGCCTGCATCATCACCCGTCAGGATGTGCTTGCATGGAATGTCTCTGGCGTGGCGCACGGTGCCTTTCGCTGGATTGACCAGCAGGACGGCCAGCATTG
>NZ_JAKRNN010000045.1:0-8821 GCF_022346785.1 Pantoea sp. ACRSC
CATCGTCCGCCATTCCGCGAAGGCGTTCTCCCACTCGTCCAGCCTTTTCGAGTAGTCCTGCTGTAGCTGCTCTAATGCGCTCAGCAACTGTTTTTCCAGCTCCGTCATGCTGCTCTACTCCTGCACCAGTCTGATGCCGTTCTTCCTGCCGTTGTCGAACGTCCAGTTCGTGTCCGCTTTCACGCCTTCCGGCAGCACCAGAAAGCGCCCCTGGCTGTCTTCCTGGTAACTCACGCCCCACGTTCTCGCGTTCAGCTTCTCCAGCGCGTCCTTCTGCTCCCGGATGCTCACGTAATTGTCGAGTATCTGCTGCCCCTGCCACCACAGAATGCCCGCGCTCGAGGCTATCAGCAGCGCGGAGACCAGGACGATGGTCAGCCACGTCTGGCTGACCATACGCACCATGCCTTTCGTGCGCTGCCTCATGGCTGAGGACAGCTTCCGGTCGTGGTCGAGGATGGCGGCGCTGATTCTCTTCTCGCTTTCGCTCAGTTCCGCTCTGACAGACTTCTCGTGCTCGCTGAATGCGGCTTTCAGCATCTCGCCGGTAGTCTGCTGCTGCGCTTTCGATTTCTGCTCTAAGTCCTTCGCCAGCGTTAAAAGACTGTTCATAGATGGCTCCCCTGAGTCGGATGTTTCGCCCCCCGTCCGGGTCGGCAATGCTGATGCTGCTTTTCGTGGTGCGCACCACCTCGAAACCTGCGCTTTCCAGCGCCTCAGTGACGTCCTGGCGCGTTTTCAGCTCCCCGGATGAGGCAAGGGCAAGCAGGCCGCGCGTAATCGCCTGGGCGGCTTCCTGCTTCGCTTCCGGCAGCGCAGACGGCGTGACAAGCGCCCGCCGGTTCTCCGGCGCATTCGGGTCGTGTATTCCCAGACTGCCGTTCACTATGGTCTGCCAGGCATCGATGCGCGGACGATCGGCGCGGTCGTAATACGGCTGGAGCCGTTTGCCGGTCAGCAGCTCCGTGTTAGGGATGATGAAGTTCAGCTCCAGCCGCCCCTTGTCCTGGTGCTCAACCCACAGCACGCTGTACTGATCTTTGTCGAGCCCGGGCATCAGAACCCGCTCGAAGCTCGCCATCAGTTTTTCACGCTGGCCGGGCGGCAAATCCTGTTCCGCAAAGGACAGGACGCCGGAGGTGTACTTTTTGGCGTAGGGCGAGGCGTCAATAAGCTCCCGGACTTCCTCCGGCTTCCCCTGCAGAACGCTGGCGCCGTCGCGCTGCCGGTCTTTACCCAGCAGATAATCCACCGGACCGGCGCCGCCGCCGCGCCCTCTGGGATGAAACTTAACGATCATCGTCTGCCCCCTTTTCCAGCACTGCCTGGCGAAGCCGTTCGAGTCCGGCATCGATGGCCATCAGTGCGGCGACCACCTGTACGCGGTCGTGCCCGCTACCGCCACCGGCGTTAACCTGCCTGGCAATCTGATTGAGGTTGTTACCCATGCCGGCAAGCTGCCGAAGCAGCGCCGGCGAGATCGAGGGAAGTTTGCCGGCGCGAGCGGGCTTTTCGTCCAGACACGTCTGCCGCATCCAGGCTGCGAGCTGCTTACCGTCGCAGCGCTCCAGCAAGCGCCGGTGCTCGTCTTCCGTTACCCACATCGTGAGCATTTTGCTGCGTTTGTCTGCCAATCCGTCCTCCTGATAACGCCGGGACGGGCGGGAAATTCTTTCCCGAACGGCGTGGTGTTGGACAAGCCGCAGGCGCGTCAGTGGCTTTTAGCGGGTTTCGGGGCGCAGCCCTGAACCAGTCACGCAGCGCTAGCGGAGTGTATACTGGCTAAATATGTTACGGCGGAGTGGTAATTTATGAAAGTGCTTCAATGTGGCAGGAGAAAATGTGGTTGCGTGGCGTAAGTGCAACATGTCGGTGAAGGCGAAATGACGCCTCCTCGCTCACTCGGTCGCTACGCTCCCGCCGTGAGACTGCGGCGGGCGTTACCGGCTCACAGATAACGGGGCAAGCAAGCTGCCATCAAATTAAAAAGGGCCGGAAAAAGGATGCGGCGTTGCCGTTTTTTCATAGGCTCCGCCCCCCTGGCGGAATTCATAAACAGACACTTTTTCGGTGCATCTGTGGGAGCCTGAGCTCAACCATGAATCCGACAGCGGTGACGAAACCCGACAGGACTTAAAGATCCCCACCGTTTCCGATGGGTCGCTCCCTCGTGCGCTCTCCTGTTCCTGCCATTCGGTGTACCGGTGTCATTCCGCTGTTATGGCCGCGTTTGTCTCATTCCACGCCTGACACTCAGTTCCGGGTAGGCAGTTCGCTCCAAGCTGGACTGTATGCACGAACCCCCCGTTCAGTCCGACCGCTGCGCCTTGTCCGGTAACTATCGTCTTGAGTCCAACCCGGAAAGACACGACTAATCGCCATTGGCAACGGCCACTGGTAAACAGGATGTGCGAGAGATGTATTGAGAGTTCTTGAAGTGGTGGCCAAACTAGGGCTACACTGGAAGGACGGATTTGGTGACATGTCTCGCACAAGACTGTTACCACGGTTAGATAATCTGCCAGGATTAAATAACCTTCGAAAAACCACCTGCCAGGGTGGTTTTTTCGTTTCTAGGCAATGAGATTACGCTTCCGATCTGCTTATAGTCAAGTTCATAAAAAAAGTCGCTATAGCGACTTTTTTTATGAACTTGGCCGTTTGTTAAGCAAGCGGAACCAAAGTCTCAAGTTCTTTCTCTATAGATTTTCTGCTCTTAGCTAAGCTATGTTGCGCCTGCATAGCAATCCATGATTCAGGGCTTCTGCCTAAAACCTTAGATAACCGGAGAGCCATTTCGACACTCAGGTCAGTTTTACCATTAATTACTCTGCTTAAAGTAGATGGCGACACGTGCAAGCGATCAGCTAAGTCTACGGCAGATATATCAAATGGCTCCATGTACATCTCGCGAATGAAATCGCCAGGATGAACCGGTTCAAAGAGATTTATCATACCTTCCTCTTAAGCCTTAAAAAAATTTAACCCAAATTTATTTTACAAACCGCATTGCGCATTGCGCAACATGCAATCTAATGACTTGACACAATTTTCACACATCAATAAGATGGTGAGTGCTTTAGGTTCGTCTTGGGTTGTTGGGGCTCTTGATGTGAAATTCAAGGCCGGTGAATTATACGTTCATCAGCAACAAAGTCAATTTGTACATCGACTGACGTTGTCAAGTAACCCTACGACAATATTGCGCATCACGCAAGATTCATTTAATCGGAGATTAACGAATGAGATTACCTCTACATCATCGTCTACGACGTAGTAAAACTTTAGGGAAGGAACAAAATGATAAAAAGCATCAAGCATAAACGACTAAAAAAGTTCGCTGAAACTGGAAGCATGGCAGGACTACCTGCTCAATTTGAAAGCCGGTTGAAGATGATTTTGACTGCACTACATACGGCTACAAACTTACAGGACATGATGGACATTCCTGCGCTTCGTTGCCATCCATTAAAGGGTGACCGCGCTGGAGAGTATGCCGTTGAGGTTAACGGCAACTGGCGAGTAACTTTTAAGATCGACGAACCTAATACGTTCGATGTAGATCTTGAAGACTACCACTAACTGATAAGTGGGAATCTAAGGCATTCATGTGAAAGATGAATTGCCTTAGATTCCTATACATAAAAAATATAGGATAAAAAATATGGCTCTCTATGGCGAAGGAAGCAATGTTAACCCTTCAAATCAACCTGAAAGGTATTCAAAAATAAGGAAAATTGGCGAAGATCCATCGCCAATTGGAGCTGGTATTTATCAGTGCCAAACTTGCAACTATGAAGACGTAGTTAACCGCGAATGCAAAGGCTTGCCACCATGTTCCAACTGCAAGAAAAAAGGACATTCTAACGATTGGAAGCTGCTCGTCAGAGCCCAAGATTAAAGTTGAAGGCCATCTATAGATGGCCTTTTCTTTGGCTAAAACCGCCATGCGATCTTATTGAACATAACATCCCTGTTACGCCCTTCCTCACAGCAATCTCAAATCGCGCCCTGCAGCTCCCGTTCCGCTGAAAAATGATGCGTAAGATCACTGAACACTTTCCTTATGCGGCCGACAATATTCCGGTACAGAGCGGGAGAAACACAGATGACACGCGACGAGAACGACCGGGAATCACCGCAAGAATCTACAGACGGCGGCACCAGCGACGACAAAAGCTCGCAGAACGACAAAAATGGAGACTGGATCGGCGAACTGGAACGCGAACTGCAGGAGATTACGAAGAAGTGGCCGGATTCACGAAGCCTGAGCTGAATTACGATCGTAAAAAACCCGCCATCTTCCGCAGCGGGCTGAACGACGTAGCGCGTTCAAAATACACAACAACGTGCCGAAACCAGCATGGAACGGCACTCTTTAAGTGTGCAACAAGAACGCGCTTCCGCAAAGCCACAGCAGGCGCTGGCAGCAAAAAAAGGCTCCCCGCAGCGGGAGCCTTCAGCACAGACAGCAGCAGTATCGTTCCATGCGCCCCTGGTGAGGCACACTCTGGGTATCGGCCTCCTCTGCGCGCACATAAGCGAAGCCGGCATCTTTTTTCTTCATACCCGCCGGGCGTCACACTTTTAACATAAAAGTGCTATTGCGCAGGCGCAGGCGCAGGCGCAGGCGCAGGCGCAGAAAAAGATGCATCAGAAAGCGTCACGCGCAGTGATAATTATTTTGATTTATATAAATGATTTATAAGATAAAATTAACAAAAAGAACTTGGACCCGGCCCGGAATGGTACTACTCCGTGCCGACTCTCTGTCATCGCTCTGCACGGAACATGATGAACAGCTTTCGCACCCCGGCGGGTACGTTTTTTTTCTGCTCCCGTGAGGCGCGCAAAACGCTCCCCACCGGGGAGCGGCAGACAAAGCGTCACAGATTAATACCAGGTTTCAGGTATCTCAGTCAGCAGTGTTAAGTGGCGGTGGCAGCAGAACAGGCATACAGGCGCCATTCCCGCATTGAACGCGGCCAGTGGTGGAGATATGCACCATGGCCTATCCGGCTTTAACTGAAATGGCGACATCCTTAACCGCAGTCTCAACCCCTGCAGCATTCCTCTGAATGCTGGTCATCACTTCACCCGCTTCGCGCATGAGTGTAACCCCTTCCCGGGTGTTCATCAGGCTGTTTTCAATGCCACTGAGAACATCCTTGGCCAGTTGACTGTTGCTGGCCACGACTTGCTCAATTTCTTCAGTCGCGCTACTGACGCTCGCCGCAAGATTACGCACCTCTGCGGCAACAACCGCAAAACTTCTTCCGGATGCGCCCGCCCTTGCTGCTTCAATCGCGGCATTCAGTGCAATAAGTCTTGTCTGCATGGCAAACTTCCGGATGGTTTCCACCATATCGTCAATACTTTCAGACTGATTGTTGAGCCGAGAGACATCGGTGGAGACAGCCCCCATCCCTTGAGCAATTCTGTCAATCATAAGGATGCTATTTTCAATAACACTGGCACCGTTCTGCGCACTTCCTCGGGTATGCACGGCCATATCCCATGCATGCAAAGCAGCCTCCTGCTCTCTCTGGTTTCGCAGGACATCAGCCGTGACATCTGTAGCGAATTTCACAATTTTATAAAGCTGCCCGTCACTGTTAAAGACAGGGTTATAAGTTGCATGGAACCACAGAGGATCTCCCTGACGGTTAAGACGTGGAAACTGACCAGAAAAAAACTCACCCTGATTCAGCCTCTCCCAGAACTGTCGGTATTCATCACTTTTGTAGAGCGTCTCGGCACAAAACAGACGATGATGCTTACCGATGACTTCATCCCGCTTATAGCCAGTGGCATTGACGAAATTTTCATTTGCTTCAAGCACGATCCCTTCAGGATTGAAGGTGATGATGGCCATAGAACGGTTTATGGCATTTACGACTGCTTCCTGCTCAAGCGCAGAATGCACGCGCTCAGAAATATCGGCAGCAATTTTAATGACTCTGGTCACACGGCCGCGCCGGTCAGTAACGGGGATATAACTGGCTTCAAGCCATACGGAACGATTTCCCTTTGCCAGCCGCAGGTACTTGCCACTAAAGCTTTCGCCCCTGGCAAGGCGCTGCCAGAACTGGCTGTATTCTGGTGAATTTACCAGCGAGGGTGGGCAGAATATACGATGGTGGTGACCGATTATTTCATCAGCCCTGTACCCCATAGTGGAGAGAAAAAGCGGGCTGGCTTTATGTATCACCCCCTCCGGACTGAATTCAATGACAGGCTTATTCTGACAAATGGCGTCATACGAAATGGCTGATCGCTGGCGGTTCAGGGAGAACATATTTTTAAGTGAAAGCATATGCATCAGATAGCTCGGATAATGTAAGGACTGCCATGGTTATCGGCTACTCCTTATGTAGCGTTATATATTACTGTGATAGCGGGAGCTTTCTTTTTGCTGCCCCCGTGAGGCGCGAAAAAAAGCTCCCCGCCGGGGAGCGGCAGAAAAAGCGTCACAGATTATTACCAGGTTTCAGGCATCTCAGTTACCCGCGTTCCAGACGACGCCTCATGCCTTTACCGGTTATGTTGCCGGTTTTCAGGCACAAAAAAGCTCCCTCACGGGGAGCTTTATGTATTCAGATGCCCTGGTGTGGCACACAACGAGTATGCCACATTGCATCTGACCTGCTTCATCCTGTGACGTTTATTTTAAAAACCTATCCTGCCAGCCACTCTGATTTACCATAACATCCCTGTTGCGAATTACGGTTATCGTCGCAGCATCTGCCGAAGCCGCTTCTGTTGCCAGCGGCTGATTAGCCCTCGAAAAACAAACGTCCTCATGCCACTAATAACCAGTAGCGCACACCAGATCCCCGCAACCCACAATGACCATACGCTGGCCGGAGCCGTAAAGTGGTTAAGAACAAGCAGCAGCGCGCAGACGACGATAGCCGTAATAACCGATCGGTAAAAACGGCCTTCCTCAGCAATTTTGCTCTTTGCCTCGGCAATTTTCTGGTCAAGCGCGTCATCGCCAAGCGCGTTAGGGCCGGAAAGATCCGCCACGCTCACCTCAAATACAGCAGCCAGGGCGCTCAGTGTTTCGAGGCTTGGCTGATCGCCGTTCTCGATACGCTGAACCGTGCGTACGCTCATCCCGGACAGTTCGGCAAGCTGCTCCTGGGACCAGGCGCGCGCAAGACGCAGCGATCTGAATTTGTTGGTATCACTCATTTCCTGTCTCCGAATGGAAGGTGGTCAGCGCCCAGTGTTGCCCGCGTGATCCTACGCGACCACGATCATAACCCGACAGTAACGTGACAGCGGTCTGACATGCAGCATTAAGGTTTTTTGAAGTCGTAACGTCAGGAGCATGTATGGTCAGATTCAACATAAGAGTGCATTGCCGAACTCATGATGGTGGCCGCCTTCCAGCCTCTCTTCGCCTAGAAAAATGACCTATACTTAGAGGGTTAGTGACCATATCCACTTTACTTTTAAGCAGGGAATCTATCATGAATAAAAAAATGCTTTTGGCGACCATCATGGTCACGCTGGTGACGTTTGCTGCTGCCGGATGCTCTTCAAATCAGCAAATCAAAACAACGGATGGCCGCACTATCGTTACAGACGGCAAACCTGAAATCGATAATGATACCGGCCTGGTGTCTTATAAAGACGCAACAACCGGAAGATACAGTCAGATAAACCGCGATAAAATAAGCAACATGAGTGAACTGGACAACTGATACGGTTAAAAGGAGCTGGCCATGAAAAAGATTTTTGTTTCAGTGTTCGCAGCGGCAGTTATGCTTTCAGCCCTGACCGGATGCACGCGCACAAGCTATGCCATTCACACCAACGACGGACGTACGATTATCAGCGACGGTAAGCCTGAAGAATCAGACACGGGCCTGCTGGGCTATACAGACGCAAATGGCGTCAAACAGCAAATCAATAAAACTGATGTTAAAGAAGTCTCTGAAATCCCGCACTGATTCATTTCTCTGGAAAAGGGCCGCCTTGTGTGGCCTTTTTCATTATCTGACCCGACAGCAGAAAAAAAAGCTCCCGCACACGGGAGTACGGGAGCAATGCATACAGCATCACAGTGGATTAGAACGGACAGTCCCTGGTGCAGGACATGTACAGTTATCGGCATATTCTTCCCGAACATAAGCGCAGCCATAGCGAGATATTCCGTGTCTGCCGGCCACTCTGATTTAACATAAGAGTTCTTGGGCGCACCCCTGCAGAGCCCCTCAGCGCATTTCTGCCGCGTCCGGGCCGTTTCCGGCACCTTTCCCTGTCCATATCGTGAAAAAACGCGCCTGATGATTTCTGCGCGCCTGCATGGCTATGCACGGAAGTGAATGGCGGCCGGTTTCGGGCGAATGCTGGCACTAAAGGCGAATTTTGAACAAAAAAAACGGACATCGAGGGTCAGGATGTCCGACAAAATTTGCACAAACAGTCAGCCGGTACCGATCAGAGAGCCGGCAAATAAGTATGACAGTAAAAAGTGGTTATCAACTGCTCCCGCGCTGCTGATTGCGCAGTTTTAGGGCTTTAGCCAGTGCAGGCAGGCCCGGCCGGAATCAGGAAAAAGAAGGCAGCCTTTAATCCACTCTATTTTTGTACCATTATCCTAGGGTAGGTCCGTTATAGGTTTTCTGTCGCTGTACCCGCTCCGCTTCCAGCGTTTTCTGGTGCTGTAGCTCCCGCTCCTGCTGCTGACGCAGCTCGACGGCATTCAGCCGTTCGACAACCGGCGCAGCTGCTCGCTCAAACTCTGCACCTGCCTGCTCAAGCCCGTGACGCGCTCGCTCAGCGCCGCGTTCTCCCGTTGCATAAGACC
>NZ_JAKRNN010000046.1:0-7287 GCF_022346785.1 Pantoea sp. ACRSC
GTAGGTGGGCCAGTTGGTGATTTTGAATTTTTGCTTTGCCACGGAACGGTCTGTGTTGTCGGGAGGATGCGTGATCTGATCCTTCAACTCAGCAAAAGTTCGATTTATTCAACAAAGCCTGGGGGATGTGCACACTGATGAATTCCACGGCTTGAGTATCAAAACGCGAAGCCTGAATGGTTCCCGGATTATATAAGGTAACCTGACCACTTTTAACATACGCGGTTTTCCCTGCCAGCCAGATTTCCTCCACCCCCGTCAGGTTGGCACTGATGACATATTCATCGTGAAGATGTTTCGGAAAGCCCGAATTACGGGCTCTGACCCGTGAACACTCTATGCCATTCCGGCTAAACCATTCTGCAGACTCTAGTGACAACGTATCTGACCTTATGCAGTAATAGTGAATAATTATTAATGAATTATAAAACCATTTACTGAACGCTTTTTCAACTGGTGGTTTTAGGACTCCAGCGAATAAATTATCCTCCGGGCGCTAGTCTGCCAGTAATCGGATATGTCCCTTCCTGACCAGACCGGGCCCGCGCGGCCTGGTAAATCTAGCTGGGTTTTTCGGTTAGTTCACCAGAACACACGGACTGGCAATGCAGGAAAGGGACAGAAGGATGTTGTTCCTGATGTCCGCTTTGTGCCAGAAGCGGACGTCACAAACATCAAGTTGATTTAATTAGCAGAGAGCAGATGACACCGATGAAAACTGAATTTTCATCCCAGCACCCTTTAAAAAGCAATTAAACCAGCTTCAATAATTTAGACTAACCACTTGGAAACCTATCTATATTAAACTGAAACTGCTTATTACCAGAATTATATATGAATACCTCCAGCGTAAGGCTCTTGTGCTTTTTTACTTTCTCAAGAAATGAACTAAAATTATCAAAAATATAGATATAACCTACTGGCTGCCCTGGTATTTCCTCGATTTTGTATCGTTCGATTTCTCCATCATCGAATTTAGCTGACATATAACAATATTCAGAATCCTCACAATAAAACTGCCCTTGACTGATACGCAAATAGGCAGATACCGGCTTGAGTTGCTCTGGTTTTGCGCCGTCTTTCAGTTTCTCCTTCTCTGAATAAATGGAAAGTAGTGCTTGAGTTCCGCCATTATAAGGATAATTAAGTTCAACTGTATTGTTTGATGGCAGTTGAATAAATCTTTGCGTGGTTCCACGCATTTCATCTTTATTATAATAAGTATCCCACACACCAGCTAATGTTGACGCAGGAAAGAGCAACACAGAGGTAAATAATATTTTTCTAAAGGAGAGCATATAAACATCCTATTTGATTACTAAGTATTGTTCAAAAATATCTTTTAGCTATTGATGTTATCTGTTAATCGGTTTTAAGGCTGTCAAATAAAAAGCCTTAAGCTTTTCTTTTCCGACGGCTGGTCGGCCCCGAACCGTTCCATATCTTGCCGCGTGGCTGTTCCAACACCTGCGGCGTACATCATCGGCACTGATAGCAGTCGGAGGGCTTTTTTTAAATGCGTCATCATATGTTCCTTGCTGTTGGAAGTTTAAACCTGTTATCGGCAAGGGCCCTAAAAACGTGAAAAAATGCCGACTTTGTCTCCTGATTCATAGCAGGCTGTAAGCAATCTTCTGAGACTAACGAGGCCTTTGCTATTAGAACGTAGCCACCAAGCCCAAACCCCGAATGGATTCGGCAGAGCTTACCGGCTCTGTCGGTAAGCGGAGTGAGGCTTGACGACCCGGCAAGGCCGACGAACCGTAGGAGCCATTACGCTGTTGATATTAACGTCCGCTTAGTGCCAGAAGCGGACGTTGCAAAAGTGAAGACTTTTCAGATATTTAAAATTTTATAATTCATCTTATAGCCAACCCCTATACTTGAGAGCTTCGGAACTTGCATGAAATTTTACATAGATGAACCGCAGGGAGCCTTTTCAAGATGTCGTAAAACTCGATTGTATAAAATATCAATTAATATCCAATAAAAATTCAGATTATAATTTAACCTGACTTATTTTAAACTCCTTATCGCTCTTCGGCCAGTTTCAGCCAGTAGTTGGCGAGATAATATTATGGCGACCGCTTTTAGGATAAACAATGATTAAAAGCGTGGTGATTATACGGGGTAAATAGTATTAAGACTGACGAGGTGAAAAAGCCTCTTCGGACTAGCCTGTTAATAAGGCACCCATAAATACATAAGAATATAAGCATTAGCTGTACATAGGGCGCGGTAAAACAATCAACAAATAAGCATGCTTTACTTTATAAAGAAACTAGAGATCTACAGAAATAGAATGCATTATTTTAAGATAAAAAGACCACAATTTCACTCAACAAAAATAAAAAAATAAGCCAGGGGTTTGATTTTATGTTAAAATATAAAAATCAACTCATCCTTTATCAATGAACTGTATAGGATATATAATATAATTATGAGCAAAAAAAAAGAAAAATCACTTTGGGGAAGTGTCTTTTTGTTAGTCATGTTGGTGCTGTGTTGTTTTTTTCCATTTTTAGTAATTATATTTTTACTTTTTGTTTTTTCTTATTTAAAAAAAGGTAACGAAGGGAATAATGCCAAAGGCTCACTAACATCTCCTTCTCCCCAACCGCGCACCTGGAAAACTGTAACCCGAGAAGATGATAACTGGCGAGAGTTATTTATAGCTGCATGCGAGTCCCCAGCTGAAGAAAAATTTCTTGAGGCTATGATTGATGAGTTTAATCTTACACCAAAAAGTGGAGAACTGATATCGCCTTCATTAACGCTTGCGATGCAAGTAAGGCATGGACGATATCGCTTTGATTTTGTAGCAAACGGAAGGCAGGTTATTGAAATTGATGGCGCTCAGTGGCATTCCTCGCCTGAAGCAATCGAGCGGGATAGGATTCGTGATAATTACTCTGTTGAGCATGGATATCGTGTATTGCGTATTCCAGCTAAAACTGTGTTTAGAGCTCCGTGGGAAGCAATAGCGCTGGTAAAAGATGCGTTAATATATACCCCAAAATATACGAGACCAAGGCCAATCCATGAAAACCCGTTGGTAACACCAATACTAGATTCTCTGGAAACAAGAAGTCGGGAATCATAAACACCGATAGGCTCTGGGAAGGATAGATCTCACCAGTCTTGCCGAAAAGATGACAACATAGATTATTTCTATAGACGCTGAGTTTGAGTGCGGCCTGTTACTTGAGCTCACTCCTGCTGATATTGCACGGGCTAAGTGACCCGGAAAGCGTTGTGACCGTCCGCCTGCTCTGGATGAAGAACAGAAAAAATTGATGTTTATTCGTATTATGAGCGAAAAAGTTACCACAATCGTCCGCCAATCCAGCACAACATACCAGATAATTTTCAGAGTGAAATCTGTAATGAAAAATGCTAATAACCCTTCATTATCCGCCCGCATTTTGCCAGAAGAGGACATTGAAAATGTTATATTTTTTAACTACTGGTTAGCCAAGTAGGAATTACAGATCCTTGGTATCCTGTGCTGAAAGTGAACTTTTAATTTTGTCCGCATTTTCACCTGCTAATAAAAGAGTGCCTTTTATTTCATTAAGTGCCATAAGATTTTTGCCATTAGTCCATATATGGGTTCTTGGTACTCCTCCTCGAGCAGGCGGGCCGAACTTCTGGGTTAAAGCCGAAAGAACGTTATATTGCGTGAGACCTTGCTGCTGATTGATAGCAATATGTATATAAGCAAGCTTGCCGTCATAGAAGTAGAGATTACTACTTTTAGTTGTTTCATTAGCTATGGAAGCTATCTTAGCATCACATATCAAGACTTTTTCTTTTTCATAAATCTTTTGTTTTCCAGGGCAAATAGTTACAGAATCCCCGATATGATAGCCTTTTATTTCGAGGGGGATGTTTGTAGCTGAAGTAAGGCCAGGCACATTGAGACTACAGGCACCTAAAAGCAGTGAAACACTTATAACATAAGCTAGTTTAATCATGAGAATTGTCCATAGGGTAGAGAAGAAGTTATCGACTCTTGAAGAAAATTCTTTATAGAAAAATGAATCGGATTTAGAAAAGTGTCGCTACAACTATGACAGGCATTTTTCACAGCAGTTAACGTGACCGTAACTTTAACACTCTGATGTCTGCTCCTCGCTCATAGCGGACTTCGACTGCGCGTGAGCCCGCTTTGTACCAGAAGCACTCTTTATGCAGATATTGCTGCTGTAATAGCAACCAAACTCGCAAAACAGGGTTTGTTTAAAGCAACATTGCCATGAGCACTAAGCACAGCAGCATCACGTAGATCCGCGCATGCCAGACATCGGGGACGGCAGGGATCGCCCTGCGGCTGAATACTATGCCTGCCCAGCCGGTTAGCAGCAGAAGGCCCCAAATTTTCAGGCTGATAAAACCCACAAAGCCGCCTGCCGGAATTTTTTGCCAGCCGCTTATCGCATAGGTCACCGTACCGCACAGCGCCACGGGCAGGGAAAGTGGGTTGGCCGCGCTAATACATTCGCGCATCGCATGGCCGTGTCGTCGCAACAGCGGCACCGTCATTACGCTGCCGCCCACGCCCAGCATTGCGGCAATCATGCCGATTAGCGTACCGCCAACGGTGACCGTTAAAAGTGATAAACGACGCGGCGCGCTGCCGCTGAAGAAGCCTTTGCGCAACATGCAGTCCCCAATCGTCGCCAGCATATAAACGATAAAAAGCGCGCGAACCAGGGCCTCGCTCAATATTCCCGCCAGCCACGAACCGGCCACCGCGCCCATGGCGATAAACCACAGCAGCGGGAACAAGACAGTTGAAGAAAGCCTGTCCGCGCGCCAGTTTTGGTAGCTGACCCAGCCCGCGTTGAAAATCATCACCGCCGTCGAGGTGGCCACGGCAATATGCATCGCACTGCCCGCCAGTTGAGGCTGCCGCACCAGCAGCTGGTAAATAAAGGGCACCACCACAAAACCGCCGCCGAAGCCAAAAAGTACCGTTGTAATGCCGGTAGTAAAGCCGGCCATTGCGATAATCATTAAATCGTTCAACGAAGTGCCCCCTTGCAAATAAGGCAGCAGCTTACCGCGCCAGCGTCCCGCTTCCCATTTGCGCAGCGCTCAATTACCCTTGCAAACTGGTCAGATGGGGGCGGATGTGCGAAACGGAAAAATCGACGATTTCGATCGGCTGGATCGCGAGGTTGTGGCGCTCGGCAACGACTATGCGCAGGGATTTGCCCTGCCGCAACACCAGCACCGCCGCGCGCAGCTTCTGTATGGCGCAACCGGCCTGATGCATGTTTCAACCCGTGACGGGGAATGGGTGGTTCCGCCCCAGCATGCGGTATGGATCCCCCCCGAAACCCTGCATGCAGTAAAGTTTATGGGGGTCACTACGCGTAGCCTGTATATCGAACCCGTATGCGCGGCCAGCTTACGTAACAACTGTCGCTGCGAAGTAATTGCCGTATCACCGCTTTTGCGACAGTTATTGATGGAGGCGGTGGATTTGCCGCCGCGCTATGAAAGCGTACGCGATCGGGCGCTGACAGATTTGATGCTGCTTGAACTGGCGGCAATGCCGGTGCGCGAGTTCGAGATCCCTTTGCCGCAGCAGCCCGCGCTGTTAGCCCTGTGTCAGGCTTTTTTACGCGCGCCAGCCATCCATGATCCGGCCGAACGCTGGGCCAGTACACTGTTCATGAGCGGCAGCACATTTCGTCGCCATTTCCGGCAGCAAACCGGCATGTCGTTTTCCGCCTGGCGTCAGCGAGCCTGTGTGGTCAGCGCGCTGGCATTGCTGCTAACGGGCACACCGGTGAATGAAGTCGCGTTGTCGCTCGGCTATGACAATGGCTCTTCCTTCGCGACGATGTTTCGTCGGGTTACAGGCCAGCCACCTTCATTTTATCATCCGACTTAACAGGCGCGGTTTACCTGCTGCTACCGGGTCAGGCCTGTAGGCTGCCCTGCGCCATTGACTGAACAGACGCATGGCAGTGGCTGTGTTGACGGTAGAATAAGCACTGCATGGCTAGGGTGAAGAAACAATGCTGGAACAATAACGTCCGCTTTGTGCCAGGAGCAGACATGATGGTCACGAAGCCTGTCCGCTGCGTGCCAGGAGGGGACATTACAGATATGGCCGCGCGGTGTCACTTGCGGGGGTTACATGATTTACCTGTAATCAAGTGCAATAGCAAACGGGCAAATATTCTTGAGGCTGCGGGGAAGTGCAGCCTCAGTGATATGACTGTGGAAAGCGGTTTATTATTTCTTTGCTGCTCGAATCAGGCCGTCAAGCCATTCCTGATGACCATTAAGCATTGGGTTCGGGCGGGTATTTGCCAGATCTTTTGCCGGCACTCCGTTCTGTGTTTCCTGCGTTAGGATACGGACCCTGTGACCGGAAAGATCCTCCAGTAGCCACGCATGATGGACATCGAGTCGTTGAGCGGTATCTTTTTCACCGGCCCATCCGTGCCATGCCAGACGAGCAGGTTTACCTTCAGCAGGTGGAACAAACTCCACAACCTGAGCTTCAACTGGGAAACCAAACGTGCTGAAGTAGAAGCGAACCCCATTTTCCAATTCTGGACCTTTGTTGTCATAAAAGCGCACATCGGCGGAATTTTTATAGTATTCCGGCCATAGCAATGGCTGACTCAGGAGCGGCCAGACATCATTGACGTTCAGACCTGAGATGATCATTTCATTAGAAACAAAGTTATCGGTAAAACCCGGAACAAAGCCTTCTGGCCAGTTAATCGCGTTCATAAATTTCTCCAATTGCTATAGTTGAGTGCACTGCGTGTGTCATTACGGCAGTAACGTGATGACAGTGATTATTGGTGCAATGGAGTTATAAGGCGAATTGTCATTACTTATATTCTTAATAAGATAAATTATATCATGACGCGGGATGTTGGCTTACTTCTGCGCATAAAGCACGAATCCACTGATGACTTGGGTCACGATGGGTTCGCTCATGCCAGGCCATGCTTTTGGTAAAGCCGGGTACTTTCAGGGGCAAAGGGAGAATGATGAGATCGTTGTTAGTCAGGACCATGCGGCGAGGTACAACTGCAATCATATCAGTCACTTGTAATATATCAGGTATCATCTGAAAACTATTAACTGACATGCCTACTCGTCGTGTCAGACTGAGCTTAGCCAGTGCTTCATCGGCTTTGTTGAATAAATCGAACTTTTGCTGAGTTGAAGGATCAGATCACGCATCCTCCCGACAACACAGACCGTTCCGTGGCAAAGCAAAAATTCAAAATCACCAACTGGCCCACCTAC
>NZ_JAKRNN010000047.1:0-6523 GCF_022346785.1 Pantoea sp. ACRSC
GCATGGTGCGTGCGCTGAATAAAATAACGAAGGCTGGTATGCCAGAAAGCGTGCGTATTGCCTGAAAACCCGGTCAGCTACAGAGTCACTCGTCCTGAAGCTGATTTATTCAACAAAGCCGAATAGCATATATAATCTATTCATCTTGTGCATATGATAATTACTTATCACGCGCTCTGTCCTCAAATGTAATGGTATACCTCGGCAAAATAAGCTTTTCCGTTTACCTTATCCATGAACCAGTCATGGTCTTCTGGCCTGTTTCCCTTCATATTCTACTATGACCTTCTTAAGTAAATCCGCTATATTCTTTCCTTTAATCATCACAGTAAGCGCTGCAATATATTCATTATTTGAAATGCCTTCATACAATTTCCTTAAAAGAAAAATTGATAAAAAAATGCTTCGTAAGCAATCGCCAGTTATTGGGTTTTAATTTAAAGCGCACTATAGAGCAGAGATTTTTCGTTATCTATGGTGCATCATGCATGCTATCATTTTAAAAAAAGAAGCACCTGACACTCGTTCTTTTTCCATTTAATTAAAACTCTTCATATAAGTACAGAATTCGACAACACAGGAAAAACCTTCAATATTTACTAACCAGGGAATCCGACTTTCAACACCTGAATTCAAACACCTTTACCTCACAAATATTCAAGAAAGTTGCGATATGATTTCTTTAATCCCCCAATAAAATCATCATCATTTCAACTTAATTTTCTTTGCGCTTTTGCATATTATACTTATTTATTGTTAACAAAAAGAAATCTTAATATCACACATTGAGAAAACTGGATATACTTTTTCTCGTTTACATTCTGGCATCCTTACGCCAGCTCATATCTATTTTAGTATAGTAAATACAAATATCCTTCCTGTAATTCCTCTCTTTACTTTATTGAATCTATCAAGCATTTCGTTTAAAGCACTATCAGGTGAATAAGCCGTAAATTCAGGATTAGATCTTTAAAAAATCATGACGAAAAGGCAGTCCATTTTCTTTTAACCTAAAAATAGAACCAATTAAGAGAAGCCGTATGAATAGCCAGAAGTTTGCTTTTGGCTTATAAACCTGTCTTACTCGAAAATTGTTCTAAACGAGCCATATTAATACTGGTATAATTGTTCGTGCTGGTGACGATCTTTAGGCGCATACTCCAACTTCATCGCCAGTCAGATGGGGCATTCTAATAGGCAGATGATGAATCAGATATAGAAGTCCTTGATAAAGAAAAAGGATGAACAACAAAGGATTCTACTCAACGAGTTGGCCCCATCGATGCCTCACACCAAAGCGAACAACCTTTAATTTATACTTATTAGATAGGTAGCCGTCCTAAACTTGAATATTTATAATTTCACGTTGCAGTTTTGAAGGGGGCGTTAAGTCATGGTGATGCAAGGTTTATCAGAAGCATACCCCAAGACTTGTATCATCAACCATGTGAGTATAAGGTGCTCTGCGCTATTTTTTGTGCTATATGTGAGCTACGGACTCCAGTAATACATTTTTTCCCATACAGATCGTCAGTCGGCATTGCTTATCCTCATTGGCATTCGTCTCAGACACTTAACCAGCACGATGATTCCGTCCAGTCCTTCCCCATCTAACGTTCCGCCGCTCTGCATTATCAGCTCGGAAGCCAACAGTTCCCCTACCATCGGAATGTCGTCGTAATGGAACGCCACATTGTCACTGGCTTCATCTTTACCCCGCGATTAACGATGACAAATGCGTCAGTGTTTCAATGCGTAAAGCGTTTGAAGATGAAGGCTCGATACTCTCTTCTTCGCTTGACGTGCTCACTTCACATGTCCTATTTTGCGCAGGCCCCACGTTTTATTCTCCCCACCGTCTGTAACGAATACGACGCAGAAGGGATGATAGCGCTTAATTCACCGATTGCACTCTTCCAGCGGCCAAATGTGGATGACCTTCTCAAGATCGAGGCAAAAGTTGTTTTTTGGTGAGTATTTGGTGCCCACCACGAGCGTCGAAATAAATAGCATCGCTGAACGCAGAGCCAATTTCGTATTCGCGTGGCCTGAAACCACTCTGCAGCCTCACTGTATATAAAAACAGTAATGTTGAGTGTTTTTTTTAGCAGGCTGCTGCAGTGAACATGAGGTGCGCGTTGTCATAAGCTTTTCATGACTAAAACTTCTCAATTGTAAATCAACGTCATACGTACATAAGCCATGTTTGAGGTTATAGTTTCCAAACCAAATTCCTTGTCATATTAGTTAAGAATGGTAAAATTTCTAAAATTTTCTTAAGGTTACGGGAATGTTTAGTCGTTTGTTTAGAAGCCAGATTGTTAGGTACGCCATGGTTGGTTTGGCGAACACGGCCGTTACAGCAGTAATGATTTTCACGTTAATGCACTTTAATGTAGGCCTATACGCTGCAAATATATCAGGATATTTGGTTGGTATAGTATTTAGTTTTCTAGCCAATTCAATTTTTACGTTTTCAACGCCGATGGCCGCTAATCGATTTGCTAAATTTTTAATTGCGTGTTTAGCTTGTTGGACTTTCAACTTAATAGCTATCAAGATTTTTCTGTCGGCGTTTCCTCACGAGGAGTATGCATCTCAATTAGTTGGGATGTTTATATATACTTCCACTGGTTTTTTTATTAATAAAACTTGGGTTATGAAATGAAATATTTCGGAGTTGAAGCAGTTATAAAAAACAGAACCGATCACAAATCGATTGAAGGACTCAAAAGACCTACGCCATCACTTACGATTATTGTACCATGTTATAATGAAGAGGAGGTTTTTGAGAAGTGTTTATTGGAGCTGAATTTAACTTTGCAAAAACTTATTGATAGAGAAATAATTAATGATGATAGCCATATCTTATTTGTAGATGATGGAAGTAAAGATAACACTTGGAACTTGATAAGTAATTCATCAAAAGCCTCATCGAAAGTAAGAGGCCTTAAGTTATCCAGAAATAAAGGACATCAGATCGCACTTCTTGCTGGGCTGAATGAGTGTGCAGGTGATATAAGCATTAGTATTGATGCAGATCTCCAAGATGACACATCAGTAATTGAACAAATGGTTTTAAACTATTTAAATGGAAGCGATATAGTTTATGGAGTTAGAAGTGATCGAGCGTCTGATACATTCTTTAAAAGAAAAACGGCATCACTTTTCTATGGATTTATGAAGTGGATGGGAGTTGAACAGATCCCTCATCATGCTGATTTTAGGTTATTGAGCAGTAGAGCCAAAAAGGCATTATTATCATATAAGGAGCAAAGCCTATATTTGCGTGGTTTAGTTCCATTAGTCGGTTTTTCGTCTTCGAAGGTTTACTATTCGCGTTCCGCAAGAGAAGCTGGCGAATCTAAATATCCATTAAAGAAAATGCTGGGGCTAGCGCTCGATGGAATTACTTCACTAACGATCACTCCGTTAAGAATCATTACTGCCCTTGGCTTTTTCATTAGCGGCATATCTATAATTTCAGCTATTTATGCCCTAATCCAAAAATTTAACGGGAACACTGTTGAAGGATGGGCATCGGTCACGATAGCAATATTCTTTTTAGGCGGCGTCCAGATGCTATCGTTAGGTATAATCGGTGAATACGTAGGCAAAATTTATATGGAATCTAAAAACAGGCCTAAATATTTTGTCGACGAAAAAGCAGGTGAGAAAAATGATTAAAAAAGGGATTTATTTAAGCGCATGGATTTTAATTCCTATTTTCATTGCTCTGCAAACCTTATACTTCATAAAGCATGAGCAAAATATTTATTTTTGGGATTTCAATGGATACTGGCGCTCATGGGAGAACTTTGTTGCATTGCTGAAACACAAACCAAATGACGCCTTAAATAACATTGCACTTTCTGTCATGAGCGATGATTACAACATTTTACCAATAGTAATCCCTGCACTCCTCAGTGACATAAATATTTCCTCCAGGCTGCTCTTTATTGAATTGCTTAACCTAGTATATCTTGTTCCGGTTATATACTTGTTTCATATTATATGCACTACTTTCACAGAAAAAAAACGCACAGAAAACTTGTTGTGGCATCTGACAACTTTATTTACCCCATTATTTTTTGTTTCATTTTGGGCTCCATCACTTAAAGGCTACCCGGACATTTCCGGTCTGATATTTGTTTTGGCAGCTGTAATACTTTCATCAAAAGTAAATCTTTCTGAAAAAGTAAGATTTACACTACCCGTATTACTTGGGCTAGTTTTATGGGGGCCCTTTCTGTTTAGGAGATGGTATGCTTTTACACTTGTTTCACTTTACTTCAGTATTCCGATATTGAATTACTATATCTTCAATGGATTGAAGTTAGAAAAAAATAAAGTTTTCAATTTACTTGTTAACTTTACCATTTCTGGCCTATTTTCATGTGGGCTTGTTTTGTATTTCCAGTATGAATTGTTTGAGCGCATTTTACATACAGATTATGCAAATATCTATCAAGCATACCAGGCATCTATAAGCACATCGATAAGCACCCTTGTTAATGGCACAGGTGTTTACTTACTACCTTTTTTTGCGCTAGGATTATTCTCTACCTTTTTCTGTAAAGATAAAAAAGAAAAAGGGCTGATATATTTCTCTTTGTTTAACTTGATTTTCAGCTTTTTCCTTTTCACCAAAACTCAAGCTCCGGGTGTTCAGCATTGCTTACCATTCTCGCTTTGGATTCTGATTATATGTACCCTGGGTATAAAATTCATTACGAGTCATATAAGGAACAGGAAAGGCGCATTACTATTTATTACATTATTCTTGGGAGTGCATGGATATATATTTGGGACATCAATCAATCACACAACTCGGTTTTATCCTGATTGGTGCAAGGAATTGCTGCCAACAAAATCCTACCCTTTACTAATAGATAACTATGATAATTATCTTACTTTAGTTAATGACTTGAGTAAGCTGACTGAGAATGGAAAGAAAGTTACAGTATTTTCCTCAAATGGTGTCCTCAATGATGACATGCTGAATACCATCTCAGGATTATCTTTATCGAAGAGCCTTTCCTATGCATCTCAGGTTGATTTGCGAGACGGAATGCGGATTGATTCATTAATGTCTGATTACTTCGTCGTTACCTCACCCCCGCAAATTCATTTGAACTCTTCGGGGCAACAGGTCATTACAGTTCCCGTAGAGCAAATACTCAATGGCAAAAGTATTGGCAATGCCATGGTCAAGCTTGACAAAAATTACATTTTAGCAAATGGCGTCAGTGCTTTTATTTACCAAAGAGTCCGACCTTACAACCCTGAAGAAGTAGACCAATTTTTCGCATTGCTTTTCAAAAGCTACCCTCAATGGAATGGAATTGTAAATAAGGGCCTTCCTTTCACATATCTTTCAACTCAAGTTGAAGTCGGAGATCAGTGGGGAAGTTATGGCATATCTTATGATGGTAAGATAGGAGCTCACCCAGGGGAAAACACACCAACTAATTTTATTTGGAATCTTCGAGGAGTTAATCGCTTGAAGGTTAAATCTGTCAACACTAGTTGTCAAAATGCTGATGGGGTTGACGTAACTATATCCGCACCCGGCCATCAAACTAAAACGATACATGTGGATAATGGTAAGTCCAATGTGATGCAAGTTGCAGATTTCAATGATATCGTAAGTAAGTTGAGTGTATCTAAACACCTTAACTCTGCATGCGATTCGATTGAAATATCAAGTAATTAAAACATATAAGGCTTCGCTTGTGACAAGCGAAGCCTTCAGGTTTTGTTGTAAATTCCTACCTTATCCTTATCTAAAATGTTACATTTACCTTACACATTCTTATGAGTAGCTAATCTTAAATGAATAAACGTATTGGGTGGCTTGAAGTTACTAGATTCATAGCGATACTGATGGTCCTGATTATTCACAATGTTGATGAAGGTGTATATAAATCAGGTTTAGAAAACGATAATCAATGGTATGTTTCGCAATTTTTCCATTTGATTGGCAGGCTAGGCGTACCACTTTTCTTTATGATAACAGGCTCATTATTGATACCTAAATTAAAGGATGTGAAGGTGTTGGAATTTTATTTAAAAAGAATACCACAGTTTTGCATGCTTATCATTTTTTATACCTTGCTTATCAATGTCTCTCACTCCTTGATAAATGATCAACCGATAAATTTTGACTCGATAATAGACAAACTCTCTCATGGAGATACAGGCTCTGCATACCAGTTATGGTTTTTATACAGCATTATTGCCATGTATTTTGTCATGCCGTTCTTATCAAAAATGCTTAACGCGATGAGTAATAGTGAAATTCTTATATTTATCATGTTGAGTATTGCTTTTTTTTATCTACCAATGTCATTCGAAACGCTTTTTTCTTATAGGATATTTTCAGCGCCTTTAAATGTTGATCCGGCTTTGTTGAATAAATCAGCTTCAGGACGAGTGACTCTGTAGCTGACCGGGTTTTCAGGCAATACGCACGCTTTCTGGCATACCAGCCTTCGTTATTTTATTCAGCGCACGCACCATG
>NZ_JAKRNN010000048.1:0-5245 GCF_022346785.1 Pantoea sp. ACRSC
TCGGGTATTACAGCTCGCTAAGGCCGCATGGGTATAACGGTGGGTTACCCCCAAACGAATCGGAAAACCGATACTGGAAAAACTCTAACTCGGTGGCCAGTTTTTGTTGACCACTTCAAGGAGAAGAAAGTCGTCAAGGAAGGAAAGAACGCTGGCGGTGAATATCTCTCGCTGGTCGGCTACTTCCCGAAGCTCAGCCAGGCGATTGCCGGGCTAATTCATCTCGATGTGCAGATGTCGGATGTGCAGTCTCTGCAGGAGATGGAGCAGCATATTCGCCGCGTTTCTGAGCAGTGCGAACTGGCTATTAAGGAGGCGGTATGAATTTTCCAGATGCAGCAGATGAAGCGGCAGCAAGAGAGCAGCAGCTGATAGAGGTGGCGCTGGCGAACAGGCCCGTGCCGCAGATGACTTACACAGGTGAATGCCATTACTGCGAAGAGCCAATCGACAAGGGGCATTTTTGCAGCGATGAATGCCGCACCGACCATGAGCGCATTCAGCACGCTCTTCGCAATCAAAAGGTGGCATGACGCCGCAAACTGAAAACGCTCTAAGGGCCGTAGCGCGTAAGTGCAGGAGCGAGATTCTTAAAGCCATTGATGGCAGGCCTAAATCAGAACACGACCGCATCATCACAACCCTTCTCGATAAGCACGCCAAAACTGTTCAATGCCTCCCGCCTGGCACATTCCCGGCAAAGCGCTGGCTGTCCTTCTATGTGCGGCAGGTAGATAAGGAGACTCGCCAGTGAATATCGTTAATGACTATGGCGGCAGCACCACCCCGCCCGAACACCGTGACAGTTGGCAGACGCCGCCAGAAATATTCGCCGCGCTGAATCGTGATTTCCGTTTTGTGGCGGATGTGGCCGCCAGCGCACATAACCACCTGCTGCCGGTTTACTTCACCGAAAAGGATGACGCGCTGGCGCAGGACTGGGCCGGGCGGCTACCACTGGGAATAACCTGGTGCAATCCGCCGTATAGCGACATTTCTCCCTGGGTGAAAAAAGCCGCGGAGGAATGCCGTAAAGGGATCGGTACCGTGATGCTCGTTCCTGCTGACACCTCGGTCGGCTGGTTTAGTCTGGCGCGGAACTCATGCACGGAGGTGCGTTTCATCATCGACGGCCGCCTCTCGTTTATTCGCGCTGATACCAGCAAGCCGGTCAACGGCAACAATAAGGGATCGATGCTGCTGATCTGGAACCCATTCGCCTCAGATTTTGGCATAACCGGTTATGTCTCGCGTGACACGCTAATGGCGATCGGAAGAAAGTTATTGTCCGACCGGGAGCCTACCGACGAGCGCGCCGCATGACAGCCTCCAGAAAGAAGCCGACATGGGCTGGATTATCACTAATCTGGCCCTTTTTATTTGTATCGTGCTGGCCTGGCTATGGCCGCCAAAGGAGTAGATATGGAAAGAATGTATAGCTGCCGACAGGTTTGTGAAATTCTGAGCATCGGTAAAACCACTCTATACCGAAAGGTAAAAAGTGGTGAAATCGATAAGCCTCTACGTAACGGTTGTCGAATGAGCCGTTGGCCGGAATCAAGCATCACACGTTATCAGGAATCACTGAAACGAAGTCATGCGGCATAAACTGGGTCAGCCACTCATCGTAGGCATTCATCATACTCCTTCGCTCATTAAGGTATTCGGCGTGGTTGTAGGCAGCAATTACCGTGTTGGTTTCAACATGCGCAAGTTGCTTCTCTATAACTTCGCCGCGATACCCCATTTCATAGAGGGTAGTCGATGCCGTTGCGCGAAAATCATGGCAGGTCAGTTCAGTAGGCTGAAAACCTAAGTAGACGATCGCGCGATTAAGGGTGCTATTGCCCAATGACTCTAATGGTTTTTTTATGCCCGGGAAAACCAGCTCCCGGTGAGGAAACGCAGTCTTAGCCTGTTTCAGTATTTTTATTGCTGTAGGCGACAATGGCACTGAGTGAGCTCTGCCCATTTTCATGCTGCCAGCCGGTATGGTCCAAAGCGCATTGTCTAAATCGAAATGCTCCCACCTGGCACCTCTAAGCTCATTTTGACGCACAAAAACAAAAGGCAGCAACATAAGCGCCAGCTTCGTTTGTATGTGCCCACCGTATGAAGCCAAAGATGCAAAATACTTTTTCAGGTCTGCTGTAGTAAGACATCTTGAGTTAACAGCTTTTGGTGCAATGATGGCGCCTCTTAACGGAGCCGCTGGATCGGTTTCGGCTCGCAACGTGGCCACTGCATAGCAAAACACAGCTGAGCAGATCTGACGAACCTTGAGAGCAGACTGATGTGTACCGCGCGACTCTAGCCTTCTCAATACCTTCAGAATATCGTGTGCTTTAATCGAGAGTATGGGGCGATCACCAAAGTCTGGGTAACAATGCACAGTAAGGAAGAGCTCATTCTGATCATACGTGCCTTTGGCCCATGTCTGTTTTTTTCTCTCAAGCCATTCCTGAGCAACCAGCTTGAACGTTATCTGATCCTCGGCAAGAGAGGCCTGCTTTTCAACCTTTCTGACGTCGGTCGGGTTTAAGCCTTTTTTAACGAGCTCTCTTGCCCTTTCCCTCTCCTTCCTGGCATCTGCCAGCGAAACATGCGGATATTCGCCGATCGTATACCTGCCGTCTTTTTTTGGCGTGAGCCAGTAACGATATCGCCAGAACTTGGTGCCGCTGGGTCGAACCTCTAGATAAAGGCCGTTCCCATCCTGAAGAATGTAGGGCTTAGCCTGGGGCTTCGCGTTTTTCACTTTGGTATCTGTCAAAGGCATCGTAGGAACCAACCGGATAAAAATGTTATCCGGTAAGTTGTCCTGTTTTTTACGGGCTGTCAACGAACAACATGGAACGACGTGGGGATAAAGTGTTTACTGATCTTCAGGTTGGGCGCGGGAAATGGAACTTAGGGGAACTATGCGGAATCACGGTTTGGATTTGCTGACAGAAAGCGGATTTTCATTGCAAGCCTTTAAATTATTCTGTTTTAGCGGATAAAGAGGCGTTATCAGCGGGTTATCCTGTTTTTAAACTTCCGCCGTCATTATAAAAACGGCGTGGACGATTGAGTAGAGTCTAGCTGACACCACTTAAGGGCTAAAGGATATCTCACCTGCAGGCCCTGGACAGTCGACAGGAAAGCAGGTTTTTTGACGGGAAAGGCAGAGTCACTACATCAGCGGCCTGTCACTGTGGTTACAGTAGTGCAGCCTGGCCCGGCCGTTTATTCAGCTGCCGTCGCTCTCGTCCGGCCGCCGCCTGACCAGAGCAAGCTGATAGAGATTATTTCGGTCAATCCGCCTGCCGCAGCTCAAGCAGACAGCGCCGTGAGGGGTATGTTTTTCATCATTTTGCAGGGTGTACTGGAAACGGCGCTCTCCACACTGTTGGCACCGGATCTTAACTCGGCCCATAGGGAGACTCCATCAAGGTTAATTAAGCTGTGGGCTAATCCTGGCACCTTTCGCCAGTTGAGCCAGCAGCCAGGCAAATTAACTTTTCGGCCTTCCGATCCTCCGCTGCATCAAGCGACGGCCGCTCTGCGCAGGCTGGCCGGAAAAAACTTCAACCTGACTTATTAAAAACCCACTCTAACCCCGCATCAGAGCGCATTCCACAAGGAATGCCGACCTTGGTCGCCCTCGCCCCACGCTGAAACAGGCAGGTTATAATCCCGAATGCATTAATTAAATTAAAACAAAAACCTGAATGTAGATAATTTTATAACAGAAACAGATGTTCTGAGGTAAACCACACGCTGTTAACTCCCGAGACAGAAGATTACACTGATGATGCTGTTTAATTAAATAACGGTTAACTAAAGAGGGAGTGAAAAATGGCTTTAAACGCTTCAGACTCAGCGCAGCTGGACGCCTGTACCAAACAGGTAGCGGATCTCCAGACGCAGTTAGATAAGCAGAAAACGCTCAGTGAGCTCTACCGGAACGAGATCCTTACCGACAGTGAGTTCCTGGGATTTACGATAGAAATCTTCGATAAAATTCAGGCCTCCATCAACAGCGGCGTGATTAATACCATGCCGGTTGAAGAGCAGCGCCAGCTGCAGGAAACCCTGGTTTACGTTAAAGAGCGGCAGGCAGCCGATAACCTGTATCGCAAAGAAGGCGATCCAGAACCACGCACGTACGAAGAGTACCGCAATCCGTGATAATGAATAGTTTTATGATAAGCCGCCCATAGTGAAGTGAACCTGAATATTGAACACTTTATTAACTGGCGACTGACATGGCCTGAGCTCAAGACTGTACCGGGCTCAGGCCGTTTAGTTTGGCTGGATTCGTTCGTTGTAGTAGCCACCTCCACCCTACCATACGCATCACGCTTAGCCGGTTCGACTGCATGCCTCGGTCGCCCCCCTCTCGTGAACGCTGATGGCGTCGGTGATTCTCGACAAACCTGAGTTCAGTGCCTCACTGACAGTTATCTCGTGCCCGCTGAATAAAGCTTTTGGCATTTTCTCGTTAGGCTTAGCTGGTCTATCGATTACTGCTCAAAGCCCGTCGCCAGCTTCAAAAGACTGCTTATAAATAGCCCTTTAGTCAGAGTCGGTTGTTCCGCGTCCCGTCCTGGTCGGCAATGCTGATACAGTTTCGTATACCTGCCGCTATGAATTGTTTAATGACTTCCTGACGTGTTTTCAGCTCCCCAGATGCTGGCCGCCGCGCTCCCGCTTTCTCAGGTATTCACCACGAGGGCATCAGGCATCTATTGTCTGGTGATTTGATTTATGCAAAAAAACAGAGGAAAATACGCACAAACCATAGGGATTAAGGTCATATTTTGGCCGTTGATAGAAGGAATTATGGATGAATCCTTGTAACAGGACTCTGCTGACCGGTGTCGTTCTGCTTCTTACCGGCTCCCCCATCGCTTTTGCTGGCACTATCGAAGCCATCAACCATACCAAATGGGCGATTAACCATTTCAGCGTTAACGGACAGTCCGGGCTGGATGCTATTGGCCCCTTTCAGGGAGGGGGTGGAGGATGCTGTTACCACGCACCGCCATTATGGAAACCCGGCATAACTGTAAAGGTAGACTGGGAAACAGGCGTGGGATCATCGGAAGGTTTTCCCGGATTCCAGGACAGGGAAAAATATCGGCTTTGTTGAATAAATCAGCTTCAGGACGAGTGACTCTGTAGCTGACCGGGTTTTCAGGCAATACGCACGCTTTCTGGCATACCAGCCTTCGTTATTTTATTCAGCGCACGCACCATG
>NZ_JAKRNN010000049.1:0-4324 GCF_022346785.1 Pantoea sp. ACRSC
CTGGCGGCCTTAGCGCGGCGGTCCCACCTGACCCCATGCCGAACTCAGAAGTGAAACGCCGTAGCGCCGATGGTAGTGTGGGGCCTCCCCATGCGAGAGTAGGGAACTGCCAGGCATCCAATTGCGATAACCCTGACCTCACGGTCAGGGTTTTTTGCATTTTCAGGCCCGTAAAAACGCCTTCTCAGTTACACGCGTTACATCCAAACCTCTTGTGCATCACACATTTAGCGCCGCACGGCCGCGAGAACGTTCCGTTGTCACGGTTGAAGTGCTTTACTCATTGTTTTAATGCTGCTTATCAGCAAGGAAACTGAGGTAACGCATGGCCAAAATCGATTCGCGCCCATCCCACAGTGGGGCAGAAGATCCGGGGATCAGCAAGAAACGCGTCTGGGCAATCGTCGGCGCGTCGTCAGGTAATCTGGTTGAATGGTTCGACTTCTACGTCTATTCATTTTTCTCTCTCTATTTTGCCCATATTTTCTTTCCCAAGGGCGACACTACAACGCAGCTGCTGCAAACCGCCGGAGTATTCGCCGCCGGCTTTCTGATGCGTCCCATCGGCGGCTGGCTGTTCGGCTATATCGGCGATCGACACGGACGTAAAAAGTCGATGCTTATCTCGGTGTGTATGATGTGCTTCGGCTCGCTGGTCATCGCCTGCCTGCCCGGCTATGGCAGTATCGGCATCGCGGCTCCGGCAATTCTGCTGCTGGCGCGCATGTTTCAGGGGCTGTCGGTGGGAGGCGAATATGGCACCAGCGCAACCTATATGAGCGAAGTGGCGCTGGAAGGACGCAAAGGATTTTACGCTTCCTTTCAGTACGTTACGCTTATCGGCGGCCAGCTTCTGGCGGTGCTGACGGTGGTGGTGCTGCAGTTTATCCTCAGCGAAGAGGATCTGCGCAGCTGGGGCTGGCGTATTCCCTTTTTTCTCGGCGCGATCCTGGCGGTGGTGGCTCTCTGGCTGCGGCGATCGCTGCATGAAACCTCAGATAACCAGAGTCGTCATCACAAAGACGCCGGCAGCATTACCGGACTGCTGCGCAACCATACGCGTGCCTTCCTGATGGTGCTGGGTTTTACCGCAGGCGGCTCCCTGAGCTTTTACACCTTTACCACCTATATGCAAAAGTACCTGGTGAACACGGCGGGAATGGACGCGAAAAGCGCCAGCGGCCTGATGACCGCCGCGCTGATGGTATTTATGCTGATCCAGCCGATTATCGGCGCATTGTCCGATAAAATTGGTCGTCGCGGATCGATGCTGATCTTTGGCGCGGGCGCGGCGATCTGCACCGTTCCCATCCTCACCGCGCTGCAAAGCGTGCAAAGTCCGACAGTTGCCTTCTGCCTGATCATGCTGGCGCTGCTGATTACCAGCTTCTACACCGCTATCAGCGGCATTCTTAAGGCAGAGATGTTTCCGCCAGAGGTGCGCGCGCTTGGCGTCGGCCTCTCCTATGCCGTTGCAAACGCGATTTTTGGCGGCTCGGCGGAATATGTTGCGCTGCTGATGAAGCAGCAGGGCATCGAGACTACCTTCTTCTGGTATGTATCGGCAATGGGCGCGCTGGCGTTCCTGGTATCGCTCCTGCTGCACAGGCGCGGCAAGGGCATTAAGCTGTAAAGGCTGGCGGGGAAGGGATGGCCTGCGGCGATCGGCGCCGCAGGCCATAGATCAGAGGATACGGCTAATCAGACGATCGATACGGATACGGCGCAGGCGACGGATCAGCTTGCGCACCTTCGCCGGATAGTCGGAGATGCTTTCCAGCTCGCGGAAATGCTTCACGACGTGAGTATGGGTGCGAATCAGCGCCAGCTCTTTTTCGCGCTGCTCGGCAAGCTGCTGCAGCGGATCGTGGATCAGCACCGCGTTTTCCAGATCGAGACGCCAGGCGCGCGGGTTGAGGTTGTTGCCGGTAATCAGCATCCACTCCTCATCTACCCATATGCCCTTCAGGTGATAGCTGTTCTCGCCATCCTTCCACAGGCGCACCGCCAGCTGTCCGTTATCGGCATAATATTGCAGGCGGCTCATAAAGCGGCGCAGGTTGATCTCATAGAGATAGGGCAGCGCGCCGATAATTTTAAACGGCTGCTCAGGGGGAATATAGAAGTCGTTAGCGGTCTTATCGCCGACGATAATCTCCACCTCTTTGCCCTCGCGCAGCAGATGAATAATGCTGCGCACCAGAATCGCCGGCAGGTTGAAGTAGGGCGTGCAGATGGTCAGCTTCTGCTCAGTGCAGGGCATCAGGTGGAAAATGGTTTTGTTGAGCAGGCTACGCTTGCCCAGCCCGACCAGCGGCGTAACGGTCAGCTCTTCATTATGGCCATCGCCGGTGAACTGATAGTTGAAGCCGCGCAGATCCTGGCGGAACTGGCGCGTCTCATTTTTGATTTCCGGGCTGGAAGGGCGCTCTTCGCGGTCGAGGCGGTTGACCGCTTCCGACTGCTTAAGGTTGACGTTAATCCACTCATACATGGTGTCGGCCAGCTGCGGGTTGCGAATCAGCTGATAGCGGTCGTATCGATACTTATCGTGCTGATGCAGGTAAACGTCGTTGATGCTGGCGCCGCTGTAGAGCAGCGTATCGTCAATAATAAAGCCTTTCAGATGCAGCACGCCGAGCGCTTCGCGCGTATTGACCGGAATCCCGTATACCGGAATGGCGATATCCGCATGCTGCGTTGCCATTTCACAATACCAGTCGGCATTGGTGACGCCGCGCGCCGCGCCGATGCGTCCGCGCTGGGCGCGATGCCAGTCGACCAGAATGCTGATATCCAGCTCAGGACGCGCGCGCTTTGCCGCATAGAGCGCATCCATAACCGCACGGCCAGCATCGTCGTTTTCCATATAAAGAGCGACGATGCAGATGCGGTGCTGCGCCGCGGCGATCTTTTCCAGCAGCGTGCGACGAAAGTCGGCAGGCGAGTAGAGCGTTGACACATCCGTAGGGGACTGTGACAGCTTCGGCAACTGTGCGAGGTGTTGTTGATGCTTATTGCGTTTGAATTTAGTCAGCATCGCAGTGCGCTTCTTCTCGTTTCATTGCATGGCCTTTTGCCATCAAATCAGGGTCATAACGGTAAATAATAACATCAACCTGATGCGGTCGGCCATTTTTTACCTTTCTCTACAAGGTTAGCTGATGTCCCTGTGTAAGGATAAATTCAGGCTGACGATACCTTCATCGAGCTGAACGTCCACTTCAAACCCCAGCTTGCGCGCCAGGGTGATCATGCCACGGTTGTGGGGCATGGTAATCCCGTTGAGCTGCTGCAGCCCGTGATCGCGCGTATAGCGGATCATCTTTTCCAGCAGCCGCCGTCCCATGCCGAGCCCTTTTAGGTCGGATCGCACCAGCACCGAGAACTCGGCGTCGATATTGTCAGCGTCGGAAATCGCGCGGGTGACGCCGATAATCTCGCTGCTTTCCTGCTGCTGACGCACCGCGACAAAGGCCATCTCGCGGTCATAGTCGATCTGCGTCATATTGGCGAGATCCTCATGGGTGAACTCGTTGATCTCGCTGAAGTAGCGATAGTAGAGATCCTCTTTGGTGACCTGAGCGATAAAGGCGCGCAGCAGCGGCTCATCTTCGGGCAGGATAGGGCGGAACAGACAGCTCTGCCCATCCTTCAGCGTCACCTGCTCTTCCAGCTGCTGCGGGTAGGGGCGTATCGCCAGCCGCGCTTCGTTGTCTCCGCTGAACGGTGCCAGATCCAGGGTCACGTCCAGCAGGGTAAATTCGCTGCCCGCCGCCAGCAGCGGATGAATATCGAGCCGCTGGATCTCGGGGCAGTCGACGACCAGGTTGGAGACCTGCACCAGCAGCTGGCTGAGGGCGGGAATGTCCAGGGTATCGAGCCCGCCGCGACTGCGAATTTTGCCGCTTTTAATCGCCTGTATCACCAGATAGCGCGCCAGCGTCATATTGAGCGGCGGCAGCGCCACCGCCGCCTGTTTGTCCGCCTGCCACTCTACGCCGCCTTCGCCCAGCAAGATCACCGGACCGAACAGCGCATCCTGCTGCACCACGACGCGCAGCTCCTGCGCGCCGGCGCGGTTCGCCATGCTCTGCACCAGCAGCCCTTCGATGCGCGCCTGCGGCAGCGTCTGCCTGACGCGATCGACGATCGCCTCGGCCGCCTGCTGCACTTCTGCGGCGTTGCGCAGATAGAGCATAACCCCCTGCACCTCCGATTTATGGGCGATATCGGGCGAGCGCAGCTTGAGCGCGACGGGATAGCCGATACGCTCGGCGATCGCAACCGCATCAAGGCTGTCGCTGGCAATCCAGGTCGGCAG
>NZ_JAKRNN010000004.1:0-248719 GCF_022346785.1 Pantoea sp. ACRSC
CCGCCGAGTCGCGCCGCGGCCCGAGCCGGCGGCAGCGCGCTCTCTGCGCTGAGCCAGGCGCTGAACGGTTCGCTGACGCAAAGTGCGTCATCAGCCACCAGCGCGCCGACGCACGGCGAGGCGAAAGCGGGCCCGACGCTGCAGAACACCCCGTCCGGCGCCTCAGCAGGCACCACGGCGAGCGCTACTGCCACCGCGCCGCTGACGCTGGACGCCAGCTTTCAGCAGGCGCTGAGCAGCCTCAGCCGCCAGGATGAGAAAAGCGCGCCGCTGACGCAGACGGACAGCACCACGCTGACCAGCGCGCCGGTCAGCAGCAGCGCGGCACCGCTGATGACGCAGACCGCGTCGGCCACGACCAGCACCCCGTCGACGCCGATGCTCAACGCGCAGCTGGGCAGCGACGAATGGCAGCAGGCCCTGAGCCAGCAGATTGTGATGTTCAGCCGCAACGGCCAGCAAAACGCCGAGCTGCGGCTGCATCCGGCGGATCTGGGCGCCATCCAGATTAGCCTGAAGCTGGATAACGACCAGGCGCAGATCAATATGGCCTCCAGCCACAGCCACGTCAGGGCCGCGCTGGAAGCCGCCCTTCCCCAGCTGCGTACCGCGCTGGCGGAAAGCGGCATTAACCTGGGACAGAGTCAGGTAAGCAGTGACAGCTTCGCGCAGAGCCAGGGCTTCCAGCAGCAACAGCAGCAGGAGACGCGCCGCGACGGACAGCACGGCACCTTCTCTCTCTCCCAGGATGACGATAGCGAGATAACGCCGATCGCCGTTCCTGCCGCCCTTCAGGCGCGCATCCTCGGTACCGGCGCTGTCGATACTTTTGCCTGACAGCGACAAACGCTGAAGGTAAGCGTAAAACCCGCGTCTTTTCTTCCCATTGTTTGACTTAAGACGCGGGATAATCTGTCCAGGCAAACCGAGAGGTTTGCCCATAATTCACAGGAAGTTACTGCAAAAATGTCTGATAACGCGAAAGCAAAAGGCCGCAAACGTTCGCTCTTAATTCCGGTGTTGCTGATTGTAACGCTGGCCGCTTGTAGCGTGGCAGGTTATGCAGTCTGGCGAATGATGAATAAACACGAGAGCGGTACCCCGGAAGCTGCGAAAGTAGAACCGCCGCCCGCTCCCGTCTTTTTTGCGCTTGACACCTTTACCGTCAACCTGGTCAATCCCGACAACGATCCGGACCGTGTGCTGTACGTAGGCTTTACCCTGCGTCTGCCGGACGAAGATACGCGTCGTCGGATGAATGATTATCTGCCGGAAGTGCGTAGCCGTCTGCTGCTGCTGCTCTCTCGTCAGAGCGCCGCCGCGCTGGCGTCGGAGCAGGGCAAGCAAGCGCTGATTGAACAGATTAAGCAGGTGCTGTCACCTCCGCTGGTGAAAGGACAGCCTGCGCAGGCGGTAAATGACGTACTGTTTACCGCCTTCATTTTGAGGTAAACCAATGGGCGATAGCATTCTCTCCCAGGCTGAAATTGACGCCTTACTTAACGGCGACAGCGACAGCGCGGTAGATGAAAAGAGTCAAAGCGGGCCGGAAGGCGACATTCGTCCTTACGACCCTAATACCCAGCGTCGCGTCGTGCGCGAGCGCCTTCAGGCGCTGGAGATTATTAACGAGCGTTTCGCCCGACATTTCCGTATGGCGCTGTTTAACCTGCTGCGCCGCAGCCCGGATATCAGCGTCGGTGCGATCAAGATTCAGCCGTATCATGAGTTTGCCCGCAACCTGCCGGTGCCGACCAACCTGAATCTTATCCACCTGAAACCGCTGCGCGGAACGGCGCTGGTGGTGTTTTCGCCGAGCCTGGTGTTTATCGCCGTGGATAACCTGTTCGGCGGCGACGGCCGCTTCCCCACCAAGGTGGAAGGCCGGGAGTTCACCCACACCGAGCAGCGCGTGATCCGCCGCATGCTGAAGCTGGCGCTGGAAGGCTACAGCGACGCGTGGAAGGCGATCTACCCGCTCGAGGTGGAATATGTCCGCTCCGAAATGCAGGTGAAGTTCACCAATATCACCACCTCGCCGAACGATATCGTGGTCAACACGCCGTTCCAGGTCGAGATTGGCAACCTGGTGGGCGAGTTCAACATCTGTATTCCGTTCTCGATGATCGAGCCGCTGCGCGAACTGCTGGTTAACCCGCCGCTGGAGAACTCCCGCACCGAGGATAACCACTGGCGCGAGAACCTGGTGAAACAGGTGCAGCACTCGGAGCTGGAGCTGATCGCTCACTTTGCGGAAACCTCGCTGCGGCTGTCGCGCATTTTGCAGCTGAAGCCCGGCGATGTGCTGCCGATCGAGAAACCCGAGCGCATTATCGCGCACGTTGACGGCGTACCGGTGCTGACCAGTCAGTACGGCACCATGCACGGCCAGTATGCCCTGCGCGTCGAGCATTTGATTAACCCGATTTTGAATTCGCTGAATGAGGAACAGCCCAATGAGTGACAGCAATAAACCGTCCGACGACATCTCTGCGGACGATCTGTGGGCTGAGGCGATGAATGAGCAGACCGCAACCAGCGCGCCGCAGGCCGATGACGTCTTCAGGACGTTCGAAACCAGCGCCGCTGCCGGTTCGCTGCAGGATATCGATCTGATTATGGATATCCCGGTCAAGCTTACCGTTGAACTGGGCCGCACCAAAATGACCATTAAAGAGCTGCTGCGCCTGACGCAGGGTTCCGTTGTGGCGCTGGACGGCCTGGCGGGCGAGCCGCTGGATATCCTGATTAACGGCTACCTGATCGCCCAGGGCGAGGTGGTGGTGGTTAACGATAAATATGGCGTGCGCATCACCGACATTATCACTCCGTCTGAACGTATGCGTCGTCTGAGCCGCTAAATATGATGAATACCCAGTCCCACGCGCTGCAGCCTGCGGCGCCGGCAATCTCCGGCGGTTCCGTCGTGACTCAGGTCAGCAGCGTGCTGGCCGTGATTGTACTGCTGATCCTCGCCTGCGCCTGGCTGGCGCGCCGCCTCGGTTTTGCGCCGAAGACGGTAAGCAGCCAGGCGCTGAAGGTGAGCGCCAGCGTGCAGGTCGGCCAGCGCGAGCGCGTGGTGATTGTGGATACCGCCGAGGCGCGCCTGGTGCTGGGCGTCACGGCGGCGCAGATTACCCATCTGCACACGCTGCCGCCGGTCGCGCCGGATGCCCGTCCGCCCGCCGCCGCGCCGCAGGATTTTCGTCAGCTGTTACAGAACCTGGTTAAACGTCCCGGAAAACCCCAATGATGCGTCGACTGCTTCCCTTTCTGCCGCTGCTGCTGCTGGCACCGGCTGCTCATGCTCAGCTGCCGGGACTGGTAAGCCATGCGTTGCCCAATGGAGGACAAAGCTGGTCGCTGCCGGTACAGACGCTGGTTTTTATCACCTCGCTGACCTTTATTCCCGCCGTGCTGCTGATGATGACCAGCTTTACCCGCATCATCATCGTGTTCGGCCTGCTGCGCAACGCCCTCGGCACGCCGTCCGCGCCGCCGAATCAGGTGATGCTCGGCCTGGCGCTCTTTCTGACCTTCTTTATTATGGCGCCGACCTTCGACAAAATTTACGACGACGCCTATCTGCCCTTTAGCCAGGATAAGATCAGCATGGAGGTGGCGCTGGAGAAAGGTGCGCAGCCGCTGCGCGACTTTATGCTGCGCCAGACGCGCGAAGCGGACCTGGCGCTGTTTGCCCGCCTGGCGAACACGCCGCCTATCCAGGGGCCGGAAGCGGTGCCGATGCGCATTCTGCTGCCCGCTTACGTTACCAGCGAGCTGAAAACCGCCTTCCAGATTGGTTTTACCGTTTTTATCCCGTTTCTGATTATCGACCTGGTGGTCGCCAGCGTGCTGATGGCGCTGGGGATGATGATGGTGCCGCCGGCAACCATCTCGCTGCCCTTCAAACTGATGCTGTTTGTACTGGTGGATGGCTGGCAGCTGCTGGTCGGTTCGCTGGCACAAAGCTTCTATTCCTGATTATTCCGATTTCCCGGAGAGACTAATGACGCCAGAATCCGTTATGGTAATGGGCCAGGAAGCGATGCGCCTGGCGTTAATGCTCGCAGCGCCGATGCTGCTGGCGGCGCTGGTCAGCGGCCTGATTATCAGCCTGCTGCAGGCGGCGACTCAGGTGAACGAACAGACACTTTCCTTTATACCGAAGGTGCTGGCCGTCGCGGCGACGGGCGTGATTGCCGGGCCATGGATGCTGAATCTGGTGCTGGACTATATCCGCACCCTCTTCACCAACCTGCCCTATATGATCGGCTGATGATTACTCTCGACAGCGGCCAGCTGGTTCACTGGGTCAGTCAGTTTTTCTGGCCGCTGGCGCGCATGCTGGCGCTGTTTGCCACTGCGCCGCTGCTGAGCGAGCGTGCTATCAGCAAACGCGTGAAAATCGGTCTGGCGGCGCTGATCACCTGGATAATGATACCAACGCTGCCTCCGGTTGACGTCACGCTCTTCTCGCCCGCCGGCTTCTGGCTGCTGCTTCAGCAGATGCTGATCGGTATCGGGCTGGGGTTCACGATGCAGCTGGCATTTGCTGCGGTGCGCCTCTCGGGCGAGGTGATCGGTTTACAGATGGGCCTCTCTTTCGCCACGTTTTTCGATCCAGGCAGTCGCTTGAATATGCCGGTTCTGGCCCGTTTTCTCGATATGCTGGCGATGTTGCTGTTCCTGACCTTCAACGGGCACCTGTGGCTGATCTCCCTGCTGGCGGACAGTTTTCATACGTTGCCGATTGGCGGGCAGCCGTTAAACGCCAACGCCTTTAATGCACTGGTCAAAGCGGGCGGTTTAATTTTCCTTAATGGCATGATGTTAGCGCTACCCTTAATCGTTTTACTGCTTCTGATAAACCTGGTCCTGGGTTTGTTAAACCGTGTTACACCTCAACTATCCATTTTCGCGATTGGCTTTCCAATTACCTTAACAGTGGGAATTTTGACCATGGGGTTGATGATGCCTCTGGTTGCGCCCTTCTGTGAGCATCTGTTCAGCGAAGTCTTTGATTTGCTCGCTCAGTTTATATCGGAACTGTCTCACCCCTGATGATTAAGTATCTCACTATCTTTCTAAAGTGATACTTAAGCCACCCAAAACATTCTGTGCATTTTTCAAACCAGTTTTCTCAGAAATCAACTAAGGAAATTCTGATAAGTGAGAAGTAACTCTGAAAATTATTCTTATTAAACCGCGCTTCAAGTATTTTATTTCTCAGATTCCCGCTGCAGCTAACTCGGTGGAATCGTTGACAAAATCGGCAACAGCTTGTTTTGGAACAAAAAAAATCCTTTAACGATTTTTCTTGTCAGAACCTTTTTTTTCCGGCATTGTCAACACTCGCTAAAACGTCACACTTTCGCGAATCAAATGTTTTTAAGAATTGTCCTATCAGCATTGACTGTGTTATGCGCGATAGTGACGAGGCTCTCAAAACAGGGTGTTATGCACGCTTATTGCAAATCGCCAGCGATTCCCGCTATCACTGGCGAGTTAAGTGACGTCGAGGCAACACAAAAAATAACTTTGCAGAAACGGGTCAGGGAAGAATACTTTTGGCGGGCGTATGGCCTGTCGCCAGACTGCTGAGCAGAATAAAAAAGTGTCTTAGAAATCTCTCTCGTACAGCAACGCGTAATTCATCGTTGATTTAAACGGATAACAAATTGGTGAGGGTCGCTAAACATGCCAACGATTATTATGGATTCATGCAACTACACACGCCTGGGATTATCGGACTACATGTCCTGTAAAGGAGTCAAAAAGAAAAACATTTTTTCTGTCTCCGATATTGAGCAATTACAGCAGCGCTGCGAACAGCTAAAACCTGGCGTAGTGTTTATTAACGAAGAGTGTTTTATCCACGAAGCGGATTCCAGCGACCGCATCCGAAATATTATTATGCAGCACCCGGAAACGCTGTTTTTTATCTTCATGGCCATTTCTAATATCCATTTTGAGGAATACCTCTACGTTCGTAAGAACTTGATTATTACGTCAAAATCGATAAAAACGACGACACTGGACTCATTACTCAGCACTTATTTACAGAAAAAGCTTAACGCATCAACTCGTATTTCTTCAGGTCTGGATGTACACCCTCTGACATTAAGCCAGACGGAGTCAAATATGCTGAAAATGTGGATGTCAGGCCATGACACCATTCAGATCTCAGACAAGATGCAAATTAAAGCCAAGACCGTTTCGTCACACAAAGGCAATATTAAACGCAAGATCAAAACCCATAACAAACAGGTTATCTACCATGTAGTGCGTTTAACTGACAATGTGACGTCAGGTATCTATGTCAATGTGAGATAATCAACTCGCGAAAGAACCGGCCCCCTGGCCGGTTTTTTTTTCGCCATTTTTGCGAGCCAGATCGCACTCCCTCACCTAACCCTTTCCCCTTCTCTGCCGATGTTAGTTTCATAACCCCGACATGAGATCAAGGATATGAACACACCACTGGACTCTTCTACACCGTTTAAGGCTGGCCTTTGGCGCAACCTGCGCCTGGTGCCGCTCTTTAGTATGATTTTCGGCGGTATTCTGCTGCTGTTCGCCCTCTGTATCGCCCTGGCCAGCTATTTTCTGATTCAGAGCAACCAGTCTCTTAAGGATGCCACTGACGAGATCCAGGTGCGCATGGGGCTCTCTAACAGTTCAAACCACCTGCGCACCGCGCGTCTCTCTATTATTCAGGCCGGTGCCGCCGCTCGCATCGGCGAGATGGATGAGTTCAAAGCCAACATCGCCGCCTCCGAAAAGCGTATCCAGCAGGCACAGGAAGGCTTTAAGGTTTATCAGGATCGCAAGGTCAAAACCCCGCAGGATATCGCCCTTGACGCCCCGCTGACGGCGCGCTTCAACGACTATATTGAGAAAGGCCTGAAGCCGATGATCCACGCCGGCAAGCAGGGGAGCTTCGAGGGTATTATCGCGCAGGAGACCGACGTCACGCGCAAACTCGACAATGCCTATAACGAGGTGCTGCTGCAGGCGATTAAACTGCGCACCCAGCGCGCCGAGTCGATCAACGCGACGGCGGAGCACGAGTCGCGCATCGGCTTTATCGCCATGGCGGCCGCCTTCGTCGCTGCTTTACTGCTGACGCTGATGACCTTTGTCTTTCTGCGTCGCGTGGTGATCAGCCCGCTGCGTCTGTCGGTGGCGCGTATTGAGCGCATCGCGCAGGGCGACCTCACCGCCCCGCCGGAGCCGCACGGCCGCAGCGAAATTGGCACGCTGCTGCATAACCTGCAGCTGATGCAGGATTCGCTGGTGAAAACCGTTGGCACGGTGCGCGAAGGCGCGGTGGCGATTTATCAGGGATCCGGCGAGATCTCCGCCGGCAACACCGATCTCTCTTCCCGTACCGAGCAGCAGGCCGCCGCGCTGGAGCAAACCGCCGCCAGCATGGAGCAGCTGACCGCGACGGTGAAGCAGAACGCGGAGAACGCTCATCACGCCAGCCAGCTGGCGGCAGACGCTTCCGGCAAAGCCCGCAACGGCGGCGAGCTGGTGAGCGGCGTGGTGAAAACCATGACCAATATCTCCGGCAGCTCGAAGAAGATCGCCGAGATCACCAACGTCATCAACAGCATCGCCTTCCAGACCAATATTCTGGCGCTCAATGCCGCGGTGGAAGCGGCGCGCGCCGGCGAACAGGGTCGCGGCTTTGCGGTGGTGGCCAGCGAGGTGCGCAGCCTGGCGCAGCGCAGCGCCCAGGCGGCCAAAGAGATTGAGTCGCTGATTGCCGAATCGGTCAGCTTGATTAAAGAGGGGTCGCATCAGGTAGGCGAAGCGGGCGACACCATGGGCGAAATCGTCGAGGCGGTACGCCGCGTGACCGATATTATGGCGGAGATCGCCGCCGCGTCAGATGAACAGAGCCGCGGCATCCAGCAGGTCAGCCAGGCGGTCACCGAGATGGATAACGTTACGCAGCAGAACGCCTCGCTGGTTGAAGAGGCGTCGGCAGCGGCCGCGTCGCTGGAAGATCAGGCTGGCAAGCTGACCAGGGCTGTCGCCGCCTTCCGCCTGCAGGAGAGTCCCGCGCTGCCCGCTGCGGCCGCCGCCTCTGCCGCGCCGGCGCTGACGTCGCCGCGGGTCATGCCGCGTCCGGCGCTGGCGACCTCCGGCAATGACAACTGGGAAACCTTCTGAGCCGGAGCAAAAACCGAGGCGCGTCGGCGTTTGCTTATTGCCGATCAGCCATAAAATAAGGCGCCGTCAGGCGCCTTATTATTTTGCGATATTAAGAGAATAAAAGCTCGGTCGCGCGCCCACTCCGGCCGCTTCGCGTTTATTCCGCCTGATAAGGCTCCACGAATACCCCTTCTGGATCATCGCTCTCATTAAAGAACCAGATGCCGAGCGGATAATCTTCCAGCGCCACCAGATACATAACGCCTTCGTTAAACGGCTCTACGGCAAGGATGGTGCCGAGGCGGCGCGGGCCGCCATCGGTCTTTACGGTGACGCGGTCATTGACCTTCATGGGGGTTGCTCCTGATGATTTTCCTGTGCATCAGTGTAAACGTCCGCCTCAGCGACGCGCAATCACCCAAACCGCATGAATGATACCGGGAATATAGCCGCACAGCGTCAGTAAGATATTTAGCCAGAAGGCGCCGCCGAAACCGACCTGCATAAATACGCCCAGCGGCGGCAAAATAATGGCGATAATAATGCGTAACAGATCCATGGTCTCTCCTTGTCGCGTCAGTTGTCATTCCGTCTGTAACTATAGACGATGCTTCTGATAACAAAGGAAAAAAGAGGTAAATTTACGTAAGCGGACGCTTTTTCACTTTCTTAACGTTTCACAACAAGACTTCTGACACGGCAACCTTTTACACTTCTCTTACTGCCCCACCCCTAAGGGGTAGTCAACCTAAAAGTAACAAGGATTTTGCCCGCGCAGCGCGGGCTTTTTTTTGCCTGCGTTTTTTCCTGCCGTCTATACTTAATCGATCCGCCTTAGTCTCCGGCGTGAGTGAAGTGAAGTGTCCTTTTTTGACAAAAGGAGAGCGATGATGGCGCCAATAACCCCTGAGCGGCCCGCCAGCGAAAAACCCGAAGTGGACTCGCTGCTTAACAGCCTGCCGCGCAGCACCGCAGAGCGCGCGCAAACCCTCCCCGAAGCAGATAGCAGTCGCCATTTAAGAACCGGCGGCAGAGCCTGGGGAGGGAGTATTGAGCTGGCGGACGAGTATGAGCTGGATATTCGCGACTGTAGCTGCAACGAACTCAACCGCTAACCGCGCGGCAAAAAAAACCCGGCAGGGAGCGCCGGGTGAAGAACCACATAAATTCGTTACATCAGGAAATGCTTGACACCTCTGCAGATTACGCCTGCCCGGCATTAAGACAAGTCCTGGCTATGCACAAATCTGCTGACCTTTCCGCATCAGACCCGCTGAAGTTACCGGAAACAGCCTGATTTCACCCGCTTTCAGCCATGCATTTTCTGTGCATTACGCTTCGCTTTACCGTTGCGTTTTAAGAATTATCCTGGAAGTGGCGCGCGACGGGTGAAAAGCAGGCGCAATTGTTCATCAACTATAATACTGAAAATCCGTTGGTTAATGTCGCAAGGAGCCTGCTATGCCCAGTTTGCAACAGCCGCTGTTAGTCATTACCGATCTGGATGGTTCCCTGCTCGATCATCACACCTATCGCTGGGATGCCGCGGCCGCCTGGCTGGATGAACTGCAGCGTCAGCAGGTGCCGGTGGTGCTTTGCTCCAGTAAAACCGCCGCCGAAATGGCGCCGCTGCAAAAGCGCCTCGGCCTGACAAATACGCCTTTTATTGCGGAAAACGGCGCGGTGGTGCAGATGTCAGCGCAGCGACGCGAGCGGATCCCGCCGGATAGCCTCGCCTGGGACGCGCTCTGCCGCACGCTGGATACGCTGCAGGGGAACTTCCGCTTTCAGGGCTTCAGCCACTTCACCGATGCCGAAGTGGCGGCAATGACCGGCCTGACTGAAAGCGACTCGGCGCTGGCGCGCCAGCGTGAGGCGTCAGAAGTGATCGTCTGGCGCGACGACGAAGAGAAGCTGGAGGCGTTTCGCACCGCGCTGGCCCAGCATCAGCTGCAGCTGACGCAGGGCGGCCGTTTCTGGCACGTCATGCCCGCAGGCAGCGGCAAAGGCGAAGCGCTGCGCTGGCTGCTCGGCCAGTATGACAGCGCACCCGCCACTATCGGCCTCGGCGACGGCCCCAACGATGCGCCGATGCTGGATGCGGTTGACTACGCCGTGGTGATTAAGGGCTACAGCAAAACGCCGGTCTCGCTGACCCGACAGGATACAAGCCGGATCTACCATACGGCGCACTACGGCCCCGAGGGCTGGAAAGAGGGACTCGACTATTTCCTGACCCAACCCGATTAAGCCGCAACCACTGATGATTAACAGGATGGCGCGATGAGTGATTTTTATCAGAATGGCGTGATTACCAATTTCCATAATCTGACCAACCGCAGCGTTGAGTCGCTGGAAAAAGAGATGGTGCGCTTTGCGCGCAAACGCAAAATGGGGCTGATTCTGCCGTCGCTCTTCTCCGAACTGGAAGGACCGGCGCTGGGCAATATCGTCGATGAGCTGGCTAAAGTGCCCTATCTTGACGAGATCGTGATTGGCCTCGATCGCGCCGACCGCGATCAGTTTCTCTTCGCGCGCGAATTTTTTTCGCGCCTGCCGCAGCGCCACCGCATTTTATGGAATGATGGCCCGCGTCTGAAGGCGATTGACGCCGAGCTGGATAAAGAGGGACTTTCCCCTTCCCAGCCGGGCAAAGGGCGCAACGTCTGGTTCTGCACCGGCTTTACCCTCGCCTCGGACCGCACCCAGTGCGTGGCGCTGCACGACTGCGATATCGTTACTTACGAACGCGGTATGCTGGCGCGCCTGCTCTATCCGCTGGCGAACCCGGCGTTTCAGTATGAGTTCTGCAAAGGCTTTTACGCGCGCGTCGCCGACGGCAAGCTGAACGGCCGCGTCGGCCGACTGCTGGTTGGCCCGCTGCTGCGCTCGCTGCAAAAGGTGTATGGCCACTCCGAGTATCTCGACTATCTTGCCAGCTTCCGCTACCCGCTGTCGGGCGAATTCGCCATGCGCACCCACGTGCTCAACGGCATTAAGATTCCCGGCGACTGGGGGCTGGAGATTGGCGTGCTGTCGGAAATCTACCGCAACTACACCACGCGTCAGACCTGCCAGGTTGAGATCGCCGACAACTACGACCACAAACATCAGCCGCTGGCGGAAGATGACGGCACCGGCGGCCTGAAGCGGATGAGCAGCGATATCGTGCAGTCGCTGCTGCGTAAACTGGCAACCATGGGGGTGCCGCTCACCAGCGACTCGTTCCGCGTGCTGAAGGCCACCTACTACCGCAACGCGCTCGATATGATGGAAATCTATAACCACGAAGCGGCAATGAACGGCCTGAAGTTCGATCAGCATATCGAAGAGGCGGCGGTGGAGATGTTCACCCAGTCGATTCTGGAAGCGGGACAGGCCTTTATCGAACGTCCCAACGACAAGCCGTTTATTCCCAGCTGGAGCCGCGTCCAGTCCGCCTTCCCCGATATCCTGCAGCGTATCTATCAGGCGGTGGAAGAGGACAACGCCGGCAACGTTTAACCTCTGGCTACCACGCGGTTGCGGCCCTGACTCTTCGCCAGATAGAGTCGGCGGTCCGCTTCCGCCTGTAAGCGAATCGCCTGATACTCGCCCTGCTCTTCGCTGCTGGCAACGCCCGCCGAGAGCGTCACGCTAAAGCTCTGGCTGGCGTTAACCAGAATGGTTTTCGCCGCCAGCCGCTCGCGCATCCGCTCCGCTACCTTTTCCGCATCCGCCAGCCCGGTTTCCGGCAGCACCACGCAGAACTCCTCACCGCCGACGCGGCCCGCCAGATCGTTTTTCCGCAGCCCCTGACTTACGATCGCCGCGACGCGCACCAGCGCCTGATCGCCCGCCTGATGGCCCCAGGTGTCGTTAACCCTTTTAAAATGGTCGATATCGAGCTGGATCACCGTCAGCGGTGCGTTAAGCGCCCGGCAGCGCGCCACCTCGGCTTCAAAGCGCTCAAAAAAGGCGCTGCGGTTAAGCAGCTGCGTCAGGCCGTCGTAGCTGGCGCGCCACACCAGACGGGCGGAGAGCTGGCTCAGCCGCCGCACCAGGCGCACAATAATCTGATCCGCCAGCAGCAACAGCAGCACGAACAGCAGCCACATCAGCAGCATAAACAGCATGGCGCGCCCTAAATCCTGGCGCAGCCCCTGCCCCAGGGTCTGCTGGTTCAGCAGATAGCCGTCCATGTTTTTTAGCTTGCTCCAGCTGATGAACTGATTTTCCAGCCGCAGCGCGCCCTGCGGCTGTCGGGCAATCTGGGCGTAGAGGCGCCGCTGCGCGCCGTCGCTCAGCGGCCTGCTGTCCGTCGCGTCAAGGGAGGCCACCAGCTGCTGTCGCTTATCGAGCAGCACCACGCTGCCCTGCAGCGCGCTGTGGCGCATCGTGCTCAGCTCGCTGGCGATACGCTCCCGGGTGAAATCCATCGACAGCGCGCCATACCAGTAGCCGTTATTGAAAACGGGCGTGCTGGCCGTCAGCATCGCCCCCTCCGCCTCCGCGCCCTGATAGACGCCGGACCAGCTCAGCTGCTGAGGCGTCACCTGCGTCGCCATGGCGCGGAACCAGGGACGCGAAACCATAGTGGCGTAGCTGGCGGAGATGGCGGAGAGGCTTTGCGGCGGACGCGAGGTAATAAAGTAGCCAGCGCGCGAGGTGTACCAGAAGCGCGAGTGGAAATCGGCTTCCGCATCGCTGAACTGCATAATAAAGCTGAACTCCAGCGCCGCGAGCATCTCATCATTAAGCCGTGCCTGATCGCGCTGCAGCAGCGCGTCCTGCACCAGCGCGCTGCTGCAGCGCGTCCTGCACCAGCGCGCTGTCGCCGACGCCGTTTATCGGCATGCTGCGCGGCATATTAAGCCGCAGCTGCCAGGCGGGCTGCGGGCGCAGCTGCTGAAACTTCGCCAGCGCATGGCGCGCGTGGTGGGCGTCGAGCGGATGCGCCAGCGCATAGGTGAACATACGGCGGTAGTAGATCATCCCGTCGATGCTCTCCTGAAACTGACTCTCCAGCCTGCTCTGCATATCCGCCAGCGCGGCGCGCTGTCGATCCTCATAGTTGGCTTTCAGAACATGCAGTTCGCGCCAGGTCAGAAAAAAGGAGAAGAGAAAGACCGCTAAAAACAGGAGATGTACGCGCAGTTCGGGACGTAATTTTCGAACGGAATGCGGCAAAGCAGCCATCAGCAACGGTGCTCCGAATAACTGGGATCAAGGGAGTATAGCAGGCGAGGAGGATCTAAAAATGGCAGAAATCACGGGGGATGAACAGCGCATCCCCGTTAACTAACGCTCAGCTGGCGAGCTGCGCGTCGGGAATGGCGTGGCTGAGTTCATCCTGATGAAAGGCTTCGCGGCGCACGGCGTAGCCGTCATACCAGCGACACTCTACCATTCCGCTGGCGTAGCCGGTGACCACCATGGCAGGCCCGCCCTCTTTGTGCTGCACTTCATCGCTAATACCAAAGATCATGACGCATCCTCCTTTTGACCGTTAACAGAACCTTTCTATCTATAGCAGCCATCTGGACACCCTGCCCGTTAAGGCATGGAAAAAAAGCGTAAATTCAGAATAAATCAGTAAGAAATGTTGAAAATAAAAAAGCGGATAAGAATGCTTATCCGCTTTTAATATCTGCTGGCGTGGAAATCAGATTTTGCAGCCTTCGCAATCCGCTTCGTCGCCTAAGTCGTCAGGCACTTCATTGACCTTTTCCGCCGCTTTGGCTTCGGCCTGCTCCAGCTGGGCATCAATATCAAATTCAAACATATCGTCGTTCATGGCCTCTCCTCTTCTGGCTTCACATCATATGGCAGTGCGCTTTATACCGATTTACCGCGCAGTTTAGCAATCAGATTCACCGCTAACAGCACGATCGACCCAACGATAAAGCCGAGCACCAGGTTAGCGCCGTTGCTGAGCAAACTGGCCACCAAACCGCTCATATCGCCGGTGACCGACTCGATCAGATGATGCAGCGGCGTCAGGCCATGCACGATAATGCCGCCGCCGACTAGGAACATCGCCAGCGTGCCGACCACCGATAAAATCTTCATCAGCCAGGGGGCAAACGCCAGCAGAAAACGGCCGATGCCCTGCGCCAGTGCCGAGGATTTCTCATTCAGCCAGTAGCCGAGATCGTCGATTTTAACGATAGCGGCGACGATGCCGTAGACGCCAATGGTGACCAGAATAGCGATGCCCGCAAGGATCAGCACCTGGTTAAGCAGCGGCGCGTCAGAAACGATGCCGAGGGTAATGGCGACGATCTCTGCGGAAAGAATAAAGTCGGTGCGCACGGCACCTTTGACCTTGCTCTTTTCATAGGCGCGCGGATCCTGCTGCGACAGCTTATCCAGCCGCTGCTGACGCGCCTCCGGGCTTTTCTCCTGCTTATCGTGCTGCAGGCTGTGCAGCACTTTTTCTACCCCTTCATAGCAGAGGTAGGCACCGCCGATCATTAGCAGCGGCGTAATAAGCCAGGGGGCAAAGGCGGAGATCAGCAGCGCCAGCGGCACCAGAATCAGCTTATTAAGAAAGGATCCCTTGGCGACGCCCCACACCACCGGCAGCTCGCGATTGGCCTTGACGCCCGTCACCTGCTGGGCATTAAGGGAGAGATCGTCGCCCAGCACGCCCGCGGTTTTTTTTGCCGCCACTTTGCCCATGACGGAAATATCGTCCAGAAGTGTTGCAATATCATCTAATAAAGTCAGTAAGCTGGATCCAGCCAAAATGTCTTCCTTATTCCGGTTCGTTATGTTGACAACAGGGACAGCGTTCCAGCGTCGCGACGGTAATGTCAGCGATGCCGTCGCACTCCCACTCTACGCGGACCGCGCCGGACAGCTCCCCTGCGTGCAGGTATTTGCTGACCGGACTTTCCGTCATGCCGGTAATCTCCTCCGTCGCAACCAGGGCGTCGCCAATGTAGACGCGTGCGGTCGCATGGGCGTTTACCATGCGCTCGTCGCGCAGCTGATAAAGGCGTTTTACCGTCAGTTTAATACTGCTCATCCACAACTCCTGATCGCGAGGGAAGGCGAAATCTAACCCGGCGCAGCCCACAACGCAAGGCGGCCTCAGCGCGGGCGATAATGCTGAATGCCGTTGTGATCGATCTCGGCGCTCTGGTCCATCGCCAGCAGCCACTCCTCCAGCCGCTCCTGCAGATCGGCGTCGCTGAGCCGCAGCTTGTTGCGCAGCGCGCACTCCCAGATAATCAGAACTTTCCAGCCGCTCTCCTGCAGCTGGCGCACGTAGCGGTTATCGCGCTCGACGTTGCTGTTGATCTTGCCGACCCAAAACTCGGTGCGCGTCGCCGGTACCTTAAACAGATAGCAGTGATGGTGATGCCAGAAGCAGCCGTGCACAAAGATAATCGCCTGCTGCTCCAGCAGAACGAAATCGGGACGGCCCGGCAGGTTCTTATCCTGAACGCGGTAAGCGAAACCGCGATCCTTTAGCAGCTGCGCCACCCGCAGTTCGATGGCGGTATCCTGCTGGCGTATCGCACGCATATTCTTGCTGCGCGTCGTGCTGGAGTGTACATCGGCCATGGCGTCTCCTTTTTGCCCTCTCTTACAACTTTAGCCTGACTCAATAAAAGCGAAAGCCTGCGTCGCAGTTAGCGACGCGGGTAAAATTGCGGCGAAGCGTCCTGCAACCCGCCTTTAGGCATCGTGCGCCAATTTCTTCGCAGCCAGAGGAGTGTTAGCATAGCCCGTTCACAGTTAAGGAAAAACGCATGCTTGCCGATGACGCCACCGCAATGACGGAACCCGCTTCTCCCCTGCTCTCTGCCGATAGCGAAACGGCTGACCTGATGCGCCAGGCGCTGGCGATTTACGCCGCGCGCGATTTAGCCGCCGCCTTTCATCAGGCGGGCTTCCGCGACTGGACGCCGCAGCAGCTGACCCGTCTGCGGCAAAACAAAAGCGCGCTGCCGCCGCTGAGCGAAGGTGAATTAACGCTGCTGCGCGGCCTGCTGCCGGCGCGTCCGGCGCACTACGACAATCCGCTGTTTCGCTTTATCGATCTCTTCGCGGGCATTGGCGGCATCCGCCGCGGCTTCGACGCCATCGGCGGAAAGTGCGTTTTTACCAGCGAGTGGAACAAAGAGGCGGTGCGCACCTACAAGGCGAATCACTATAGCGATCCGCAAGAGCACCGCTTCAACACCGATATCCGCCTGATTACCCAGCCTGATGGCCTGCGCGACGAGGCGGATATCTATCGCCATATTGACGCGGCGATCCCTGACCATCAGGTGCTGCTGGCTGGCTTTCCCTGCCAGCCTTTTTCGCTGGCGGGCGTCAGCAAAAAGAACGCGCTGGGCCGCGCGCATGGCTTTGAGTGCGAAGCGCAGGGCACGCTGTTTTTCGACGTGGCGCGCATCATCGCCGCCAAAAAGCCCCCGATCTTCGTGCTGGAGAATGTTAAAAATCTCAAAAGCCACGATAAGGGCCGCACCTTCGCCGTGATTATGGCGACGCTGGATGAGCTGGGCTACGACGTGGCGGACGCCGATGCCACCGCGCCCGACGCAAAAATCATCGACGCGCGCCATTTTCTGCCGCAGCACCGCGAACGCATCGTGCTGGTCGGTATCCGCCGCGACTATCCCTTCAGCAAGTCGCTGTCGCTGCGCCAGATCCAGCAGCTCTACCCGGCTCAGGTGCCGACCCTGCAGAGCCTGCTGGAGCCCGAGCCGGAGGAGAAATATATTCTCTCCGCCCAGCTCTGGCGCTACCTCTACGACTACGCCAGAAAACATAAAGCGAAAGGCAACGGCTTTGGCTTCGGGCTGAACGATCCGCGTCAGGCTGACGTCTGCGTCCGCACCCTCTCGGCGCGCTACTACAAAGACGGCTCGGAAATCCTTATCGACCGCGGATGGGATCGCGCGCTGGGCGAAGCGGACTTTAGCAACGCCGACAATATGGCGCGCCGACCGCGCCGTCTCTCGCCGCGCGAGTGCGCGCGCCTGATGGGCTTTGAAGCGCCGGGCGAGCGCCGCTTCCGCATTCCGGTTTCCGATACCCAGGCCTATAAGCAGTTCGGCAATTCGGTGGTGGTTCCGGTTTTCGCCGCGGTGGCGAAGCTGCTGCTGCCCTGTATCAGGCAGATAAATCAGGCGTAACGGGTCCAGAGTTTAGCTTAGTCGCGCGCATTATGCTGTTTTGCTGCGAATGCGCCCGCTGTCACAATGCTGTCACGCAACCGGCGAATACTCGCTTTTTATTTTCAGGCTGCGCGATTGCTTCTATGACTCTTTTTACTCGCCGCTTTCGCCTGCGAATGCCGGGATTACCCGGCTGGCTCAGGAGTTTACGCGGAAACTTCACCCTGTTCGTTATCCTTTTCTGCCTGCTGCAGGCGCTGGGCGTCGCGCTGCTCGCGGCGCAGGTCAGTCATACCCAGAGTACGCTGGCGCAAACGGCGCAACTACGGGAAAGACTGGCCCTGCTCGATAAGGCGCGCATCGAACTGCTCACCGCCAGCGACAGCAGCCACCGCGCGGGCATCTATCTGATGCAGGATCAGCAGAGCGGCTCGGTTGATAGCTGGAAAAGCCTGGCAGAGAGCGCCAGCGCCTCGCTGCAGCAGGCGAAAACGCTGTTCGCCTGCTACCGCGCCGATGAGAAAAGCGCACTGGCACAGGCCTTTACGCTGCTGGCGCAGGGGCTGGAAGAGCAGCTGAAAGGGCTGAAGGATAACCAGATCGACGCCTTTTTTATGGTGCCGATGCAGGCCTGGCAGCAGCAGTTCAACGACGCCTGGTTCGCGGAAATTGACGCGGCGAACCAGCAGCTTAGCGCAGTCAACCGCAGTATGCTGGCGAGCATGACCCACAGCCGCAATCTCTCGCTGCTGGTCAGCGCGCTGCTGTTCGCGCTACTGCTGGTGGGCGGCGTGCTGCTGGCGCGCGGCGTCATCGCGCCGCTGCGTCACGCCAGCGGCCAGCTGCAGCGCATCGCCACCGGCGACCTGCAGCCGCCCCCTGCCGCCGGACGTCTGCAGCCGCGTGAAACGCAGCAGCTGTTCAGCGCCATGGCGGAGATGCGCCAGGGGCTGTGCCATATCGTCTATGAGATCAACACCATTGCCGCCAGCGTGGCGGCGGGCGCAGGCGAGATGCAGCAGCACAACGCGCGCGTTAGCGAGCAGCATCAGGCGCAGAACGCCAGCTTTACCCATCTGTCGCAGCGGCTGCGTCGCGTGGCGGATGAGGTAGAGAGCAGCGCGCAGGTGTCGCAGCAGGCGACCCAACAGGCGTATGACGCCGACCAGCTGATGCAGCAATGCGTATCGCGGGTGGATGAGATGGAGACGCAGATGCGCCAGATTGTCGCTGCCTCAGGGGATATCGCCGGCATCGTCGAGATGCTGGAGAGCCTGTCGCTGCAAACGCGCCTGCTGGCGCTTAACGCGGCGATTGAGTCGGCACACGCCGGCGTCTACGGCCGCAGCTTCTCGGTGGTGGCGAAGGAGATTGGCCTGCTCTCCAGCCAGAGCAGCGGATCGACGCAGCGCATCGACGGTTTGATCCAGCATACGCAGCAGCATGTTGCCCAGGGCTTTAGCAAGGTCAAGGTGCTGGAGGCGCTGTTTCAGACCATCAGCGGCGCGGTTACCGCTATCGCCGCGCAGCTGCAGGCGCTGCAGCAGAACGCCACGGCGCAAAGCACGCGCGTCAGCCATATTGCCGCCGAAATCCACAAGCTGGACGAGACGCTGCAGGCCAGCGCCGGACTCAGCGCGCAGCAGCAGCGTGCGGCGGATGCGCTGCAGCAGCAGGCGGCGCGCCTGGCGCAAAGCGTACAACAGTTCCGCATCGGTCAGGCCTGAGCGCCGCCCATAAAAAACCCGTCTCGCGACGGGTTCTGATTATTTCTTCTTCTTGCTCTGTTTCTTTAGCAGAGCACGGAGCTGTTTGACCTCGTCGGCGGAAAAAGCACTGGACGCGGTTTCCGCCGTATCCTGGTTGTCTACCGCCGATGCGCTGGGTGGCAGCAGGCTCTCCTGTAAACGCTGAACAATCTCCTGACTCATTGAGATCTGATTCTCCTGCGCCAGCTGTTTAAGCTGCTCTTTCAGCGCGGGATCAATCTTAATCGTCAAATTTACCGTCTCAGTCATTCCTTTACTCCCTTCGTTTATTTTCATCAACGTAGCGGAAGCAACGAACATTTAACAGACTGTCATAAAAATTTAATATTAGGCGCGTAAGGGGCTGAAATCGCGCAGCACCGATTCGTCAAAGCTGGTGAGATTGCCCTGCAGCTCGGCGCATAGCTTGGCCATATAGTGCACCAGAAAGTCCGCGTTATGCTGCGCCAGCGCCCTGCCCGCCTCGGTCTGCATGGTATCGGGCAGCCGCAGCAGCTTCTTCTGAAAGTGATCCAGCGTCCAGTTGACGTCGTTAAGCTCGCGCATCTTGCCGAGCGGATCCTCATTATCAAACAGCGGCCGGTTGAGCGCGCCAGCCGTATAGAAGACGCGCGCCAGCCCGATAGCGCCCAGCGATTCAAGCCGATCGGCGTCCTGCACAATTTTCGCCTCCAGGCTTTCCGGTGCGATGGCGGCGCTGAAGCTATGTGCCTTCACCGCGTGCGCCACCGCCGGGATCAGCGCGGCGGGAAAGTCAGGGAAATCCTGCGTCAGGATGCGCGTCGTCTCTTCGGCGGCGTAGGTTGAAGCGAGATGGCGTTCAGGATGGTTTTTCGGCAGGTTGACCACATCGTGAAAGTAGCAGGCGGTAAGCACCACCAGCGGGCTGGCGTCGCTGCCTGCCATAATACGCTGTGCGCTCATCCAGACGCGGCGCAAATGGGCAATATCGTGCGCCTTGTCATCGTGAATCCAGTTAATCTGAAACCAGCTTTCGAAGCGCGTTTGCCAGAGTGAGAGCGTCATGGCTTATCTCCCTGTTAATGTTTGGGTAGCGGTCTTAACAGCGGACCCTACGCAGTGGGACGTCATCTTACCGACTGGTTGATGACAAATTTTTGATACAGGGTGGTGTAAAATGCGCCGTAATAAAAAATGATTCGGAAAAAATGGGACCGAAATCGAGTTATAGCGCTAATTCAACCATTATCCCAGCCTTTCGCAAATTTTCAGCATTACCCCATATCATTTAGCTTAAGCAAAACTTATTAATATCCGGCAAAACTGACTCGCTATACCCCAACCCGGAGAGGCTGCCTGCCGGTCTCAACCCTCAGGCTCAATCAGGATATCTACGCCTTGTGAAGGTTAAAGAATCTGAAAAGGTTTCAAAAACGTCCGATATAACGTACTGTATCTGGGTTATACCAGGTAAGGGACCACTTAGTAGACTCGGACTGGTGCGTTTTTTGCATTTTCGCTTTTTCCTAAAGGCAAATCGTTGTGTTGCCGTTACTGTAAGTCGACAAAGTGTTAAGCAGATTGATGTAAAATTATCAAAGCTGCACGCAGGCGCAAGACAGCGGTTTAGTGTGTGTCCACCGGGTTCTATTTATATTCAGAGGTAATCAATGAAAGAACGGCCGATTCTTTTTTCCGAACAGCGGGTTCGCGCCCTGTTGGTTGGCCAGCAGACCCAAACCCGGCGCATCATGAAAACCCAGTCTTTCGGACCCGGTCAGGATCATCATGAGGGCGTTCACGCGTTTGATGTCAACGCTAACCATCTTCATGGCTATAAACTGATGTCGATGGCCGATATCAGCCAGCACTGCCCTTACGGCAAGCCGGGCGATATCCTGTGGGTGCGTGAAACCTGGCGCGGCCCTATCGTGCCGGAAAGCGATCTGGCGGAGTATGAGCGCGATCCGGCGCCGTTCCGCCTGCCAGCCTTTTGCCAGTACCGCGCCGATAATAACGAGCTGGGACATCACGCCCAGAGCGGCCCGGAAGCCGATCAGTTCGGCTGGCAGACCGCCATTCATATGCCGCGCTGGGCCAGCCGTATCAACCTGCAGATCACCGCCGTGCGCGCGGAAAAAATCCAGGATATCAGCGACGATGACATTATGGCGGAAGGCGTGCAGACCGATTCGCACTTCCTCAATAACTTCTTCACCATGAATATGAATGCAGAGACGCCTAAAGAGGCTTATCGTAAGGCGTGGCAGAAGCAGTACGGCGCCACCAGCTGGGAAGTAAATCCCTGGGTCTGGGTTATTGAATTTGAGCGCGTCGCGCGCAATTAAGCGCTTTGCGCGCTGAATCACAGACAAATTGCATGCTAAGTGGTTGAATAGACAGCTCTCATCCCTGCAGTCAGATTAAGGTGCCAGCGACCGCTTTGGATGCTGGCATTTTTTCTGGCGGTCAGGATAGCGCGGGTAGTTCGTCAGCGAGTATTGCGATGTTTAAATGGCCGTGGAAAAACGAGAACCGCACCTCCGTCGCCGATCTTCCCTGGCGACAGGCGCTGGCGCAGCCGGTGTTCAGCTGGCTGGATGAGGATGAACAGCAGGCGCTGATCGGCATGGCGCAGCGTTTCCTGCAGCAGAAGAAGCTGGTGCCGCTGCAGGAGGTGGAGCTTGACGCGCTGCACAGCGCGCGCCTCGCCCTGCTGTTCTGCCTGCCGGTGCTGAAGCTGGGGCTGGAGTGGCTCGATGGCTTTCACGACGTGCTGATCTACCCGGAACCCTTCGAGGTCGCCGACAGCTGGGAAGATGAGCAGGGGCTGGTGCATCACGCCGCCGCCGTCCATGCCGGGCAGAGCTGGACGCAGGGACCGATTGTGCTTAACTGGCTCGATCTGCAGGATGCGTTCGATCTCTCTGGCTACAACCTGGTGATCCATGAGGTGGCGCACAAGCTCGACGCGCGCGGCCGTGGCTATACCAGCGGTATACCGGTAATGGCGCTGCGCGATGTGGCGCTGTGGGAGAAAGATCTGCGCGCCGCCATGGATGAGATTGAAAATGAAGTTGAGCTGGTGGGCGAACAGGCCGCCACCATCGATCCCTACGCCGCCAGCGACCCCGCCGAGTGTTTCGCCGTGCTCTCTGAATACTTTTTCACCGCGCCCGATCTGCTCTATGAGCGCTTCCCGGCGATGTATCACCACCTGAGCCAGTTTTATCGTCAGCATCCGCTGCCGCGTTTTGACGGTTTTTCATCCCGCGACGCTTAATTCGCGATCGCTTTGCTGCAAAGCTAGCCAGTTGAATGCTAATGTGTTTTTCGCTGTTGACAGGCCGGAGCGCGGCCATTAATATGCGCTCCATCGAAACGATTCCTCTGTAGTTCAGTCGGTAGAACGGCGGACTGTTAATCCGTATGTCACTGGTTCGAGTCCAGTCAGAGGAGCCAAATTTAAAAAGCCTGCTTACGAGCAGGCTTTTTGCTTTCCGCTGCGGACGACGATGACTAGTCGCAGCGGCGACGCTTTTTTCCCCCTTTGCAAAAAGCCCGCTCAGAGCAACCTGAGCGGGCTTTTTGATTTTAACGCCTGGCTTGCGGACTCAGAGATCGCGCTGTGCAAACGCCAGCATCCGCTCCGCCAGCGCCTGGGGCGTCTGCATCGGCAGCAGATGCCCGGCGCCGTCGATAATCTCCAGCTCTCCCTGCGGCAGATGGGTGCGCATCACCTCAAGCTGATCCTCAACGCCCGGCACGTTGCCATCCTCGCTGCCGAGAACCATCATGGCGGGCAGCTCAAGACGGCCAATCTGCTCGCGCAGATCTTCGCGGCTGCCGTGCAGCGCCCAGGCGCGAAAAGCGGCTGGCGCGGCGTGTTGTGCATCGGCTATCGCCACCTCGCGCAGCACGTCCGGCAGGCGCGCGGAGCAGGCGCCGTCGACAAAGGCCTCCGCCTGCTGGCGCGAGCCATCAAAGGCGGCCTGCGCCTGGCGATCCTGCTCGCTCATCGGCTGTGGCCCGGGCGGCGATGGTGCCACCAGCACCAGCCGCTGAAGGTAATCGGGCCGGCGGGCGGCAAGCGCCAGAGCCACTTTGCCGGTCATTGAGTGGCCAACAAGAATCACCTTCTCCAGCTGCAGCTGGCGAAGGGTTTCATCAACCCGATCCGCCATAGCGGCCACATCATAGCCATCCTGGTCTGACGCCTCACCAAAGCCGGGCATATCCAGCGCTACGCAGCGGGCGGCGCGGTCCAGCCAGGGCAGCACTGAAAACCAGGTGCGATGCGATCCACCCAGATAATGCATCAGCACAAATGTCGTCTCGCCCTCTCCCTGCAAGCTGTAAGGCAGCATAGAACCTCCTATATCATGGTGCCGTGAATGTCGCCCAGCCGCGCAATCGCCGCCTCGCTATATCCCGCCTGACGCAGCGGGGCAACCACCTCGCGCGCCAGATCCGGCACATAGCCAATCAGCAGCTCCCCGGCGTCGCGCAACCTCACCTCCTGCAGCGCGGCGGGCAGCAGCAGCGATTCAGCGCGGCCCAGCGTGACGCTGACGCCATTCGCCTCGACCGTTAACGGCTCGCCGAGGTTGGAAACAATCCGCGCGCTATCGAAGCTAAACTGCTGCGGCTCGCTAAAGCGCCAGCGCTCCAGCGCAAAATAGGGGCCTGCGCAGCAGAACAGCCGCGTCAGCCCCGCGGCCTCCAGCGCCAGTCCGGGCTGCGGCGTGCAGCGCAGCGCTGGCCGTAGCTCCTCCAGCAGCGCATCGATATTCTTCTCCCACTCCTGCTGAGAGAGGCGCGAGCCATCCTCCATGCGCCACGGCATCGCATGCTGCTGGATATTGGAGGTCTGCTCAATCTCATAGATCAGCGTATCGGGACCGAAGCTGTGCAGCATGCCACCGGGCACATAAAAGGTGTCGCCCGCCTTCACCGGTACACGATGCATTACCGCATCGTAATCCTGCGCCAGCAGTGCAGCTTTTAGCCGGGCGTTATCCACGCTGTCACGCACCCCCAGCAGGCAGGTGGCGTCAGGGGCGGCCCAGAGAATATGCCAGGCTTCGCTTTTGCCGTTCGGCTGCTGCTCGAGCTTTTGCGCCAGCGCGTCATTAGCGTGCAGGTGAACCGGCAGCATGCCGGTTCCGTCGATAAACTTGCTGAGCAGCGGAAAAAAGGGGCCGCGCCAGCCAGGGGCGACCATCTCGTCAGGGTAGCGTTCGGTGAGCTGGCGCAGCGTCTGGCCCGCCAGCTCGCCGTTGGTGACGGTGGCGATCATGCCGTCCACGTCGCTGATTTCCCAGCTCTCCGCCACGCGCGTCTCAGGCAGCCCCGCTTTTCCCAACTGCTCCCTGATACGCTGGCCGCCAAAGATATGGGTGGCGAGCGGCGTAGTCAGTTTTAAAGGATAAGCGTTCATCTCTCCTCCTGGACGAAATCAGATAACCGCGACGCCGCCTGTCACCGCAATGGTGGCACCGGAAATATAGCTGCCTTCATCGCTGGCCAGCATCACATAGGCTGGCGCCAGCTCGGCGGGCTGTCCCATACGCTCCAGCGGGACTTCGCTGCCGAAGCTTTCCACCTGCTCTGGCGGCATGGTGGCAGGGATCAGCGGCGTCCAGATAGGACCAGGGGCCACGGCGTTGGCGCGAATGCCCTTCTCTGCCAGCAGCGCCGCCAGACCGCCAGAAAAGTTCACGATAGCGGCTTTGGTAGCGGAGTAGGCCAGCAGCTTCGGCTTCGGCTGATCGGCATTGATCGAGGCGGTATTAATAATGGATCCGCCAGCTGGCATATGGGGCACCGCCGCCTTGCAGATATAGAACATGGCGTAGAGATTGGTTTTCATGGTGCGATCGAATTCGTCATCGCCAATCTCCTCCAGTGAGGTGCGCGTCATCTGGAAGGCGGCGTTATTCACGACGATATCGATTTTGCCGAAGCGCTCGGCGGTCTGCGCCACGATGCTGCGGCAGTGTGCCGCTTCGGTGACGTCGCCGGCGATCAGCAATGCCTGCTGACCCGCCTCTTCAACCAGTTTCGCCGTATCTTTTGCGTCTTCATGCTCGTCCAGATAGGAGATCACCACGTCCGCGCCTTCCCGGGCGTAGGCGATGGCAACGGCGCGGCCGATGCCGGAGTCGCCGCCGGTAATAATGGCGGTTTTACCTTTCAGGCGGCCAGATCCCTGATAGCTGGTTTCCCCATGATCGGGTTTGGGGTCCATTTTCAAGAAGCTGCCGGGCCACGTCTGCTGCTGCGCCTGATGAGGATTCTGGGGACGATCTGTCATAGTTTCTCTCCTTTTAGCGACTCTTTCACGCTCGTCAGTGGAGCTGAATCGTTATCAGCCTTGAGCCCTAAGTGTAGCAGCCATGTCAGAATCGCAAGTCCGATGGCTAAGCGTAACGGCTTGAAGGCACAACGATTTTATCAAAAAAGAGGCGTAAAAAAGCCCGCACAGCCGGGGCTGGGCGGGCTTTCGCAGGCAGGGTTACAGCAGATCTTCCCAGTCCATAATCAGCTTCGCCGGCAGCGGTTGCGCCAGCAGAGATTCATCCGGCTGCCAGCTCTCCCAGTCGCGAAAAGCGGCGAAGTTCAGCCCGGTGAGCGTCTCCAGCGCGCTGACCGTCACGCGGTACTCATCGACGTTGGGGCGCGGCGCCGTCTGGGCGTGGGGCAGCACGCGGCGCGGCTCATCCAGCAGATCCGCCTGGCTGACCAGCAGCGCCGTCGCCTGCGGCTGACCTGCCCTGTTAATGCGCAGCACCACCTTCCAGAACATCAGCGGCACCTGCCATTCAGCATACTGCCGCCACTGGTCGTTCAGTACCGGACCGGTCAGCACGCTGATTTTCCGCTTCGACTCCAGCACGCCCGACTCCAGGATATAGCGCTCTACCCCCTGCCAGTACTGCAGGCTCTGGTTGAAGCGAAAATGCTGCGGCGAACAGTTGGTAAAGTGAAAGGTATCTTTGTTAGCGCGCACCGCTTCCGCCGCCGTGCCCCATGTGGGGTCGCTGCGCCGCGTGAGATGACCGCGATCGAACCAGCGGCTGAACTCGCTGTAAAAAGCCTGACCGGTGACGTAGCGGCTGTCGATACGGCTGTCTTCCACCCAGCGATCCCCCTCCTCCAGCAGCGATGGCTGGCCGTTGCCGCGATCGATGGCGATATAGCGCGCGCCGTCGATATTGGTGGCGGTAAAAAAGGCGAGCCGCCGCTCGGCGTTCATCAGCAGTGAAAAATGCTCATAGTCGAGCTGCGCTTCCGCTCCCTGACGGCCGTCGCGCAGCGGTGCCACCTCGGCGGCGCGCGGCGCAATAATGGCCGCCAGATCGATCGGCGCGCCCTCAAGAAACGCTGGCTGAAAACCGTCGCGGTTGCCATAGCCGCTCTCCGGCGCGGTGGCGGTGGCATACGGCGGCACGCCGTCGCTGCCGGTGAGCGCCTGCATCAGCAGCGCCTGCTGCGGCGCAGGCAGCTGCGGCAGCTCGCCCTTCAGCCAGTCGATAATAGCGCTGATGCGGATCCCTTCATTCACCCAGCCGTCGTCGCTCTCGACCCCGCCGTGATGCAGCGCCACCAGCTGCCAGCTGTCGTTGAACACCGGTGCGCCGGAAGAGCCGCCGTCGGTGTCGGCCGCATAGTGCAGCAGCTGCTGGTGACGCGCCAGCAGCGCGTTGTTGCGCAAGGTGATCTGCTGCGGCGCGCCGCCCGGATGGTGGATAAGGTTGAGGCTGATGCCCAGCGCATGCTTGTCGTTGCGATCGTTAAGCGCCAGCGGCTGCGGCGCGTCGCCGCCTCCCTCAATCACCTCACCCAGCGCAATCAGGGTGCAGTCCAGCTCATCGGTGGGGCTGGTGAGGAAAAAACGCGCTGCATCGATGCCAAAGGTGACGCCGTCCACCAGTTCGCCCGCTTCCGTGCGCCGCCAGCCGAACTGCAGGGTAATGCGGCCCGACGCAGGGGGTGCCGGCAGCAGATGATGACAGGTGACCAGCAGGCCGCCGTGGGTTAAAAACGCGCTGCCGACGGGCACGCCATCTTCACGCAGCAGCGCTACGCCGCGTGCGCAGGCCAGGCCCTGCGCTAAAAAAGCGATCGGCAGCAGATCGTTGCTGCCGCCGACAATCACCTCCTGACGCACGTGCTGCTGAAAGGCGTAGCGCTGCGCGCGGCCGCGATCCGGCTCCGCCGTTACGCCCTGCGCCAGCGCGGCGCGGGTCTGCGCACGCTGCTGCGCGGTCAGTGCCAGCCGCGTGCTAATCAACGCGGCACTCTCTTTATCGCTCATTCGCTTCTCCAGGATAAAAGGCATGCTGCCCTTTTAACCATAGCCGCTGCGGCTGAACCCCAGACGAAAAAAAGCCCGCTGGGTAGGAGCGGGCTTTAGCGCCGGTAGCGACAACAGGGATCGCTATTTTTCATGGTAGCGATGCACCGAGGGAAAATATTCAAAGCCGTAAAGCTGGCTAATGGGAAGCAACAGCTCCTGCTCCAGGCTTAACTCACTCTCGACGCGCGCGTCGTGCTGGGGTGCCAGCCAGGCATCGACGCGCTGTTTCCACAGCTGCAGTAATGTTTTCATCGGGTTCAGCCTCCGTCAGTCAGGCATTCAGTAAACCCTCTGCGCAGCCGTAACTGAACCATCAATTTCTGCGCTTTATTGCTGAAAAACAGATAACGGTGGACCGCGCCGGTCAGCCTGGCGCTACGGCTGCTTCGCCGCCATCTTGCGGTAATTATCCAGCCACTTGCCGCTCTTCAGCCGCCACCAGAAGCAGACGCCGCGCACCGCCCAGTCGAGGAACATGCCGAGCCAGACGCCGACCACCCCCATGCCGAGCATAATGCCCAGCACGTAGCCGACCACCACGCGCGCCCCCCACATGCTGAACATCGAGACGTACATGGTGTAACGGGCGTCGCGCGCCCCCTTCAGCCCGGCAGGCAGCACCCAGGAGGCGGCCCAAATTGGCATAAAGGCGGCGTTCAGCCAGATGAGATGCTGGGTCACGCTGATTACGTCCGGGTCGCGGGTATAGAAGCGCGCCAGCACGCCGGAGAGCGGCACGGTCATAAACGCCAGCACGCAGAGACAGAGGCTCGCCAGCCAGAAGACATGCCTGATCTGCCGCTCCGCCTGATAGACCTGATTGCGCCCCAGCCGAGTGCCGGTGATGATGGTCGAGGCGGATCCCAGCGCGTTGCCCGGCAGGTTGATCAGCGAGGCGATAGAGAAGGCGATAAAGTTGCCGGCGATAGCGTCGGTGCCCATGCCCGCCACAAACACCTGGGTCAGCAGCTTGCCGCCGTTAAACAGCACCGATTCGATACTCGCCGGGACGCCGATACCCAGCACCTCCATCAGGATTTTCGAATCCCAGCGGCGGAAATAGCTCGGCAGGCTGATCTTCAGCGAGGCGTTAAAACCGATCATCAGCACGTAAATTACGCCGATAGCGCCGATATAGCGCGAGATGGTCAACCCCAGCCCGGCGCCGACAAAGCCCAGCCCTTCCCAGGAGAAGGCGCCGTAGATCAAGACGCTGCTGATGGCGATATTCAGGATATTCATCCCGCCGTTGATCAGCATCGGGATTTTGGTATTCCCCGCGCCGCGCAGCGCGCCGCTGCCGATCAGCGCAATCGCCGCCGCCGGATAGCTCCACGCCGAGGTCTGCAGATAGCTCAGCGCCAGCTCTTTGACTTTTGGCTCCGCGCCGCCGGCGATCAGATCGATGATCAGATGCCCCCACAGCTCGATGGCGAACACCAGCACCAGCGACAGCACCGTCATCAGCGCCAGCGACTGACGCGTAGCCGCGCGGGCGCGCTTGCCGTTGCGCTTCGCCAGGCTAAAGGCGACTACCACCGTCGTGCCGAGATCGATGGCGGCAAAGAAAGAGATAATGATGATGTTGAAGCTGTCCGCCAGCCCAACGCCCGCCATCGCCTCTTTGCCCAGCCAGCTCACCAGAAATGTGCTTAATACCCCCATCAGCATCACGCACAGGTTTTCGATGAAAATGGGCACCGCCAGTGGCGTGATCTCACGCCAGAACAGCGTGCGATAAAAGCGTCGTTTGGGATACCACGCGGTGCGCTTTATCGCCTGCATCACTGCTACGCCAGGATTTTGCAAGGGAATAACCAAATCAGAACAGATTGGACAGGAGTTCTAATGATGAGTCCGCTTATCTATTTATGCAAAGCGTTTCCCTGATTTTTCAATCATTATTACACTCTTTTCTCGTCGTTTACCGCAGCGGCTGCCGCGCCGCCCAGATAGGCGCTGCGCACCTCTTCATTATTGAGCAGCTCCCGGCCGCTGCCGCTGAGGCGGATCTCGCCGTTAGCCATCACATAGCCGCGATCGGCGATAGCTAACGCATGACGGGCATTTTGCTCGACCAGAAACAGCGTCATGCCCTGCTGCGTCAGCTCGCGCAGAATCGCGAAGATCTGCTTAACCACAATCGGCGCCAGCCCGAGGCTCGGCTCGTCGAGCAGCAGCAGCTTCGGCCGGCTCATCAGCGCGCGGGCGATCGCCAGCATCTGCTGCTCGCCGCCGGAAAGGGTCATCGCCCGCTGCCTGCGCCGCTCCAGCAGGCGCGGAAAGAGCTCATACATCCGCGCCAGATCGCTTTTCTGATGCGCGCTGCCGATGGCGATGGTGCCCATCTGCAGATTCTCCTCAACCGTCATATCGGCAAAAATCCGCCGCCCTTCCGGCGCCTGGGCGATGCCGCGGGCGGCGATAAAATGGGTCGAGCGCTGGCTGACAGGTTCTCCCTGAAAGTAGATTTCACCCTGTGCGATGCGCGGCTGGCCGAAAATCGACATCAGCAGCGTCGATTTGCCGGCGCCGTTGGCGCCGATCAGCGCCACGGTCTCGCCGGGCTGCACGCTGAGCGACACCTTTTTCAGCGCCTGCACCGGGCCGTAATAGAGATCGACCGCGTCAAACTTCAGCATCGGTTCAGCCATCAACATCCTCCTCTTCTGCGCCAAGATAGGCGGCAATCACGCGCGGGTCCTGCTGGATCTGTCGCGGCGCGCCCTGGGCGATAACGTCGCCGTGGTCGAGCACCACGATATGGTCAGAGATTGCCATTACCATCGGCATGTCGTGCTCGATCAGCAGCACGCTGATACGGTGGTCAGCGCGCAGACGGTGCAGAATTGCGCTCAGCGCCTCGGTCTCCACGGGATTGAGTCCCGCCGCCGGCTCGTCGAGGCAGATAAGCTCCGGCTGGGTACACATGGCGCGCGCAATCTCCAGCCGCCGCTGCTGGCCATAGGAGAGCGTGCCGGCCAGCCGGTTGGCCGTCTGCGTCAGATCCACCGTTTCCAGCCAGTAGAAGGCGCGATCGAGCGCGCGGCTCTCCGCCTCGCGATAGCCGCGGGTATTGAAAATGCCCGCCAGCAAATTGCGGTTCGCCAGCATATGCTGCGCCACCAGCAGGTTCTCAATCACTGACATTTCGCGAAACAGGCGGATATTCTGAAAGGTGCGCGCCAGCCCGGCGCGGTTCACCAGGTGTGCGCCGCCGAACATCTTGTACCAGAGCCGTGAACCCAGCTGCGTCGGCCGCAGCCAGTCCTGCGGCTCGATTTTCTGGCCGAGAATTTGAATCACATCGGTGCTGCGCGACTGGGCGTTCAGCAAAATGCGGCCGCCGCTGGCGCGGTAGAAGCCGGTCAGGCAGTTAAAGACCGTGGTTTTGCCCGCGCCGTTGGGGCCGATTAGCGAGGTAACCGAACCGCGCTGCACGCGCAGGCTGACGTCGTTAAGCGCCCTGATGCCGCCGAAGCGCATCATCAGATGATCGACCTGAAGGATAGCGTCACTCATGGCGAACTCCTTTGCGCGGCGCGACGCCGACGCGGCTGGTGCGCACCAGTCCGCGCGGCCGCCAGATCATCATCACCACCATCAGCATACCGAACAGCAGCACGCGGTATTCGGCAAAGCTGCGCAGCAGCTCTGGCGCCACCGTCAGCACAAAGGCCGCCAGCACCACGCCGAGCGTCGATCCCATACCGCCCAGCACCACAATGGCGAGGATCAGCGCCGACTCGAAGAAGGTAAACGAGGTCGGATTGACGAATCCCTGATAGCTGGCGAAAAAGACGCCCGCGATGCCCGCCGTCGAGGCGCCGAGCATAAAGGCCGACAGCTTCACCAGCACATGATTTAACCCCATCGCGCGACAGGCGATCTCATCTTCACGCAGCGCCTCCCACGCGCGTCCGACCGGCATACGCGTCAGGCGGTGCTTGATAAACAGCACCAGCGTCACTACCAGAACCAGCACCACGTAGAGAAAGATAAATTTCATATTGGGGTTGTAGTCGAGGTGAAAGAACGCATGAAAAGGTACGCCGCCTTCGCGCGCGCGCCGACCAAACTCCAGGCCGAGAAAGGTTGGCGACGGCACGGAGACGCCGTTCGGCCCGCCGGTGAAGCTCAGCCAGTTGGTCAGCACCAGGCGGATGATCTCGCCGAACCCCAGGGTAACGATAGCCAGGTAGTCGCCGTGCATGCGCAGCACCGGAAAGCCGAGCAGCGCCCCGGCGAAGGCGGCCAGCAGCGCGGCCAGCGGCAGCATGCTCCAGAATCCCAGCCCGAGATACTGATAGCCGAGTGCCAGCCCGTAAGCGCCGATGGCGTAAAAGGCGACGTACCCGAGATCGAGCAGCCCCGCCAGCCCCACCACGATATTTAGCCCCAGTCCCAGCAGCACGTAGATCAGCCCGAGGATCGCCACGGTCAGCAAGTATTTGCTGGAGAGAAAGGGAAACAGCAGCGCCACCGCCAGCAGCAGCGGCAGGATCCAGCGCAGCCGCGAGCGGTAGCCCGGTTCGCGCACGTAGACGCCGTCGTCCGCACCTTCGAAGCGTCGCAGCAGCGCCCGCCCGCGCCCGGTCTGCAAAAAGAGGCTGAGCAGTAGCCGTCCCGCCATCACCACCGCCACCAGCAGCGCCACGCGCATGGGGGCGAGCGTAAAGGCGTACCCTTTCAGCACCACGCCGACGACAGGTCCGAACACCACCACCGCAATCAGCCCGGCCAGCAGGGTTTCACGCAGCGCCTGAGACACACTGATAGATCGACTCATCATTGCGCCCTCACACTTTCGCCACCAGCGGACGGCCAAGCAGCCCCTGCGGGCGGAAGATAAGGATCACCACCAGCAGCGCGAAGGAGAAAACGTCTTTGTAGTCTGAGTTCACCAGCCCGGCGAACTGCGCCTCCGCCACGCCGAGCAGCAGCCCGCCCAGCATCGCGCCAGGCAGCGATCCGATACCACCCAGCACCGCCGCGGTGAACGCCTTGATGCCGATGATAAACCCGGCGTAAAAGTCGAAGGTGCCGTAGTTCATCGTCACCAGCACCCCGGCCAGCCCGGCCATCGCCGCGCCGATCACGAAGACCAGCGAGATAACGCGATCGGTATTGATGCCGAGAATAGCCGCCATGCGCCGGTCCTGCTGCACCGCGCGGCAGATACGGCCGAGGCGGGTGTACTGGATAATCCAGGTGAGCAGCGCCATGCCGCAGAAGGCGGCGGCGAGAATAAAGAGCTTGGTCCAGGTGATCTGCACCAGCCCGCCGTCAAACTCGAAGCGCAGCACGCCGGTGAGCAGCGTCGGCACGCCCTGCTGATTCGGTCCCTGGCTCAGCTGCACGTAGTTTTGCAAGATAAGCGACATGCCGATGGCGGAGATGAGCGGCGCGAGGTGCGTCGAGTGGCGCAGCGGCCGGTAGGCGATACGCTCGATGGTCCAGCCGTAAACCGCCGTCACCACCACGGTAAACAGCAGCGTGCCGAAAATCAGCAGCGGAAAAGAGTGCACGCCAAAAAAAGAGAGCAGCGCCAGGCCGATGGCGCAAAGATAGGCGGAGATCATATAGACCTCGCCGTGCGCAAAGTTAATCATGCCGATAATGCCGTACACCATGGTGTAGCCGATCGCGATCAGGCCATATACCGCGCCCAGCGTCAGCCCGTTGATCAGTTGCTGAAGTAAAAAGGCGTCCATAACGAAGTCTCTGCGCAAAGCGGACCGCGCAACCGGGCGGTCCGGACAGGAAACGCCCTGCGCTGTGCAGGGCGGGCTCAGGCTTACAGCTGGTGATATTTACCCTTGTCGTCCCACTGATAAACGACATAATCGGACACTTTCAGATCGCCCTTGCCGTCCCAGGCTTTATTACCCATAACGGTGGGCACATCGTGAGATTTCAGCCATTCGCTGGCTTTCTCATTGTCTTTGCCCGCGCCTTTATAGGCGGCAGCCAGCGCCTGAACAGAGGCGTAGGCGTAGAGGGTATAGCCTTCCGGTTCAAAGCCCCCTTTGCGGAATGTCTCAATCACCGCTTTGCCGTCGGCGATCTGACGCGGATCGTTGCCGAAGGTCATATAGATGCCGTTGGTGTACTGCGGCCCGCCCGCGGCGGTGACCAGCTCCTGCGTCACGATGCAGTCGCCGGAGAAGAAGTTAGCTTTAACGCCCTGCTCGCGCATCTGGCGCACCAGCGGGCCCGCCTCGGGGTGGCAGCCGCCGAAATAGACCACGTCGGGATTCGCCTGGGCGATTTTGGTCACCAGCGCGTTAAAATCTTTCTCGCCGCGCGACAGGCCCTCATACATCACCTCTTTTACGCCGCGCTTCTCCAGCGCCGCTTTCGTGGCGTCGGCCAGCCCCTGCCCATAGGTATCTTTGTCATGGATAATCGCGACCTTTTTCGCTTTTAGCTTATCGAGCATAAAAGTGGCGGCGATGGCGCCCTGCTGGTCGTCGCGCCCGCACATGCGAAACAGGGTTTTCATGCCGCGCTCGGTGATCTGCGGATTAGTGGATCCCGGCGTAATCGACAGCACGCCGGCGTCGTCGTAGACCTCCGAGGCGGGCATGGTGCTGGAGGAGCAAAAATGGCCGACGACCGCCATCACCTTATCCTGATCGACAAGTCGGTTCGCCACCGCAACCGCCTGTTTGGGTTCGCAGGCGTCGTCTCCCTGCACCAGCACGATTTTCTCGCCGTTGATGCCGCCCGCCGCGTTGATATCCTCCGCTGCCTGCGTCGCCCCTTTCCAGTACTGCGCGCCATAGGTGGCGTTGGGGCCAGAGAACGGCCCGGCGACGCCGATTTTTATATCGGCCTGCGCACTCAGCGCAGCGCCGAAACAACCTGCAATTACGACGTTTAACGACAACTTGATCAGTTTCTGAGACATGCTGTCTATCCTCGACACAGTTAGTTTGCGTTCGCCAGACCACGGCGCAGGAGCGGTGAATGTTTTTTAATTCGGTTCGGGAATGCTACGCGCGGCGCTGAAGGCCGCTATTAATCGCAAGCAAGAATCTCGCCAGAACCAATCGGGCGGCGGGATTTCGCCAAAGGAAGGTGGCAACGCCAGCGACAGCGCACGACGTCACCTTCTGATTCATTTAAACGTAGGCGGGGTTTGGCAACACGCCAGCACCCTGTTGGTGCATAATGCGGTCGATCACAGATTCTTGCTTTGCGGCGGCGGCAAACCCGCTAAGCTGTGGGGAAGGATCGCTTAATATCAGGAGAGCTTATGCCTACACAACGGAACGGCCTTACCCGCCAGCAGGCGCTGGATGAACTGGAGCGTCTGTACGACAACGCGGTGAACGCGCTGCGCGCGGCGATAAAAACCTATACCGAACAGGGCACGCTCCCCGAGGCGGAAGCGCGTCGCCAGGGACTCTTTGTCTACCCCGAGCTGCGCATTACCTGGCGCGGCGAAGGGCCGCAGCAAAACCGCACGCGCGCCTGGGGACGCTTTACCCATACCGGCAGCTACAGCACCACCATCACGCGTCCGGCGCTGCTGCGTCACTATCTCAGCGAACAGCTGGCGATGCTGGAAAAAGAGTATGAGGTTGAGATTCAGGTCGGCCCGTCCAGCCAGGAGATCCCCTATCCTTACGTCATCGACGGTTCCGATCTGTCGCTGGACCGCACCATGAGCGCCACTATCGCGCGTCACTTCCCGACCACTGAGCTGTCACAGATCGGCGATGAAACCGCCGACGGCCTGTTTAATCCAGACGCGGTTTTCCCTTTGTCTCACTTCGATGCGCTGCGCACCGACTTCTCTCTGGCACGCCTGCGCCACTACACCGGTACCTCGGTAGAGCATTTCCAGCCGTTTGTGCTGTTCACCAACTACACGCGCTATGTGGATGACTTTGTTCGCTGGGCAACAGAGCAGGTGCGCGATCCCGCCAGCGACTATGACAGCCTGGCCTGCGCGGGCGGCGCGGTGATCACCGCCGAGACGGCGGAGAGCGATGCGGCGATGCTGGATCTGGCGTGGAAAAAGCATCAGATGCCCGCCTGGCATCTCACCTCGCCTGGCCGCCGCGGCATCACGCTGGTAAATATCGGCGTCGGCCCGTCCAATGCCAAAACCATCTGCGATCACCTTGCGGTAATGCGACCGCACGCCTGGCTGATGATCGGCCACTGCGGCGGCCTGCGCGAAAGCCAGCGCATCGGCGACTATGTGCTGGCGCACGCCTACCTGCGCGACGACCACGTGCTCGACAGCGTCTTACCGCCCGATATTCCGGTGCCAAGCATCGCGGAAGTGCAGCGCGCGCTCTATGACGCTACCAAAGCAGTGAGCAATATGCCGGGAGAAGAGGTTAAGCAGCGTCTGCGCACCGGCACCGTGGTAACGACGGACGATCGCAACTGGGAGCTGCGCTACTCCGCCTCGGCGCTGCGCTTTAACCTGAGCCGCGCGGTGGCGGTGGATATGGAGAGCGCCACGATTGCAGCACAGGGCTATCGGTTCCGCGTCCCTTACGGCACGCTGCTCTGCGTCTCGGATAAGCCGCTGCATGGCGAAATCAAGCTGCCAGGGCAGGCAAACCGCTTTTATGAAGGGGCGATTTCAGAGCATCTGCAAATCGGCATTTGCGCGGTAGAGCTGCTGCGCGCCGAAGGAGATAAGCTGCATTCACGCAAGCTGCGTACCTTTAACGAACCGCCGTTCCGTTAATGGTTCAGAGCACGGGGACCACCGCTCGTGCTCTGCCTTAACCCGATGTAGAGAGACGCAGCAGGTTTCGTCTCTCTACCTCATCCAGAATTCTCTCGCCAGCCAGCCGAGCACGGCGAGCACAGCTGGCACCATCAGCGTCCAGGTAATGCGATCGTTAAGGCGGTCAAACTTTTCGTCGACGCGCTCAAACTTTCCGTCCAGGCGCTCAAACTTCTCGTTCATACGTTCAAACTTTTCGTCGACCCGCTCAAACCTTTCATCAATACGCTCAAACTTTTTGTCAACGCGTTCGAACTGTTGATGAATCCGCTCAAAGTGCTTGTCAATGGCGGCAAAATTATTGTCGACCTGCCCGCTCCAGTCACTGACGCGCGCAAACCTCTCATCAATACGCGCAAACTGGGCTGCCGTCTGGGCGAAGCCTTCAAGCATTTCACATCGCATCCTGAACTGTTCGGTACGCAGGCCTTCAACATCCGTTTTCGTGGCGAAATGTTGCGAACGTTCGGTCAGTACCGCCAGGTCTGTTTTTATCTGTTGCGTATCCAGCTCAAGCCGCTCAACGCGTTTGGTCAATCGCTCCACAGGATCGCCTCCTGATTGCTGAAGAGGGATGAGGGGACAGGCAAACCTGCGCGGAAGAGGGCTTAACGGCAGTTCCATACTATTCTCTCCTTTCCCTGTTACGCCTTACAGTCACGTCACCGGTGCGTCCCCAGACTGCTGGGTATTTAACCAGATTACCGCCCAGTAAACATTCCCCGTTCCGCTAATTCCGTTATAAATGGCGATTGATGCGCCTCTCGAATTAGCGCTGGCAGGGTAGCGCTGCGCCAGCAGAGTTAACACCCTTTCTGACCCATTCTGGAAGCCGCTACGCAAACATACAGGAGCAGGACAAAAAAATGCGCGCAAGACGGTTTACGTCTTGCGCGCAGTAAAAGGATAAAACCGCACCAGCCTGCGCCGGCGCGGCGATCGCTATCAGGCGCTGAGCCAGCCCAGCTTGATCACGAACAGCAGTGAAAGGATCACCAGCGCCGCATTAATCTCTTTCGTGCGGCCGCTCAGCAGCTTCACCACGGTCCAGGTGATAAAGCCGAAGGCGATGCCGTTGGCGATGGAGTAAGTCAGCGGCATGGTCAGCGCGGTAACGGTGACCGGCGCCGCGGTAGTAATATCTTTCCAGTCAATCTCCGCCAGCCCGGAGGTCATCAGCACCGCGACAAACAGCAGCGCCGGCGCCGTCGCGTAGACCGGAACGCTGCCCGCCAGCGGCGAGAAAAACAGCGCCAGCAGGAACAGGATAGCGACCACGACCGCCGTTAAGCCGGTGCGTCCGCCCGCGCTCACGCCAGCTGCAGATTCCACATAGCTGGTGGTGGTCGAGGTACCGAGCAGCGAGCCAAACAGCGCCGCGGCGCTATCGGCCACCAGCGCGCGCCCCATCTTCGGGATATTGCCCTGCTCGTCCGCCAGCCCGGCGCGTTTAGTCACTCCCAGCAGCGTGCCGGTATTGTCGAACACGTCGACAAACAGAAAGGCGAAAATCACGCTAACCAGGCCGACGTTAAAGGCGCCGGCGATATCCAGCTGCATAAAGGTAGGCGCGATAGAGGGCGGCGCGGAGAAGATGCCAGCAAAGGGCGACAGGCCGATGCCCATCGAAATAAAGGTGATCAGCAGGATGCCAATCAGCACCGCGCCGGTGACGCGACGTGCCTCCAGCACCACAATCACCACAAAGCCCAGCAGCGCCAGCAGCGGGCCCGGCTTCGTGAGATCGCCCAGACCAACCAGCGTTGCCGGGTTATCCACCACGATGCCCGCGCCTTCCAGCGCGATCAGCGCCAGGAACAGCCCGATGCCCGCCGCAATCCCGGCGCGCAGCGGCAGCGGAATGCTGGCGATAATCCACTCGCGAATTTTAAAAATCGACAGTGCGAAGAAGATCACCGCCGACAAAAACACCGCGCCCAGCGCGATTTGCCAGGTGTAACCCATATGCAGCACGACGGTATAGGTGAAGAAGGCGTTCAGCCCCATGCCGGGCGCCAGCGCGATCGGGTAGTTGGCGATCAGCCCCATCAGTACCGATCCGATCGCCGCCGCCAGACAGGTGGCAACGAACACCGCGCCTTTATCCATCCCGGTTGCGCCCAAAATGCTGGGGTTAACAAACAGGATATAGGCCATCGCCAGGAAGGTGGTGATCCCGGCGACCACTTCGGTGCGAACCGTCGTGTTATGCGCTTTTAGCTTGAATAGTTTTTCTAACATCATCATCTCTCAAGAGCGGAGACGGCACGAATGCGCGTTCTCACTTGCCAGTGTGGGTTACATGCTGATTATTGTGGTACCGCACGACGCGCCGCTGCATGCTGACGGACGCTGTCGTCACGCCCTGAATCTCCATAAGGCCTGAAGTCATAGCAAGCGCTATGCCAGCGGGAAACGCAATCGTTTACCTCGCCAGGCCCGGCATTTTCTAAGAGAAATCTGAACCAAAACAAGGCGCGATTATGGTGCATTGCCCCGCTTCCGCGCAATCGTTTTCATCGCCCCCTCTGCGCTGCGCAAAATTCTGCGCCAACGCACGCTTCAGCAAAGCCGAGGGCGATATCGCTCACGTTTCCATCGCTTGTCAGGGCGGCGCAAATCGCGCCGTGTACACTCTTGTTAACCTTTTTTTAACCTTGAGGTCGCCCTGCATGAAGCCCGCCATTCTGGTTATCGATGATGATAAAGCCGTCTGCGAACTGCTGCAGGATGTGCTGAATGCGCAACAGTTTAGCGTTTACTGCTGCCACTATGGCCGGGACGCGCCGGCGCTGCTGGCGCAGCACGGCGATATCGCGCTGGTGATGCTGGATATGATGCTGCCCGATACCAACGGCCTGCTGGTGCTGCAACAGCTGCAGCGCCAGCGCCCCGATCTGCTGGTGATCATGCTGACCGGCATGGGCTCCGAAGCGGAAATGGTGGTCGGGCTGGAGATGGGCGCGGATGACTATATCGCCAAGCCTTTTAATCCGCGCGTGGTGGTGGCGAGAGCGCGCGCGGCGCTGCGGCGCGGCGGACGGCTGATATCGCCGGAGACGGTGGAGAGCGGCTGGCGCTTTAACGGCTGGCAGCTGGATGAGGCGCGCTGTCAGCTGCTCAATCCGCAGCGCGAAGCGGTGCCGCTGACGCAGGGCGAATATGCGCTGCTGCGCGCGCTGGTGCGCCACGCGCGCAAGGTGCTGACGCGCGATCAGCTGCTGGAGCTGACCCACGGCGAAAGCCTGGACGTTTTCGATCGCACCATCGACGTGCTGATAATGCGGCTGCGGCGCAAAATCGAAACGAATCCGCATCAGCCCAGTTTGATCCGCACTATTCGCGGCCTCGGCTATGTCTTTTCCGCCGATGTGACGCGTCCGGAAGCCGTCCGGCTGAGCGCCTGACGGGGCGAACAGCCGGGCGCGCGCCCGGCGCTATTTCACCGTCCAGCCTTTGTAGCTGCCCACATTGTCGCGATCGATCAGGGAAACCGGGATCAGCACCGGCTTATCGGGTGCCGGTTTGCCCTGCAGAATGTCATAGCCGATCTCCACCGCTTTTGCCGCCATCACCTGTGGATCCTGCGCCGGCGTAGCGACGAACAGCGAGTTCTTACGCTTCAGCGCCTCTTCGCCGTCGGGCGATCCGTCGACGCCGACAATAAAGAATTCGTTGCGCTGTGCCTGTTTCGCCGCCAGATCGGCACCGATCGCCGTGGGATCGTTGATAGCGAACACCGCATCCACCTTCGGATTGGCCGACAGCAGACCCGTCATCACTTCCAGCCCCCCTTCACGGCTGCCCTTGGCGTTCTGGTTCCAGGAGAGCAGCTTGATCTCAGGATGGCGTTTCAGCTCGGTCATACAGCCCTCAACCCGGTTCTGCACGGCGGAAACCGGCGGGCCATTGATAATCAATACGTTGCCCTTCTCCTTCAGGCGATCGGCGATATATTTACAGGCCATCTCCCCCGCCTGGGTGTTGTCTGAGGTAATGGTAGCGTTGGCGCCGTCAGCCGCCACGTCGACCGCCACCACCACGATGCCAGCGTCGCGGGCGCGTTTCACCGCCGGCGCGATGCCTTTGGAATCGGCGGCGTTCAGAATAATCATGTCGACTTTCGCCGCGATAAAGTTATCGATCTGCGCCACCTGCTGGCCCAGATCGTAGCCGCTGGAGACCAGCGTCACGTTGACCTTGTCGCCCGCCAGCTCACGCGCTTTCATCTCCGCGCCTTTGGTAATCTGCACGAAAAACGGGTTGGCGAGATCGCCGACGGTGACGCCGATGGATTTAAGATCTTTCGCCTGGGCGAAGGAGGCGCTGAACAGCGTTGCCGCCAGCAGCCCGGTTACGATCGGATTAAAACGCATAGACCTTCTCCTGCTGTTATTAGAATCGCCAACGGCTGAATGGCGGAGGGTAAAAAGAGGGCGCCGCGCTCAGGAGACGTGGTGCCGGGTGCGATATTTGTCGATCAGCACCGCAATAATGATCACCGCGCCTTTGATCACCAACTGCCAGAAATAGGAGACCCCCATCAGCGTCATGCCGTTGTTGAGCGTGGCGATAATCAGCGCGCCGATCAGGGTGCCGGTAATGGTGCCGATGCCGCCGACGAAGCTGGTGCCGCCGAGGATCACCGCGGCGATGGCGTCCAGTTCATAGCCGACGCCGAGGTTGCCGTTGGCGCTATAGAGACGCGACGCCGACATCAGCCCGCCTAGCCCGGAGAGCAGCCCGCTCATGGCGTAAACGAACAGCAGTACCGCGCTGACTTTAATCCCGGTGAGACGCGCCGCCTGCATATTGCCGCCCACCGCGTAGATATGAACGCCCAGCGTGGTGCGGCGCAGGATAAACCAGCAGACGGCGATCACCGCGAAGGCGATAACGATCAGCCAGGGCACCGGGCCGAGATAGCCGTTGCCTATCCATTCAAAGCTGATATCGGAGTTAATCACCGTGGTGCCGTTTGCCAGCAGATAGGCGGCGCCGCGCAGCGCCGTATAGGTGCCAAGGGTAACGATAAAAGGCGGCAAGCCGGCCCAGGCGACCAGTATGCCGTTAAACAGCCCCATCACCAGGCCAGCGCCGAGCGCCATGGGGATAGTCATGCCGGCGAGCATGGGATCGAGCGAGGCAACCATCGCCACCACCGCCGTGGTGCCCAGCATTGAGCCCACCGAAAGGTCGATGCCGCCGGTGAGGATCACAAAGGTCATACCGGCCGCCAGTACGATATTAATCGAGGCCTGGCGGGTAATATTGAGCAGATTGCCCTCGGTGAAGAAGTTCGGCGCGACAAAGCCGAACACCACCACAATCAGCACCAGAATCGGCAGAATGCCGACGGTTTGCAGCATGTCGCCTATCAGCGCCCGCTTAACGGTGGGCGGTTTCGCCCGCGTGGTTTCTGTCATCGCTCTCTTCTCCTTATATTTCCAGCGGCGAGGCGGTATGCGCCCCGGTGGCCAGCGTCATTATGTTTTCCTGGCTGATCTGCTCTTTATCCAGCTCACCGGCGATGGTGCCTTCGCGCATCACATAAACCCGATCGCTCATGCCGACCACTTCCGGCAGCTCGCTGGAGATCATCAGGATCGCCACCCCCTGCTGCGCCATCTGGTTCATCATGCGGTAGATTTCGCTTTTGGCGCCGACGTCGACGCCGCGCGTCGGCTCATCGAGGATCAGGATGCGCGGCCCAATCGATACCCAGCGCGAAATCAGCAGCTTCTGCTGGTTGCCGCCGGAGAGGCCCCCCGCCCGCACCTGCGCATGCGGCACGCGGATGTTAAGCGTGGCGATGGCGTCGCCGGCGATCTTTCTGCCTTTGCGTCGGTTAAGCAGCCCGTAGCTGGCGTCGCGCTCCAGCGTCGCCATCACAATGTTCTCCTGCGCCGCCATCTCCAGAAACAGCCCCTGCTCTTTGCGGTTTTCAGTGAGAAAGCCGATGCCACGCGCAATGGCGTCGCGCGGCGAATGGATTGTCACCTGCTGCCCGTCAATCCAGATCTCGCCGCCGCTCGGCTTACGCACGCCAAAAATCAGCTGCGCCAGCTCGCTGCGTCCTGCACCCACCAGCCCGGCGAGCCCGACGATCTCGCCGGCGCGCACCGCCAGGCTGCTCGGCCGCACCTTGCCGCCGTCGGTGAGGTGATTGACCGCCAGGCGAATATCGCCGAACGGGATGGTGCGATCCTTGTTAAAGAGATCGCTGAGCGGACGGCCCACCATCATGCGCACCAGCTCGCTGGCGTTAAGCGTGTCGCGGGTCAGGCTGCCGACATACTGCCCGTCGCGCAGCACGCTGACGCGATCGGAGAGCTCATAGACCTCCGCCATACGATGGCTGATATAGATAATCGCCATGCCTTCCGCGCGCAGGCGCTTGATGAGCGCGAACAGCTGCTCGGTTTCGCGGTTGCTCAGCGCGGCGGTGGGTTCATCCATCACCAGAATGCGGCTGTGGCGGTGCAGCGCGCGGGCGATCTCAACCTGCTGCTGTTCGGCAATGCTGAGGCGGCTGACGCGGTCGGTGGCGCTAAACTGCGCGCCGAGCCGATCGATCACCTGCTGCGCCTCCTCGGCCATCTGGCGACGCCGAATCAGCCCGCCGCGCGTGATTTCGCTGCCGAGAAAGATGTTCTCCGCCACCGTGAGGTTGGGGGCCAGATTGATCTCCTGATAAATCAGGGTAATGCCTGCCGCCAGCGCCTCTTTCGGCCCTCTGATCACACAGGGGCGACCGTCGATCAGGATCTCACCGCTGGTGGCGCTGTAGGCGCCGGCGAGGATCTTCATCAGGGTACTTTTGCCTGCGCCGTTCTCCCCCATCAGCGCGTGGATTTCGCCAGCATAGACCGTCAGATCGACGCCCTTAAGCGCATAAAACTGGCCGAAGCGCCGCGTGATTTCGCGCATTTGCAGAATCGGTGTGGCTGTCATGGGCCGCTCCAGATAACCGTGGTTAGGGCTGAGTAAAGCAACGCCAGATAAATGGAAAATGTCAGCGGCCGTTCATATTTGTCATAAATGCGCCCGGGCCGCGCCCTATACTCGCCTCACTGAGGGCGGGCGGAGGCGCGATATGCGGCATCAACATCTCTGGCAGGCGGGCGCGCGCGGCCGCCTGCTGCTGTTTAACCTGCTGGTGGTGTGCGTCACGCTGATGGTGAGTGCGGTAGCGATACTCGGCTTTCGCCACGCCGGGCGCATTCAGGAGCAGGCGCAGGCGCAAACCCTGAGCGATATGAGCGCCAGCCTGGCGCTGGCGCGCGATACCGCCAGCGTCGCCACGGCGGCGGTGCGCCTGTCGCAGGTGGTGGGCGCGCTTGAGTATCAGAGCGAATCGCAGCGACTGCAGCAGACGCAACAGGCGCTGCAGCAGTCGCTGTCGCTGCTTGCCTCGGCGCCGCTTGCCGCGCGTCAGACGGCGCGGGTGGCGCGCATTCGCGCGCGCAGCCTGATGCTGGAGCAGACCATCACGCAGCTGCTGATCAACGGCCATCAGCGCCACCTGCAGCGCAACGCCCTGCTCAGCGGCCTGTGGCAGTCGCAGCTGCTGCTTGACCATATTAACCAGCTCGCGGTGCGGCGCGGCCCTCCGGCGGCGCTGCGCCAGCAGACCGAGCGCTTGCTGGCGGCGGCGATCCGCACCCCGTCCCCGGTTGCGGTGGTCGATCAGCTGCAGCAGGTGATGGCAGCCTGGCGGCCAGAGGCGGGCGAGGTGGTGCTGGATGAGAAAATCGCCCGCCTGATCGCGACCCAGCAGTCGCTGCGGCCGCTGGCGGATCGGCTGGCGGAGAACGATCTGGCTATCGCCTATTCCACCTACCGCATCAAAGCGCTGGTGGCGGCGCTCAACGACGACATCACCGCCTGCGTGCAGCAGGTGGCGCAGCAGAGCGAAATGCGCAGCGCGGAAACCCACCGCGAACTCAACTCGGTGATCCTGTTTATCGCGCTGTTCGCCCTGCTGGCGCTGGCGATCACCGGCTATGCCGGGATCTATATCTACCGCAATCTCGGCTCCAGCCTGACCGCCATCGCCGACGCCATGACGCGGCTGGCGCAGGGAGAGAAGCGCGTTGCGGTGCCGGGTCTGCAGCGGCGCGACGAACTGGGCGATCTGGCGCGCGCCTTTAACGTTTTCGCCCGCAATACCGCGTCGCTGGCGCACACCTCCCGCCTGCTCAAAGAGAAGAGCAGTCAGCTTGAGTCCACCTTTCTGGCGATGCGCGACGGCTTTGCGCTGTTTGATAACCACGGCCAGCTGGTGGTGTGGAATGCGCAGTATCCCCAGCTGCTGGGGCTGCCCGAGCAGGCGCTGCATCGCGGCCTGCACTATCGCCAGCTGCTGAAGCGGGTGGGCGTGGATCTGCAGCATCCGGGCGAGCCGCAGGAGGTGCGGCTGGCGGATGGCCGCACGCTGGAGCTGCGCTTTAGCCCGGTGCCGCGTCGCGGCATCGTCAATACCGTGCTGGAGCGCACCGCGCGCAAGGCGCTGGAGGAGGCGCTGGTACACAGCCAGAAGATGAAAGCGGTTGGCCAGCTGACCGGCGGTATCGCACACGACTTCAATAACCTGCTGGCGGTGATTATCGGCAGCCTGGCGCTGACCCAGGGGCAGCTGCCGCCGGGCAGCCTGGCGAGCCGCATCGACCGCGCCCGTCAGGCAGCGGATCGCGCCGCCCTGCTCACCCAGCGGCTACTGGCCTTTTCGCGCAAGCAGGCGCTGCATCCGCGCGCCGTGTCGGTGACGCAGCTGGTGGAGGAGCTGCAGAACCTGCTGCAGCACTCGCTGCTGCCCGGCCAGCGCCTGACGGTCGAGGCGCCGCGGCCCGGCTGGCTCGCCTGGATCGACGCCAGTCAGCTGGAGAACGCACTGATGAATCTGGTGGTGAACGCGCGCGACGCCATGCAGCAAAAAAGCGGCGAGATCCGCCTGCGCATCGCCAGCCAGCAGCGCGAACAGGGCGAGCGCGTAGTGATTGAGGTGATCGACCAGGGCTGCGGCATGACGCCAGAGGTGCGGGCACAGGTGTTCGAGCCCTTTTTCACCACCAAAGAGACCGGCAGCGGCAGCGGGCTGGGGCTGTCGATGGTGTATGGCTTTGTGCGCCAGTCAGGGGGCCAGATTGAGATCGACACCGCGCCCGGCCAGGGAACCACCGTGCGTCTGCTGCTGCCGCGCGCCCCAGAGAGCGCCGTCGCCCCCGCGCCAGCCGCGCCGGTGGTGCCATCCGCCCCGTGCGATAAGCTGATTCTGGTGCTGGATGACGAACCGGCGGTGCGCCAGACGCTGTGCGAGCATCTGCACCAGCTTGGCTACGTGACGCTGGAGTGCGCCAGCGGCGAAGAGGCGCTGGCGCTGCTGCGCCAGACCCCCGATATCGATCTGCTGATCAGCGATCTGATGCTGCCCGGCGGGCTGAACGGCGCCGAGGTGATCCGCCAGGCGCAGCAGCAGTGGCCGCAGCTGGCGACGCTGCTGATCAGCGGGCAGGATCTGCGCCTGCAGCCGGTGGCGCTGCCGCTGTGCGAGCGGCTGGCAAAACCCTGGCGCAGCGCGCAGCTGGCGCAGGCGCTGGCGCGCGCCTGGCAGCGCAGCGAGCGTCTCAGTCGCGCGCGGCAGGCTGCCAGAGCGGCACCGGCTTGCCGCTGATATAGCGCTTGCGCAGGCGGCTGGAGAGCGCATCCATAATCATCACCACCGCCACGAGGATCAGGGTTAAAAACATCACCACGTCCCAGTTCCACAGGCGCATATTCTCGGCGTAGACCAGCCCGACGCCGCCCGCGCCGACAAAGCCCAGCACCGCCGCCGAGCGGGTATTGGATTCGATCTGATAGAGGCTGAGCGCCAGGAAATGGGGAAACGACTGGGTAAAGATGCCGAAGCGGTGCTTCTGCAGGCTGTTGGCGCCGACCGCACTCAGACCGCGGCTCGGCGAGCGCTCTACCGCCTCGTGCCCTTCCGAGTAGAGCTTGCCCAGCAGGCCGACATCCTGCATCACAATCGCCAGCACGCCCGCCAGCGGCCCCATGCCGACGGCGCGCACAAAAATCAGCCCCCATATCGCCATATCGATGCCGCGCAGCAGATCGAGCAGGCGACGCACCGCCCAGGCGATGGGCCGCATGGCGCGGTCGTGCATCACGTTGCGCGCGGCGAAAAACGAGAGCGGCAGCGCGATAAGGGACGCGGTCAGCGTCCCGGCGAAAACGATCGCCAGCGTGATACCGATTTGTGAGAAATAGTAGCCAAACGGCCAGTTAACAAAATCGTGCCAGACGAACATACGCAGAAAATAGCGTCCCAGCTGCTGGGCGCCCAGCGCGGCGCGGCTCCACTCAATGCCGTAAAACTCAAAGAAGTAGAGGTAGTAAAGCAGAATGGCCGCCGCCGCCAGCGCGAGTCGCCGCAAATAGCGCGGCTGCGCGGCGAACAGCGCGCCATTTTCCCGTCTGATTTTGCCGATATCCGGCGCCAGCGACATCATGATGCTCCCTCCACGACGCGGCGGCGCAGCCGGCCGGAACAGCTGTCCAGCAGCGACACCACCAGGATAATCAGCAGCAGCGTGATGCTGACCTGATCGTAACGATCGAGTTTGATATTGGTCATCAGCTCCTGGCCGATGCCGCCCGCGCCCACCAGCCCCAGAATGGTTGATGAGCGAAAGTTGATCTCCAGCCGCATAAAGCTGTAGGAGAGAAAGATCGGCTTCACCTGTGGCCAGAAGGCGAAGCGCATGCGCTGCAGCTTGCTGGCGCCGCAGGCGGCCAGCCCGCGCACTGGCTTATCGGAGGCGCTTTCAATCGCCTCGTAGAAGAGTTTGGTCAGGCTGCCGATGGTGTGCAGCGCCAGCGCGAGGAAGCCGGGAATGGCGCCGATACCGAACGCCATCACGAACATCACCGCCCAGGCCAGCTCCGGCATGGTGCGCAAAAAGGCGACAAAGGCGCGAATGGCAACGCGCAAACCAGGCGGGGTTTGGGTGTTATCGGCGGCAAAAAAGGCCAGCACGGCGGCGATACAGACCGCCACAACGGTGGATGCCAGCGCCAGCTGCAGGGTTTCCCAGATGAGCGGCAGCTGGAAATGGAGGCGGTAGCCCCAGTAAGCGAGCGATCCTTCGGTCTTCACGCCGTCGAACAGCGTGGCGACGTGCAGCACCGGCAGGGTTTGCCACAGGTAGTCGAAGAAGTGCGGCAGCGATAGCCACAGCGTGGTCAGGCTGAACTCTGACAGGTTGCCTGCGACGAGGTAGAGCGTCACCAGCACCAGCGACCAGAGCAGCGTGTCGCGTTTCTGCTGGCTGCGGATGCGTTGGTAGTAGCGTTCGAAGTCAGTCAAAAGTAGATTCCTGCGTAATAAAAGAATTTTGAGCGTGCAACAGGCAGATTCTCAGGCCGCAGATCGGCTTACTCAGCGGGGTACAGGGTGAGAAGAGCAACGCGGCCCGCGCAGGGACAAAAACGCCGCGAGCGTTGTTGAACAGCGCAGCGCGCTGGCCCGGTAACGGGCGCACCTCAAGGATGAGGTGCGTATCCGCGCGGGCCTGGCCGGCAGGGATGCCCTCCCCTGCGTCTTTGCGATCTCACCCTGTTACCCGCATCAGCGCCGGGTAACGCCCTTAGCCGCGCTGCCCTTTCGCCAGATCGCGCTTCATATCGATAATATTCTGATAGTCCGCCACTGACGCCGGGCCAATATGCTGCGCGCCGCCCACGGCCTTCACGAAGCAGGCGTGCTGCTCTTTATCCAGCTTCTTAATCGTCTCGACCACTTTCTGTTTGAAATCGGCGGGCAACTTATTGCTCACCAGCAGCGGGCCGTTGGGGATCAGCGGCGACTGCCAGATAATGCGGATCTGCTTCATCAGATCGGGGTGATCCATGCGGATCAGGCGACCAAAGGCGCCAGCGCTGTAGCCGCTGTTATAGTCGCCCACCAGCGAACTCCAGGTCACCGCGCCGTCGAACTGATTGTTCAGCACGCCGAGGATGTCCTGCTCGTGGCCGCCGGAAAAGGTCACGCTGGAGAAGAAGCCGTTGTACTTGTCATCCACGCTGCCGCCGAACTGCTTTTTAAACGCCTGGTTCGGCATCAGGAAGCCGGAGGTGGAGTCCGGGTCGGCCATGCCAAAGGATTTGCCCTTCAGGTCTTCCAGCTTCTTATAGGGGCTGCTGTTTTTCACAATCACCACCGAGTGATAGCCTTTCGAGCCATCTTTGTCATCCACCAGAATGCCGACGATATCCACAGCTTTGGCATCCTGCAGGTAGACCGAGGCGTAAGAGGCAGGCGACATGCTCAGCACCATATCGATCTTGCCGCCCAGCAGTCCCTGAATAACGCCGGCGTAGTCGGAGGAGTTGCGCAGCTTCGTGTCGACGTTGAGTTCCTTATCAAAAAAGTCCTTCACGCACTGGTTATCGCCAATCTGCTGGGTGGCGTTCTGCCCGCCGAGAATGCCCAGATTCAGCTCTTTCGGTGCATCCGCTGCGTTCACGCCAAAGGTCACTACGCTGGTCAGTAATGCTAATAAAGTCAGTTTCATTCGAGTTTTGTCTCTTGCCGTGGAGGTTAGTGAAGCTGATTGATTTCATCGCCGTAGAGCTGTTGCAGCAGGCTGTCGGTCAGGTGCGCCGGATGGCCGTCGAACAGCACTTTGCCGCGCTGAATACCGATGACGCGCGTGCAGTAGCTTTTCACCAGCTCAACCGAATGGAGGTTTACCATCACGCTGATGCCCTGCTCGCTGACCTGGCGCAGCACATCCATGATGCGTTTGGTATTTTTGGGATCGAGCGACGCCACCGGCTCGTCGGCCAGCAGGATTTTCGGGTTCTGCATCAGGGCGCGGCAGATGGCCACGCGCTGCATCTGCCCGCCCGACAGGTTCTCGGCGCGCTGCAGCGCCTGCGGCAGCATATTCATCCACTGCAGCAGTTCGATAGCATGGGCGCGGTCGCTGTCAGAGAAGACTTTAAAAAAGGATTTCAGCGTTGAGGTCTGGCTAAGACGGCCCAGCAGCACGTTGGTCAGCACATCGAGGCGCGGCACCAGGCAGAAGTCCTGAAAAATCATGCCGCATTCGCTGCGCCACTGCCGCAGCTGACGGCTGCTGAGGGTCAGCAGGTTGCGCTCGGCTTCGCCGTTGCGCAGGCTGTAAACCGCCCCTTCAGAGGCGTCGATGGTGCCGTTAAGCATATGCAGCAGCGTCGATTTGCCTGCGCCCGAGCGGCCGATTACGGCGACCATTTCTCCCGCATGCAGATCAAAACTGACATTGTCCAGCACGCGGTTCTCGCCCCAGCGCTTGCCCAGCCCCTGCACCGACAGCACCTTCTCTGCTGGCGGGCTAAGGGGCGCGCTGCTGTTGTCCACCACGGTTCTTAACAGTGCCTGTGCCATGATTCACTCCGTATGCGTTGACAAGGTGTAAGTTGACGCCTATTACGGCCCGGCGTGATGACTCTCTGATGACAGCGAGATGATCAAACGGTGACAGGGTCGTCCGCGCTCAGCGACAGCGTTAGGCCGTCGGCAGCCGCGAAGAGAGACGGAGGCAAAGGATTGTTTGCAAACCAGTTATCCATCTGATGCGACAGATGCGTCAGCCAGGCGCGCCGCGGCGCAAGCCGCTCGACAATCGCCAGCGCGCGCGTCAGATCGTTATGGTTGCGCGCAGCGGGCGACGGCGGATCGTTGCAGTCGATCACCAGCTCATCGATGCGCTGGCCGGTGAGAAAATCGTCGGTGTCGGGCGGCAGGCCGCAGGTATCGCACAGCCAGGCGAGCCGCGCGCCGTGCCAGTCAAACAGGTAGCCGTGCGTCAGCTTTGAGTGCTGCAGCGGCAGCGGCGTCACCTGCAGCGCGCCGAAAAGATGCGGCACAAAGGGCGTCAGCGACGGGCGAAAATCGAGCAGGCCGGGATGCTTAAAGAGATCGTCGCAGCCCCGCTCGTCCGGCGGCCCCCAGACGGGGATCGCCGCCCCCAGCCCCCAGCGCAGCGCGAACAGCCCCTGTACGTGATCCATATGGTAGTGGGTCAGCAAAATGCGCGACAGCTCGCCGGGCGCGAAGCGCTCCGCCAGCAGCGGCAGTCCGGCGTCGAGCAGGATGCGCTCGCCGCCCACCTCGATCAGCGCGCTGCAGGGGGCGCGTCGCCTTTTGGCGTCGGCGCGCGCCCGCATGCAGGCGGCGCAGTCGCAGCCGAAAAGCGGCGCGGCGGTCACCCCGCCGGTACCAAGAAAGGTCAGCTTCATGGCAGCGGCTCCAGCAGCTGGCGCAGCTGCAGCAGGGTCTGCGACAGCGCGCCGTTGTTGTTCAGCAGGTAGCAGCCCGCCGGCGGCGCGTGCGCAGCGCGATCCAGCCGCCGCGCGATATCGCTCTCGCTCTCCCGCCCGCGCTGGCGCAGACGCGCCGCCAGCACCTCCGGCGCCACCGTCAGGCAGAGCGGCAGCAGCCGCGCGCCGTAGCGCGCCTGCGCCTGCGGCAGATGGTGGCGCGAGCCGTTGACCAGCACCTGGTGGCCGCGCGCCAGCCAGAGGTCGATCTCCAGCCCGAGGCCGTAGTGCAGGCCGTGCGCCGTCCAGCGCAGGGCAAACAGCCCCTGCGCCGCGCGGCGCGTAAACTCCGCTTCGGTCAGGGCGATATGGTTCTCGCCGCCCGCGTCCGCCGCCCGCGTGATATAGCGATGCGCGATCAGCAGATTGGGCGGCGGCGCTTCGCGCAGCGCGTTGAGCAGGCTGTCTTTGCCCGAGCCTGACGGCCCGATAAGCCAGATCAGGCGCGCCATCAGTAGACCTGCCTGCCCTGCGACCAGACGTGACGAATATGCGGATGGCCGTGGTCGGTATGCGCCAGCACCAGATCGGCGCGGCGGCCTTCGGCGATCGTGCCGCGATCCGTCAGGCCGAGGGCGCGCGCCGGATTGCACGTCACCAGCGCCAACGCCTGCGGCAGCATAAGCGGATTACGCTCGTCGGCGGCGAGGCGGAACGCCGCGTCGAGCAGCGATGCCGGATAGTAGTCGGAGGAGAGAATATCGAGCAGCCCCTCCGCCGCCAGCGCCCAGGCGGCGACGTTGCCGGAGTGAGAGCCGCCGCGCACGATATTGGGCGCGCCCATCAGGATCTGCATCCCTCTGGCGCGCGAGGCGCGCGCCGCCGCCAGCGTGGTCGGAAACTCGGCGATGGCGCTGCCGACGCCGTGCGACTCCTCAACGTGCGCCTCGGTGGCGTCGTCGTGGCTGGCAATGGCGATATTGCGCGCGCGGCAGAGCGCGGCGATCCCCTCGCGGTTCGGCTGCGACCACTGTGCCGCCAGCGTCAGCTGCTCCTGCTCAAAGGCATCCATCTGCTGGTCGTTGAGCGCGTATTTGCCCTGGTAATATTCGCGGTACTTCTCCAGCGAGGCGTACTGCCGCTGGCCCGGCGAGTGATCCATCAGCGACACCAGCGACAGCTCCGGGGTGCTCATCAGCGCCTCGAACAGCGGCAGCGTGGCGTGATGCGGCAGCTCGCAGCGCAGGTGGAGCCGATGCTCGGCGCGGTTCAACCCTTTGCGGTTGCTGTCGCGGATGGCGTTGATCATTTTGCTCAGGTTATCGAGACGATGGCCGCCGTCGCGCACGTCGCCGACGCCGATGGCGTCCAGCACCGTGGTGATGCCGCTGGCCACCATGAGTGCGTCGTGGCTGCTCATCGCCGAGTGGGCGGGCCAGTCCACCTTCGGCCGCGGGGCGAAAAACTTATCGAGATTGTCGGTGTGCAGCTCCACCAGGCCGGGCAGCAGATAGCCGCCCTCGCCGTCCAGCGCGCCGGGCTGGCGGCTCGGGGTTTCGCTAAAGCTGGCGATCAGGCCGTCACGTATCTCCAGCGATCCCGCCACCAGCTCATTTTCCAGAATCAGGTGAACATGGTTGATAATCATGCTTCCGCTCCGCTGTTAACCGGCTGCATAACGTGCAGGCGATCCGCCACCCGTTCGCGCACCGCTTCATCGTGAAAAATGCCGACAATCGCCGCGCCGCGCGCGCGCGCCTGCTCGATCAGCTCCACCACCGCTGTGCTGTTGGTCTTATCCAGCGAGGCGGTCGGCTCGTCCAGCAGCAGCACCGGATAGTCGGCGATAAAGCCGCGCGCGATATTGACGCGCTGCTGCTCACCGCCGGAGAAGGTCGAGGGGGCCAGCGACCAGAGGCGCGACGGCACGTTAAGCCGCGTCAGCAACTCTTTTGCGCGCTTCTCGCAAAAGGCGCGCGCCACGCCGCGCTCCAGCAGCGGCTGCATCACGATTTCCAGCGTCGGGACGCGCGGGATCACGCGCAGAAACTGACTGACCCAGCCGAGGGTGTCGCGGCGCATCGCCAGCATTTGACGCGCCGGGGCGTGCGCCATATCGATCCATGCGCCGTCGTGGCGCAGCCAGATATGGCCGCTGTTGGCCTGATAGTTGCCGTAGAGCGCGCGCAGCAGCGTCGATTTGCCGCTGCCGGAGCGGCCGTGCAGCACCACCACTTCCCCCGCAGCCACCTCAAGCGAAGCGTTTTGCAAAACCGGCAGTTCAGCCCCTCCCTGGTTGTGCAGCACAAAGGTTTTGCACAGATTCTCGACGCGCAGTTGTATGTTCATGGGGTTATCCGTCATTAGTTGAGCACCGATGAAACCAGCAGCTGGGTATAGGGATGGTGAGGATCGTCCAGCACGCGGTCGGTCAGGCCGCTCTCCACCACGCGGCCCTGCTTCATCACCAGCAGCCGGTGCGCCAGCAGGCGCGCCACGCCGAGATCGTGGGTGACAATAATCACCGCCAGATTCAGCTCGCGCACCAGGGTGCGCAGCAGATCGAGCAGGCGCGCCTGCACCGACACGTCCAGCCCGCCGGCCGGCTCGTCCATAAACACCAGCTTCGGCTGGGTAACCAAGTTGCGGGCGATCTGCAGGCGCTGCTGCATGCCGCCGGAAAAGGTGGTGGGCAGATCGTCGATGCGGCTGGCGGCGATCTCCACCTCCTGCAGCCAGCGGCCCGCCTGGGCGCGGATATCGCCGTAGTGGCGGTTGCCTACCGCCATCAGCCGCTCGCCGATATTGCCGCCCGCGGTGACCTGGGGGCGCAGCCCGTCAAGGGGGTGCTGATGCACCACGCCCCATTCGGTCCGCAGCAGGCGGCGGCGATCGCTCTCCGACAGTGCGTAGAGGTCGCGCTGGCGGTAGAGAATGCTGCCCTGCTGCGGCGTCAGGCGCGCGGAGAGGCTGCGCAGCAGCGTGGTTTTGCCGGAGCCGGACTCGCCGACGATGCCCAGCACTTCGCCGGGATAGAGATCGAAACTCACGGCTTCGAAGCCTTTGCCCGGCGCGTAGAGGTGCGTCAGGTTATTAACCGCAAGCAGCGGCTGTTCACTGTGCATGTTGCTGTTCCTGCTGCTGATGGCAAAAGTCGGTGTCGGAGCAGACAAAAAGACGCGTGCCCCGATCATCCATCACCACTTCGTCGAGATAGCTGTGGCGCGAACCGCACAGGGCGCAGGGCTCCTCCCACTGCTGCACGGTAAAGGGGTGGTCCTCGAAGTCGAGGCTCTCGACTTTGGTATAGGGCGGCAGCGCATAGATACGCTTTTCACGGCCTGCGCCGAACAGCTGCAGCGCGGGCATCATATGCATCTTCGGGTTATCGAATTTCGGGATCGGCGACGGGTCCATCACGTAGCGATCGTTAACCTTGACCGGATAGGCGTAGGTGGTGGCGATATGGCCGTAGCGCGCGATATCTTCATAGAGCTTCACCTGCATCACGCCATACTCCTCCAGCGCGTGCATGGTGCGGGTTTCCGTTTCGCGCGGCTCAATAAAGCGCAGCGGTTCAGGGATCGGCACCTGGAAAATCAGGATCTGATCCTCCGCCAGCGGCGTCTCCGGGATGCGGTGGCGCGTCTGGATCAGGGTGGCGTCGGTGGTGCGCTCGGTGGTCGCCGCGCCGCTGACGCGCTGAAAGAAACGGCGGATCGACACCGCGTTGGTGGTGTCGTCCGCGCCCTGATCGATCACCTTCAGCACGTCGGCGTCGCCGATAACGCTGGCGGTGATCTGAATGCCGCCGGTGCCCCAGCCGTAGGGCATCGGCATCTCCCGTCCGGCGAACGGCACCTGATAGCCGGGGATCGCCACCGCTTTCAGGATGGCGCGGCGGATGGTGCGCTTGGTCTGCTCGTCGAGATAGCCGGGGTTATAGCCGCTCAGTTCAGCCATGATTGCGCTCCTCGTGCTCCTGACGCAGGCGCTTCAGCAGCGCCAGCTCCGCCTGAAAATCGACGTAGTGCGGCAGTTTAAGGTGAGAGACGAAGCCGGCGGCCTCGACGTTATCGGCGTGCGCCAGCACAAACTCCTCGTCCTGCGCCGGGCTGGTGACGCGCTCGTCGTGCTCGCGGGTTTGCAGCGCGCGATCCACCAGCGCCATCGCCATCGCCTTACGCTCGGCGCGGCCAAATACCAGCCCGTAGCCGCGGGTAAAGTGCGGCGCCTCTCTGCCCTGGGTGGTGAAGCCGTTGACCATTTCACATTCGGTCAGCAGCACTTCGCCGATCTCCAGCTCGAAATCGAGCTCTTCCGGACAGATGCTGACGCTGAGGTAGCCGGTGCGGATCTCCCCGGCGAAGGGATGGGTGCGGCCGTAGCCGCGCTGGGTCGAGTAGCCAAGCGCCAGCAGAAAGCCTTCATCGCCGCGCACCAGCTGCTGCAGGCGCGCCGCGCGCGACGCCGGGAAGCCCATCGGTTCGCGGGTGATATCCACCGGCTCGCTGCCGTCGTCAGTTTCCCGCGCCGCCAGCCCTTCATCGCTCATCATGGTGAACATATGGGGACAGCGCGCGGCCAGCGCCTCGTCGGCGCGCGGCGCGGCCGGGGCGTCGCCGTTGGCCAGCAGCGTAAAGTCGAGCAGGCGGTGGCTGTAGTCACAGGTCGGGCCCAGCACCTGGCCGCCAGGCAGATCTTTATAGACGGCGGAGATGCGGCGCTCGAGGCGCATGTCGCCGGTCGCCAGCGGTGCGCTGTCGGCGAGGCGCGGCAGCGTGGTGCGGTAGGCGCGCAGCAGGAAAATCGCCTCCACCAGGTCGCCGCTCGCCTGCTTGATCGCCAGCGCCGCTAGCTCGGGATCGTAGATGCCGCCCTCGGTCATCACGCGGTCGACCGCCAGGCCAAGCTGCTGCGCCACCTGGTCGCAGCCCAGCTCCGCCACCTCGCGCGCGCCGCGCCGCAGGTCCGCCTGCAGCTGATGGGCATTGGCAATCGCCTTCTCGCCTCCTTTAACGGCTACGTACATCAGCACACCTCCACGCGGGTGGTGCGCGGCAGCGCCATCATCGCTTCGCCGCAGGTGAAGATGAGATCGACCCCCTGCGGAAAGGGATGCGGACGGTTGCGCAGATAGTCCAGCACGCTCTCCGGCAGCTGTGGCGCGATAGCGCGCGTCTCGCGCAGGCCCGGCCCGGAGAGGCGCAGCGTCAGCCCGCCGTTAAGCGACGGCACCTCAATAATCAGCGTGGTGCTCTTTTCCGGCGCCAGGTTGTCCCCTGCGGCGAACGCCGCCGGGCGGGGGCTGCTGGCGGCATGGCTCAGCGCAAACGGGGCGTCGCGACTCTCGCTCAGCGGCGCACCGGTATGGAAGCGCAGGTTGCTGCGCAGGATGGCGTTATCGACCTGCGGATCGATCCACAGCGGACTCTCCTGATCCACCAGCGTCAGCAGCACCGCGGTCGCGGCGGGTGACAGCGCGCCCCAGCCCTGCGCCAGCGGCAGCGAGACCATCACGCCCGGCTCGCTCATCGCTTTCAGGATGCGGCGGAAGGCGCGCTGCGCATCGGCCACCGGATGGTTAAAACTAGCCAGTAAAGTCATCAGTTATCTCCGCGAACCAGCGTAAAGAAATCTACTTTCGAGCTGGCGATCTCGCGCGCCCGCAGCTGGCGCTGCTCCTCGCGCAGGGCCGCCAGCGGCGTTATCACTTTTTCGGTCAGCAGCGCGTGGGTCTGCGGCTGCTGCAGCAGCGCGTCTATCAGGGCGCAGCGCTCGGCGTGCCCCTTGTCGCGGCCCAGCACGTAGCTGTAGCCAAGCGTGCCGTCCTCCAGCTGCACCACGGCGCGCGTCACGGTGGCGTCGCCCATAACAAAGCGCTTGCCGCTGGCGCCCATGCGCGCCATCAGCCGCGTCAGGCCGATTTCCGCCGGACGGATCAGCGAGAAGCGCGGCGAGAGGCGCAGCGCCTGCCAGTGCTGCGCCAGCGCCGACGCGCTGCTGTGCGCCAGTACCGACAGCCACTGCTGTCGTTGGGTTATGCTTTCCATCAGTGCTCCAGGGTCAGTTCGATCATATCGCCGCGCGTCAGGCTGACGGAGTACTCCGCCAGCGCGCCGTCGCGGGTGCGGTTCAGGGTGCGCACGCAGAGCAGCGGCGCGTGCAGCGCGATCTCCAGCAGGCGGCACTCTTTGGCCTGCGCGCGGCGCGTGCTGATGCGGGTCTGGCTGCGGGTCAACTGGTGGCCGCCGTGCTGCTGCAGAAAGTCGTGCAGCGAGCCGCTGCTGAAGCGCTGCAGCGCCGGCCACCAGTTCAGATCGGGCAGAAAGTGGTTAATCACGCAGACCGGCATGCCGTTCACCCGGCGCAGCGTACGCAGATGGATCACGCTGTCGCCCTCGGCCACCCCCAGCGCGCTGGCGACGTCGGCGCTGGCCGGCCGCAGCACCGCCAGCAGCCGCTCGCTGGTGGGGTGGCTGCCCTGCTCCATCAGGTTCTGGCTAAAGCGCGCCTGCGCATGCAGCGGATAGTCGTAAGGGCGCATCAGCACCAGGATGCCAACGCCGTGACGGCGCTGCAGCAGACCTTTGTTGACCAGTTCGTCTACCGCGCGCCGCAGCGTGTGGCGGTTGACCTCATAGCGCTCGGCCAGCTGTTGTTCGGAAGGCAGATAGTCGCCGCTGCGGTAGTTCTCGCGCAGCGCCTGCTCCAGCTGCGCGGCGACGGCCTGGTAAACAGTGGTCGGATGTCTGGATATCTCCATCTTGAACAGATCCTCAACCTTGACTGAGTGGGGAGCGCAGCGGTCAGCCCGGCTGCGTGTTGGCCACTACCTTGACCTGCAGAGATGACAGGATGGTGACCGTGCAGTGACGCGACGATGAATTCCACCCGGCGGCGCTCAACGGGGCAGCGAAATGCGGGGCGATTAATTAACGCTGCTGAACGGTTTGACCTGCGTATCCACATCTGTATTTTTTAGTGCGTAATCAGTCACAATCTTGCATCTCCTGTGACGTGCAGGCTGAGGGATTTCTGCCAGGCTATTAACTGACACAGGATGACGACGTGAACAGGTAAAATGATTAACAGCGCCAAACTTTCCGCGGGCTTTCGCGGCAGTTTTATTCGTGAAGTGTTGTTGCCGCTGGCGGCGATTCTGCTCCTGACGCTGGCAGGGGCCGGAACCGGTCTGTTTCTCAGTACCGCAATCAGCAACCAGAAAGCGCTGGCGCAGCAGCAGCGAATGATTGAAGCCTCTTTTTCACAGAGCCTGGCGGAACATCAGCGCCAGCTAAACAGCCTGTCGCGCTGGACACCGCTGCAAACGCATCTCGACGCAGCTCAGCCCGACCAGCACTGGCTGGATGACAACGTAGGCCGCTGGCTCTATGAGATGTTCGGCCATCAGCTGATTATGGTTCTGGACGAGGGGCGTCGGCCGGTGCAGGCGTGGCGCAACGGCGCGCTGCTGCCCGAACCGGCGCGCGATGCTGGCGTGCAGACGATTTTAACCAGCGCGCTGCTGCGCGCCGCGCCGCAGGAGGCGGTGGATCTCGCCCGCGTCGACGGCCGCGTGGCGGCGCTGGCCATCGGCACCATTCACCATGCTGCGCAGAGCGCGCCGCGCTTTATGCTGGTCAGCCTGAAGTATCTCGACGACGGCTATCTTGCCGCCCTGGCGGAGCGCAGCCAGCTCAAGGGGCTGCACTACTCCGATCCCGGCGCGCCGCCCGTCGCCCCGGCGCGCTTTATGCTGAAGTCGCCAGCGGCCGGCGACGTCGGCTATATCAACTGGAGCCCGGCGCGGCCCGGCGCGGAGATGCTGCGCACCATCGGCCCCTCAACCGGCCTCGCCGTGCTGGTGGTGATGCTGCTCTGCCTCTATATGGTGTGGCGGCTCTGGACCTCTTCCCTGAAGCTGTCGCAGTCGATGCTGAAGCTCGGCGCCAGCGAAGCGCAGGCGCTGCATCTGGCCTTTCACGACGTGCTGACCGGCCTGCCGAACCGCGCGCTGGTAGAGGATCGGCTGACCCAGGCGCTGGCGCTGGCGACGCGGCACGAACAGCGCGTGGCGCTGCTGCTGATCGATCTCGACCGCTTTAAAAATATCAACGACACCTACGGCCATCACGCCGGCGACGAGCTGATTATCGCCGTCGCCCATCGTCTCGCCAGCCTGATGCGCCCTTGCGATACCGTGGGGCGCATCGGCGGTGACGAATTTCTGGTGGTGATGCCGGAGGTCGACAATATCGGACAGGTCGAGGCGCTGGCGCAGCGTATTCTCGAGGCGCTCAGCCAGCCCTTTCCGCTGTTTGGCGGCGAGGTGTGGAGCGGCGCCAGCATTGGACTGGTGCTGGCGCCGAAAGATGGGGTGGATCGTCAGGAACTGGTGCGCAAAGCGGACATCGCGCTCTATGAAGCGAAAAGCAGCGGGCGCGGCAAATATCGCCAGTTTGAACGGGTGATGGACGAGTCGATCCGCACGCGACAGAGCATCGCCGCCGACCTGCGCGTTGCGCTGCAAAACTTCAAGGGTCTGGCGGTCTGGTACCAGCCGCTGATGGATATCAACGGCAAAAATATGGTGGCCGTCGAGGCGCTGCTGCGCTGGGATCATCCGACGCGCGGCGCCATCCCGCCCGGCGATTTTATCGCTATCGCCGAAGAGACCGGGCTGATTATTCCGCTGGGGGAGTGGGTGCTGCGCGAGGCCTGCCAGACCCAGCAGCGCTTTGCCGATTTAACGGTGGCGGTAAACGTCTCGCCGGTGCAGTTCCGCGCCAGTGGCTTCGTCGCGCGGATGGTGGAGATCGTGCGGGAAAGCGGCGGCGATCCGCAGCGTATCGAGCTGGAGATCACCGAAGGGGTGCTGATTGAGGATGAGCATGAGGCGCGCGCCATTATTATCGCCCTGCGCGAGGCTGGCTTCCGCATCGCGCTGGACGACTTCGGCACCGGCTACTCCAGCCTTAACTACCTCAGCACCTTCCCGGTGGACAAAATCAAGATCGACCGCTCTTTTACCCAGTCGCTGGGCGTGGCGGAGAATTCCGTGGCGATTATTGAGTCGGTGGTCAAGCTGGGACATGCGATGGGGCTGACGGTGACGGCGGAAGGGGTGGAAACGCCGGGACAGATGAACGCCCTGGCCGATGCGGGCTGCAATCAGCTGCAGGGCTATCTCTTCAGCAAGGCGGTTCCGCTGGAACGGCTGGGCGACTGGATGCGCTAAAGCGGCGTGCGCGCTGGCAGCCAGCGCGCAGCCTCACTTATTCCGGAAAGTCGGTTTCCACCGAGGTCTGCTTCCAGGCTTCAATCTGCGCCAGACGCTCTTTCAGCTTCGCCGTGACCGCATCATAGCCCCACGCGCCCATAACCAGATGGCGCGGCGGATTATCGTGCTCGGTTATGGCGATCATCGCCTGGGCCGCGCGCGCCGGATCGCCTTTCTGCGTGCCGCTGTTCTCAGCGGTCGCCTTCATGCGCGCCGCCGCGGTTTCCGCATAGTCTGGCAGTTTGCTGGGCGTCTGATGCAGCGAGCGGCCAGCCCAGTCGGTGCGGAACGGGCCCGGCTCGACGCAGGTAACGTGAATGCCGAGCGGCGCGGTTTCCAGCGCCAGCGAGTCGGACCAGCCCTCGACCGCGTGCTTGCTGGCGGAGTAGTAGCCGGAGCTGGCAAAGCCGATAAAGCCCGCCACCGAGGTGATGTTAATAATATGGCCGCGGCGCTGCTGGCGCAGGGTCGGCAATACCGCGCGCGTCAGGGCAAACAGGCCGAAGACGTTGGCGTCAAACTGGTCGCGAATCGCCCGATCCTCGCCCTCTTCCACCGAGCTCTGGTAGCCGTAGCCGGCGTTATTCACCAGCACGTCGATGGTGCCGAATTTTTCCAGCGCTGCCCTGACCGCGCTGTCGATGCTCTCCATGCGGGTGACGTCGAGCGTCACCGCCAGCGCGTTGCTGTGGCCCGCAACCAGATCGGCCACTTTCCCGGTGTCGCGCGCCGTCACCACCACATTAAAGCCGCGCGCGATGGTCTGCTGCGCCAGCTCACGACCAAAACCTGTCGAACATCCTGAAATAAACCACACCGGAGTGTTTTCTGTTGCCATGGGTGACTCCTGAACGAGAGTGATGGCGAATCGCCTGAACCCCGACGCGAACGGCCTGGGGAAAGAGAGAGGATAAGAGTAGCGGCCCGCAGCCGGGCCGCTTAACCCTTCGTGCCTGTTACTTTTTGTGCAGCAGCTGGCTGGCGGTGTCGCTGATAATCTGCGCCGCGCCGCGATCGCCCTTCGCCATTGAGCTCATAAAGGCTTTTGCCTGTTTAAAGGTGATATGCGGCGGCAGCGGCGCCACTTCCGGGTCGGTTTTCACCTCCAGCACCACCGGACGATCGGCGCTCAGCGCGCGTCGCCAGGCCTCCTCCAGCTCATCCGGGTTGTCAACAAAGATGCCCTGCAGGCCAAGCGACTCGGCAAACTGGGCGTAGCGCACGTCCGGCAGCTGCTGCGTCGCCTCAAAGCGTGCATTGCCTTCCATGACGCGCTGCTCCCAGGTAACCTGGTTAAGATCCTGGTTGTTGAAGACGCAGACGATAAGGCGCGGATCGCTCCACTGCTGCCAGTATTTCTGAATGGTGATCAGCTCGGCCATATTATTCATCTGCATCGCGCCGTCGCCGACCAGCGCCACCACCGGCCTGTCGGGATGGGCGAACTTGGCGGCGATAGCGTACGGCACCGCCGCGCCCATGCAGGCGAGCCCGCCCGACAGCGTGGCGCGCTGCCCCTGCTTGACGCGGTAGTCGCGCGCGAACCAGTTGGCGCAGGAGCCGGAGTCAGAGGTGACGATGGCGTTGTCGGGCAGCTGCGGCGACATCTCCCACACTACGCGCTGCGGGTTAACCGGGTTGGCGGGCGCATGGGCGCGATCTTCCATGACCTTCCACCAGTCGCGCACCTGCACGGCGATCTCCTCCTGCCAGCTGCGGTCCTCTTTGTGCTCCAGCAGCGGCAGCAGCGCGCGCAGGGTTTCCGCCGCGTCGCCGTGCAGGTTCACTTCACAGGGGTAACGCAGGCCGAGCATCGCCGGGTCGATATCGATCTGCACCGCGCGCGCCTTGCCCTCTTTCGGCAGGAACTCGGTCCAGGGGAAGCCGCTGCCGATCATCAGCAGCGTGTCGCAGTTCTGCATCAGCTCCCACGAGGGTTTGGTGCCGAGCAGGCCGATAGAGCCGGTAACGAACGGCGCGTCGTCCGGCAGCACATCTTTACCCAGCAGCGCTTTGGCGACGCCCGCCGCCAGCACGTTGGCGGTCTGCACCACTTCCACCGCCGCGCCGCGCGCGCCTGCGCCGATCAGAATAGCGACCTTTTTACCGGCGTTCAGCACCTCAGCGGCGCGCTGCAAATCCGCCTCGTAAGGCACCACTTTAGGACGCTGATAGCCGGGGCCGGAGTGGGTAAAGCCGTGCAGATGCTTTGGCGCTTCCCAGGGTTCGTCCTGAATATCTTTCGGCACAATCACTACCGCCACGCCATTTTGCGCTTTGGCGATGCGCACGCCGCGGTCAATCAGATGGCGCACCTGCGCCGGCGCGGCCGCCTCCTGCACGAAGTTAGCCACATCGGCAAACACGCGATCGAGGTTCATCTCCTGCTGGTAGCTGGCGCCGCGCGCCGTCACTTCCGCCTGACCGGCAATCGCCAGCACCGGCGCGTGATCCATTTTGGCGTCGTAGAGGCCGGTCAGCAGATGGGTCGCGCCCGGGCCGCCGGTGGAGAGGCAGACCCCCAGCTCGCCGGTGAACTTGGCGTGACCAGCCGCCATAAAGGCGGCCATCTCTTCGTGCCGCACCTGAATAAACTCAATGCCGTCGCCCTTTTCATTGGCGCGCTGGATGGCGCCGAGCACGCCGTTGATGCCGTCGCCGGGGTAGCCGTAAATCCGCGTGACGCCCCAGGCCTTCAGCCGCTGCACAAAGAAATCGCTGGTTTTCATGCTCATCGTTGTCGCCTCCTTGAAAATCCGTGTCAGAGAGTAAGGGTAGACGACAATCTGGCTTATTCGCCTGCTAATGCGGGAAAGCGCAGCCGTAAGGCGCTGAATATTTGCGCCATATCCGCCGCTTCACCTGCCTGCTCGACGGCGCGAAACACCTGGGTTTTCAGAAAATGGCGCCAGCTTACCGGCGCGTCGGCGAGAAAGGCGGTGAGCAACCGGTAGCGTTCCGGCGTCCAGATCGCCTCAAACGCCTGGCGCGCCGTGCCGTGATGAAAATGCGCCCCGACCTGCTGCGGCATTGCGGCGCGCAGCCGCGCCGTTGCCGCCTCATCCACCTCGCCGTTGGCTATCGCCACCCCGTACTGCGCGCGCGCCGCCGCCGCGCTGAGAAAGCCGCAGCGCACATCCTGGAGCACCGCATTAACGTCGCGCTGCGACGGCAGGCCGTAGCCGCCCGCGCCCGGCCCGCGCACCTCGACCACATCCCCCGGCTGGCAGTGGATCACGTCGCGGTTGCCGTGCTCCAGCACCTTGCCGTCGCGCAGGGTGCGAAAGTAAGAGAGCGCACCCGCGCAGCCGCCCGCCGCCCCTGCCGAGGCGAACACCGATCGGTTGCGGTTGCGCGCGGTGACGGTGGTCTCCGGGGTAAAAATTTCAAACGCCATTTCGGTCGCCAGCCCGCCGCGATAGCGCCCGGCACCGGCGCTGTTGGCGGCGAGACCGTAGCGCAGGAAGCGAATCGGCACTTCCGCCTCGTTGATCTCAATCGGGGTGTTTTTCAGAAAGGCTGACAATCCGCCCGAACCGTCCGGTCCGTCGTGGCGCGGCGTACCGCCCGCGCCACCGCCAACCGGCCCGAGCGAGGCCACCACGCTGCGGTTGCGCGCGTCCAGCGTGCGGATATTCATAATCGAGTTGCCGCCCGGCGAGTTAGCCGGCAGGCGCGTCGGCAGCGCCAGAGAGAAGACGCCGACGGTAGCGATTTGCGACAGCGCGCAGGTAAGGGAACGCATGCCGACGGCGGCGGGCGCTTCGCAGTTCATTACCGTGCCCGGCGGCAGGATCGCGCGCGTCGGGCGCAGCGTTCCGGCATTGAGCAGCAGATTGCGATCGAGCGTCGAGAGCACGTAAGTGACGCCAACCAGCGCCAGCGGATGGCGCTCGCGGCCGCCGGTCGGCATATTGAGCGACGAGGCGAGCTGCGGATCGCTGCCGGTATAGTCAAGCTCCAGCGTATCGCCGCGCACCCGCAGCGTAATGGCGATGCGACAGGGATAGCCCCCTTCGCCATCTTCATCGGCGTAGTCGGCGTAGAAGTAGTCGCCGTCGGGAATGGTGCGGATCGCGGCGCGCGCCTGCTGTTCGGCGTAGTCGAGTATCCCCTCGATGCCCTGCAGGAAATCGGCCGCGCCGAAGCGGGCGACAATCTCATGGATTTTGCGCTCGCCGATATTCACCGAGGCGATTTGCGCCTTAAAGTCGCCCCAGTTCTGCTCCGGCACCCGCACGTTCAGCCGCAGAATGCGCGCCACATCCTCGTTGAGCTCGCCGTTGCGCATGATCTTCAGCGGCGGGATGCGAATACCCTCCTGCACGATATCGGTCAGGGATCGCGACAGCGAGGCGGGCACCGCGCCGCCAATATCGGTGTTATGAATATGGCCGACCACAAAGCAGAGGATTTCACCGGCGTGAAACACCGGCTTCCAGATATGGATATCCGGCGAATGGGTGGCGACGTTGCCAGCGTAGGCGTCATTGGTGATGCAGATGTCCCCTTCGTCATAGCGATCGATCAGCGCCAGCACCGGCGCATAGTCGATGCCGCTGTACCAGGGGGCGCCGAAGCTGCGCGGCGAGGCGAACGCCAGCCCCTCGCGGCTGACGATCTGGCAGGAGAAATCCTCGGTCTCTTTGACGAAGGTGGAGTGCGCGGTGCGCATCAGGGTAAAGGCCATCGCGTCAGCCGCCGCCGCGCAGTAGTTGGCGAGAATTTGCAGGTTACGTCCGTCAATAGCCACGATCACTTCTCCTCGTTCAGCGGGGTAATTAACAGATTGCCGAAGCTGTCCACCTCAACCTGCATGCGCGGCGGTACGCAGGTGGTGCAGTCATCCTGCGCCACGATGACCGGGCCGCGCAGCCGATGGCCGGGGCGCAGCGTCGCGCGCAGCACCAGATCGACCTGATGAAAAGCGCCCTCTATCCACGCCTGAACCTGTTTCACCACCGCCACGGGCGCGGTGGCGGGCGCGAGGCGATTCAGCACCGGTTTCGGCGTGGGCGAGGTAATGACCAGCCGCAGATTGATAAGCTGCACCGGCGCGTCAGCGTCGCTGTGGCCAAAGAGCTGGTGATGCTGGCGATCGAAGGCCGCATGCAGCGCCGCCACGTCGGCGCTCATCAGCCACGCCGCCTCCAGCGGCACGTCAACTTCAAATGACTGGCCGCGATAGCGCATATCGGCGCTGAACTGCAGCCTGAACGGCATCGCCGCGCCGTGCTCCGCCGTCAGCCAGGCCTGCGCCCGCTGGCTCAGGCTCTCCGCTTCAGAGGCCAGCCGGTCCGCCAGCTGTGCGTTAAGATCGCCATAAAGCGTGCGGATAAAGTCGTTGCGGATATCCGCCACCAGCCCGCCCAGCGCCGAGAGCACGCCCGGCGTCGGCGGCACGATTACGCCTTTCATATTGAGTTCGCGCGCCAGAAAACAGCCCATCATCGGACCGGCACCGCCGAAGGCGAGAAACCAGAACTCGCGCGGATCGAGGCCGAAGCGCGACAGCAGGCCGCTGGTATCGCCGTACATGCTGGAGATCGCCAGTTCAATAGCGGCTTCAGCGGTCTGCTCTGGCGACACGCCAAGGCGATCGGCCAGCGGCTGCCAGGCGGCGCGGGCGGCGGCAACATCCACCTGCACGGCGTGGTAGCCGAGATCGCCGTGGCCGATCATGCCGCAGGCGGCAAAGGCGTCGGTGGCGGTCGGCTGAGTGCCGCCGCGCTGGAAACAGACAGGGCCGGGCAGCGAGCCGGCGCTGTCCGGCCCCATCTGCATCACCCCCTGCTCGTCGATCCACGCCAGCGACCCGCCCCCCTGCCCGACGGAGGTCACCGCCACCGAGGGGATATAAACGGGAAAGTCGCCGATGATCTCGCCGTTGCCCTGCGCCACCTCACCGTTAATAATCACCGCCACGTCGGCGCTGGTGCCGCCGATATCCAGGCTGAGGATGCGGTCGAAGCCGCAGGCGCTGGCGAGATAGCTGGCGCCGATTACCCCGGAGGCGGTGCCGGAGAGCACCATCTGCACGCATTCGCGCTTCGCCTGCTCAACGCCCATTACGCCGCCGTTGGACTTGGTCATGCGCGGCGGCGTGGTGACGCCTTTATCACGCAGCGCGCCTTCAAACTTTTCCAGATAGTTGATGACCATTGGCTGCACGTAGGCGTTGATAGTGGCAGTAATGGTGCGCTCATATTCGCGGATAACGGGCCAGATGTCGGCCGAGCAGGAGGTCAGCAGCTCGGGCGCGACCTCCTCAACGATCGCCTTTACCGCCGCCTCATTGTGCCGGTTGCGGTAGCTGTGCAGCAGCGCCACCACGATGCCCTCACAGCGCGCCGCGCGTGCGCCCGCGATAGCCGCCAGCACGCTCTGGCGATCCACCGACTGCAGCACCTTGCCGTCGCGGTCGGTGCGCTCGCGGATGGCGAAGACGCGGTCGCGGCTAATCAGCGGCGTGGGCCGACGGGAAAAGAGATCGTGAATATGGGGAATTTTCAGCCGCGCCAGCTCCAGCACGTCGCAGAAGCCTTCGGTGGCAAACAGCGCCAGCCGCACGCCGCGCCGCTGGATCACCGCGTTGATGCCGACCGTGGTGCCGTGGGTAAAGTAGCCGATCTGAGCGGGATCGACGCCGTCGCGCGCGGCGAGCTGCGCCAGCCCGGTCAGGATTTCACTGCCGGGCGCATCGGGCCGCGACAGCACTTTCAGGGTATGGATCTGGTTGGTTTGCCGATCCAGCACGGCGAAATCGGTAAAGGATCCGCCAATGTCCACGCCAACGCGGTAACGCATCTGTGTCACTCCGGGGTCAGGAAAGAGGGAATTCCATCAGCTTGTGCGGCTCCTGCACCACGCGCCAGCCAAGCCGCTGATAGAGCTGATGAGCATCGTTTGTTGAAAGCATCCAGCGCCGCACCGTGGCAAGCTCCGGATGCTCGCGCACGCAGCCTGCCAGCCAGCTGCCCAGGCCATGCCCGCGCCACGCCTCGTCGATAATGACGTCGCACAGCCAGCCGAAGCGGGTGTAGTCGGTAATCAGCCGCGCAAAGCCGATCTGCGCATCAATGTGATAGAGCCCAAACGGCAGCGAGGCCGCCACGGCCCGCTCGGTGGTGGCGCGCGCCTGCCCTTTCGCCCAGTAGGATCGCTCGGCCAGCTGGAAGTGGACCCAGTCCATATCCAGCCGCGTCCGTTTGGTAGAAAGGGTAAAGTCGTCGCGCTGCCAGAGATGGTCGGCGATAATCAGTGCGGTCATAAATAACTCCTTGTGGCGGCATCGATTTATAGTAAGCGCGCCTCTTCAGCCGACGCGGCTGAAGAGGCGCGGCGAACCCGTTAAATGCGTTGAAAAAAGGGCGGAAAAGAAATGTTATGCTGTGTGAAAGGGGCTGGCTGCGGCCATAAAAAAGCCCCATAGCGGGGCGGAACAGGCGGATGATCTTTTAAAGCCGCAGGCAGAGGCAATCGCTCGTCCATAAGCCGCGATATCCGCGTGGTAAGCGTGCCCGTCTCTTCGCGCCGCGATGAAATGTCTGCTCTTCCCAATGACCGGTTAACTGCCTGACGGGTGGAACAGAACGTTTTTATCCTGCGCTGTTTTCACGCCCTTCCCTTGCTCGCCCGCGTTGATAAAGCAGACTGTAAAAGGCTCAGTGCGGCAGAAACTAGAGCGCGCCCAGCACGTCATTCTGCCGGGTAATCAGCGAGCGCAGCGGCACGCTGCTCTTCATTACCGGCGACTTAATCACGATATAGCTGAAGTATTTATCGATGCCGATCTGCGCATCCAGCATCTTCTCAATGACTTCCTGGTAGTGCTCAATGCTGCGGGTGATAAAGCGCAGCAGATAGTCGTAGCCGCCGGTAATCAGGTGGCACTCCATCAGCTCGTCGACATCGCGCAGCGCGCTCTCGAACTTCATAAAATCTTCGCGGCGATGGCCGGAGAGCGTCACTTCGGTAAAGACCGTGACCGAATCGGTTATTTTGGTGAGATTGATATGGGCTTCATAGCCGGTGATAAAGCCAGCCTGCTCAAGGCGCTTGACGCGCTGCAGGCAGGGGCTGGGCGAAAGTCCCACGGCATCGGCGAGATTAACGTTGCTGATACGGCCATCTTTTTGCAGTTGCACCAGGATGTTGATATCGATGCGGTCAAGTTTCATTAAGCCGTTCATACCACCCCTCATTGTTAACCAATTGTGCAGGACGTGCTGATGGTATAACACGCTTTGCGCCGCCAGCGCCAGCGTTAACGTGCGCGTTATCCATCAGGAAAAATTATAATTATTCCAGCAATATCAATGAGGAAGCGGGTTTCAGCCCAGCCGGCCTGTGGCGCGCGCCAGCGCAATATCGAAAATGTGCAGCGCCTCCTCCAGCTGTGAATCGGTCGTTACCAGCGGCGCCAGGAAGCGCACCACATTGCGCTGAACGCCGCACTTGATCAGCAGCAGTCCCTCCTGGCAGGCGCTGTCGAGGATCTTCTGCGTCAGCGCGGCGTCCGGCCTGCCGGTTTCAAAATCGAGGATCTCCACCGCCAGCATAAAGCCGAGGCCGCGCACGTCGCCGATGCAGGCATATTTCTCCGCCAGCAGCTGCAGCCGCGCCAGCAGCTGCTCGCCAAGCTGGTTAGCGCGCGCCAGCAGGTTGTCGTGCTCCAGCAAATCGAGCACCGCCAGCGCCGCCGCGCAGCCCAGCGCGTTGCCGCCGTAGGTGCCGCCCAGCCCGCCGGGCGTCGGCGCGTCCATTATCGCCGCCTTGCCCACCACGCCAGAAATAGGCAAACCGCCGCCCAGGCTTTTCGCCACCGTGACCAGATCGGGTTTGATGTTGAAGTGCTGGAAGGCGAACATCTTGCCGGTACGGCCAAAGCCGCTCTGCACCTCATCGCAGATCAGCACGATGCCGTGCTGCTCGGTAATGCGGCGCAGCGCCTGCATAAACGCCGGGCCGGCCGGCAGGAAGCCGCCGTCGCCCTGCACCGGCTCGATAATGATCGCCGCCACGCGCTCCGGCGCGATCTGCACCGCAAAGAGCTGATCCAGCGCCTTCAGGCAGTCCACTTCGGTGACGCCATGCAGCGGATTGGGGAACGGCAGGCGGTAGATATCCGCCGGGAAAGGACCAAAATTCTGCTTATAGGGCTGGCTCATGCCGGTCAGCGTCACGCCCAGCAGCGTACGGCCGTGAAAGGCGCCGTCAAAGGCGATAACGCCAGAGCGGCTGGTATGCGAGCGGGCAATTTTAATGGCGTTCTCTACCGCTTCCGCGCCGCTGGTAAAGAAGACGCTTTTGTACGCTTCGCCGCCGCCCACCAGCCGGTTAAGACGCTGCGCCAGCTCGATATAGCCCGGATAGGCCACCACCTGAAAACAGGCGTGCGACACCAGGCCCAGCTGGCGCGTCACCGCATTCACCACCGCCGGATGGTTGTGCCCGACGTTGAGCACGCCGATGCCGCCGACGAAGTCGAGATAGCGGTTCCCCTCGACGTCCCAGACTTCGCTGCCTCTGGCGCGCTCAATCACCAGCGGATGGGCGGTCACCACGCCGCGCGGCACATTCTGCTCGCGCGCGTCCAGCAGCAAACTGTTGTCGGAATAGGTCTGTTGTTCGGCCATGACATTCTGCATTTTTATACCTCATCCACGTAACGTTCGGTTGGCTCAAGTATCGCAACCGGCGGGTTTCGCATGCTGCCGTTGTAGGGTGTGCGGCGGCATATCCTGTTAAAATCAGTGCCCTTTCAGCAGGGAAATTTCTTAACGCAGCGCACGCCACGCCCCAGAGGCCCGCAAGCCGAGGCGCATCAGTAGCCTCGCGCGCGGTCGATAAGGCCGACCATCGGCTCGCCGCGCTGGTAGCGACGCAGGTTTTCCAGCAGCGCGGCGACGGCGCTTTCGTTTTGCGTCTGGCTGGCGATATGCGGCGTCAGCCAGATAGCTGGATGACGCCAGAAAGGATGGGACGGCGGCAGCGGTTCAGGATCGGTCACGTCGATCACCGCCGCCGCGAGCTGGCCGCCGTCAAGCGCCGCCAGCAGATCCTGTGAGTTAAGCTGCGCGCCGCGTCCCGCCTGCACCAGCGCCGCTCGCGGCGGCAGCTGCGCAAACAGGTCGCGGTTAAGCAGGCCGCGCGTCTCTGCGGTCAGCGGCAGCAGACAGACCAGAATGTCGCTGCGCGCCAGAAAGGCGCCCATCTGCGCTGCGCCGTGAAAGCACTGCACGCCGTCGAGCTGGCGCGGCGTGCGGCTCCAGCCTGCGCAGTCAAAGCCGAGCGAGACCAGCTGGCGCAGCGCCGCCTGCCCCAGCTCGCCCAGCCCCATTACGCCGACGCGGCGCGTCGCGGCGGGCCTGACGCTGTGCGCCTGCCACTGCGCGGCGCGCTGCTGTTGCAGGTAGCGCGGCATATCGCGATGAATGCCGAGCACCGCAAAGGTAACGTACTCCACCATGCCCTGCGTCAGGCCCGGCTCAATCATGCGCACCACCGGCAGATCGGGCGGCAAGGCGGCAAGATCGAACTGATCCGCCCCCGCCCCCACCGACAGCAGCGCCTTCAGGTTGGGAAAGGTCTCTGTCAGCTTTTCCGGCGGCTGCCAGACGATCGCTATCTCAATCGCCTGCGGATCGCCGGTCTCCGGCCAGAGATGCAGCTGGATATCGGGCGCGTGCTGCGCCAGCCACTGCTGCCACAGCGCGCCGCGTTGGGGGTCCGATTTATAGAGGATCTGCATCAGGCCATCGCCTGCGTCATCAGGCCAAATGCCTGCATGCCGCCCGCTGGCACCGTCCAGGGCGTGCCGCGCACCATGGTGGTCGGGTTATCCACCTGCGCCAGCCCCAGCGTGGCGAGCCAGCCGGCCAGCGGCAGCGCGGCGTCGGTGTCGATACGCACAAATTCGCCGCGCAGCCCCTGCATCAGCGAGGCGACCAGCGCCTGTGCGGCCGGGAAATCCTGCGCGATGACCGGGCCGATCGCCCAGCCGTGGCCGAAGCGGCGCAGGCTGGCGAAGCCGTGAAGCGTGCCGCGGGTATCCTCCAGCAGCACGGTCTGATGCTCGCTGACGAGATGCGCAATCAGCGGCGACCGCAGCATGCCGTGCGCCTGCTGGTCGAGCGCGGTCAGGGTCGCCACATCCTGCGCCTGCGCCCGGCGCAGCGTTACGCCCGCCGGCATCACTACCGGCGGCACCGCCGCCAGCGCCCGCGTCTGGTGCTGCAAAATCTCGCCGGTGGTGACAAAGCCGAGCTTTTCATACAGCCCCTTGCCCATCTCGGTGGCGTGCAGCCGCACGTTATAGTCGGGCACTTTCTCCAGCAGGGTCAGCATCAGCTGTTTGCCCAGGCCGCGCCCCTGCTGCTGGTTATTGACAATCACCAGCCCGATGGTGGCGGCGCGTTCGCCCCAGCGCCAGAGAACAGCGCTGCCGAGCAGTTTGCCCTGCTCCTCAATCACTACGCCTTCGCCCAGCGCCAGCGCCTGCTGCCAGTCTTCGCGGCGGTGCGGCCAGTTCAGCTGCTGCGTCATGACGTAGCAGGATTCAATATCGTGCGCCTTCATGGCGCGAAAAATGGGGGTCATGCGTTGCTCCTTACATCATGCCAGGCGTTTCAAGTGCGCTGCCGTCAACCAGACGGCTATAGCGATAAGGTGTCGGGTCGACGATCGGCGCGTCGTCGGCGGCGAGATCGGCCGCCAGCCGCCCCGCGCCCGGCCCGATGCCGAAGCCGTGCGCGCTGTAGCCTGCCGACAGCACCAGGCCCGGCAGCTGCGCCACGGTGGAGATAACCGGGATCGCATCGGGGGTGCTGTCGATCATGCCGCCCCAGGCCTGCGCCAGCTTAAGGCCCGCCAGCGCCGGGTATTCGTTGCGCATCGCATCCAGCCCGGCCTGCACGGTCGCCGCGTCGGCAGCGGGATCGAGAATGCGCGCGCGCTCAAAAGGCGATTCACGGTCAAAGGCCCAGCCGCCGAGCGCTTCCGGGCCGTGGAAAAAAGGTTTCATGCCGAGGTTCAGGCGCAGATTTTTACGGCGGCTTTTGAAGGTGGGATAAAACTGACGCGCGTAGCGGATGCCCTGCGCACCCGGCTCCAGTCGGCCGCGTCCGGAGACGGAGACGGTATAGCTGCCGTCGAGCTGCGGGCGGCAGGCAAAGCCTGGGGTATAGAGCGGCACCGCAATCGCCTGCGCAATGGGCCGGGTGCGAAACGCGGTGCCGATAACGTTGCCGATCGGCAGATCGATGCCGTGGCGGCGGCAGAACATCGAGGTCCACGCCCCCGCCGCGCAGATCACCCGGCTGGTTTTGATTAAGCCGCGCTCAGTCCAGACGCCGCTGACGCGACCGGCGGCAATATCCAGTCCGCGCACCGCGCACTGCTGAAACAGCCGCGCGCCAAGGCGCTGGGCGGCGATCGCCAGACCCGGCGCGGCCAGGCGCGGCTCGGCATGGCCGTCGTCAGGCGACGAAACGCCCCCGAGCCAGCGCGTGGTGCTGCCGGGCGTCATCGCCTTCGCCCGATGCGCCGTCAGGATCTCGCTCTGCACCCCATAATGCTTCGCCATGCGGTTCCAGCGCTCCCACGCGGCGATGTCCGCCTCGCTGCGCGTCGCGTAGATCAGCCCGCTGCGGCGGAAGCCCAGCTCTTCGCCGGTCTCCTCACCCAGTTCGCCCCAGCGCTGCAGCGCGTGGATGATCAGCGGCAGCTCGCGCTCGTCGCGGTTCTGCTGGCGGCACCAGCCCCAGTTGCGGCTCGACTGTTCAGCGCCGACCAGTCCCTTCTCCAGCAGCGCCACCTTCAGCCCTTTTTTGGTCAGCTCCCAGGCGGCAGCGGCGCCAGCAATACCGGCGCCAATAATCACCACATCGACGGCGTCGGGAAAATCGGCGCTGTCCTGTACATAGCGGAGTGGAGCGGGCATAGCGTTGATACCTCTTTTTTTGCAGTGAAAAGCCAACCTTTCAGAGCGTTATCTGCGCAGCCAGATTGTTCACGGCCAGCGCACTGCCCGGGGACAATATGGCCAGCAAGATAGCCCTATTCCGCCTTTAAAATCTCTTCGTGCTCATCCAGCCACCCCTGCCGCAGCTCCGGCACCGCGCGCTTCAGGCGCTCGAAATAGAGTTCGCTGGTCGGCTTGTCGTAATCTTCACGCGCCAGCTGGGTGACGATGCGCCCCGACTTCATCACCACGATGTTGTCGCACACCGCCCGCACCGCGTGCATATCGTGGCTGATAAACAGCACCGACAGCCCCAGCTCGCGCCGCAGCTCGCTGATAAGATCGAGCACCGCCGCGGCAACCACCGTGTCGAGCGCCGAGGTCACTTCATCGCACAGGATCAGATCGGGCTCTGCCGCCAGTGCGCGCGCCAGGTTGACGCGCTGCTTCTGCCCGCCCGAGAGCGCCCAGGGGCGCCGCCACAGCACGCTGCGCGGCAGCTTCACCAGATCGAGCAGCTGGTGCAGCCGCTGGGTCAGCGCCTGGCCGCGCAGGCCGTGGAACAGCGCCAGCGGCCGCGACAGGATGCGCTCAACGCTGTGCGCCGGATTAAGCGCGGTGTCCGCCATCTGAAACACATACTGAATGCGGCGCAGCTCGTTGTCAGGCCGCTTGTGCATATCCCCCGCGATATAGTGGCCGTTAAACAGCATATGGCCGTGGCTGGGGGCGTTAAGTCCGGCGATGGCGTGCGCCAGGGTTGTTTTACCCGATCCCGACTCGCCGATAATGCCGATCGCCTGCCCTTTCCACAGTCTGAGGTTGATATCCTGCAGAATGGGGATCTTCGGCTGGCCGTCACGGCCGCGCGGGCCGTAGCCGGCGCTGAGGTCGCGCACCTCCAGCAGCGGCTGCCGCTCGCCGCTCTCCCCGCGCCACGGGCTGGGACGCTCCTGCTGCCGCGCCGCATCCATCAGCAGGCGGGTGTAGTCCGCCTGCGGCGCGCCAATCAGCCGTTCGGTAGTGCCGTACTCGGCGATCTGACCGCGCAGCAGCACCAGAATGCGGTCCGCCATCTGCGCCACCACCGCCAGATCGTGACTGACGTAGATGGCGGTGACACCGCGCTGCGCCACGACGCGACGAAAGGCCTTCAGCACTTCCACCTGGGTGGTGACGTCGAGCGCCGTGGTTGGCTCGTCGAGGATCACCACGTCGGGATCGCCAATCAGCGCCATCGCGGTCATCAGACGCTGCAGCTGCCCGCCAGAGACCTGATGCGGCCAGCGGTCGCCGATGGTGTCGGGACTGGGCAGCGCCAGCTCGCGGAACAGCGCCACCGCCTTGGCTTTCGCCGCCTTGCGCGACATGATGCCGTGGATCACCACCGGCTCGATCACCTGATCGATAATTTTCATGCCGGGGTTGAACGACGCCGCCGCGCTCTGGGCGATATAGGCGACTTTGTTGCCGCGAAATTCGCGCAGCTGCTGCGGGCTGAGGCTGTTGACGTCAACGCCCGCCACGTGAATATTACCCTCGGCGATGCGGCAGCCGTGGCGCGCATAGCCCATCAGCGCCATCGCAATGGTGGTTTTTCCCGAGCCCGACTCGCCAATCAGGGCGAGCACTTCCCCTTTCTGCACGGTAAAGCGGATATCTGACACCAGATCGACGGCGTCGCCCTTGTCGCTTTGCGCCGTGACGCGCAGATTTTCTACCGAGATCACCGGCATTGCGGTATGCGGCATAACGTTCATACGCCCTCCTTCGCCAGCATCAGCGGGCGCATCTGTTGCAGGCTGTCGATAAACAGGTTGGCGCCGATAGTCAGGCTGGCGATGGCCAGCGCCGGCATCAGCACCGCTGGCGAGCCGTCAAACAGCCCCTGCATATTTTCGCGCACCAGCGTACCCCAGTCGGCATAGGGCGGCTGCACGCCGAGGCCGAGAAAGCTCAGGCCGCTCAGCAGCAGCACGATATAGACGAAGCGCAGGCCGAAGTCCGCCAGCATCGGATGAACCATATTGGGCAGGATGTCGTGAATAGCGATATACCAGCGGCTTTCGCCGCGCAGCCGCGAGGCGCGCACGTAATCCATATTGCGCAGGCTGCCCGCCATCGCAAACGCGATGCGGAACGCCCCCGGCCAGAAGGTAAAGATCGCCGTCACCAGCAGCATCGGCAGCGAGGAGCCAAACACCGCCACGATCATCAGCGACAGCACCTTGCCCGGCAGCACCAGCATGGCGTCGTTGATGCGGCCCAGCAGCTCCTCCAGCCAGCGGCCGGTCACCGCCGCCAGCAGCGCCAGCAGCGTGCCGACCAGGCTGGCCCCGATCGCTGCGCCCAGCGCCAGGCCGATAGAGAACTTCGCGCCGTAGAGAATGCGGCTAAGGATATCGCGCCCAAGCGCGTCGGTACCGAGCCAGTTGTCGGCGGTAAATCCGCCGAACAGCGGGCCGCCGCCGATATCTTCGACGTTGTGCGGCGCCAGCTGGCTGCCAAAAATAGCCATCAGCAGCCAGAAAATCGACAGCGTCAACCCCAGCCGTCCTGAGACAGAGAGCGACTGAAAGAAACGAACCGGAAGTAAGGTATTCATGCGCTTCTCCATTTCGGGTTGAAGGCGATAGTCAGCACGTCAGCCAGCAGCAGCAGCACCAGATAGCAGCCCGCAAACAGCATCACGCAGAACTGCACCACCGGCAGATCGCGGTTGCTGACCGCATCCACCAGCTGGCTGGCGAGGCCGGGGTAGCTAAAGATGGTTTCGATAATAATCACGCCGCCGAACAGGTAGGCGAGGCTGAGCGAGATGGCGTTGGCAATCGGGCCGACCGCGTTAGGCAGAGCGTGGCGCAGCACGGCGCGCAGCGGTGAGACCCCCTTCAGCAGCGCCATCTCCAGGTAGGGGCTGTCGAGCTGGTCAATAATGGCGGCGCGCGACATACGCGCCATCTGCGCCACCAGCACGCAGCAGAGCGTCAGCACCGGCAGCGCGTAGGCCTTCAGATAGCTGACCAGATCCATATTTGGCGAGCCGAAGGACATGGCCGACACCCAGTGCAGCTTCACGGCAAAGATCAGCACCGCCACCGTCGCCACCAGGAACTCCGGCACCGCCACCGTCGCCATGGTGGTAACCACCAGCAGGCGATCCAGCAGCGAACCGCGCGTCATGGCCGCCGTAATGCCAGTCAGCAGCGCCAGCGGCACGCAGATTAGCGTGGTGATCGCCGCCAGCTCAAAGGTGGCGGGAATGCGCTGCGCCACCAGCTGCATCACCGGCAGGTGGCTGGCGAACGAGGTGCCGAAGTCGCCCTGCAGCATGCCGCCCAGCCAGCTGAAGTAGCGCAGCAGCAGCGGCTGATCCAGCCCGAGCTGTGCGCGCAGCGCCGCCACCGTCTCCGGCGTGGCGTTTTGCCCCAGGATCATCTGCGCCGCGTCGCCCGGCAGCAGGCTGGTGATAAAGAACACCACCGCCGAGACGATAAGCAAGGTCAGGATGCCGGCGCCGGTGCGTCGGGCGATCAGGAACATCATGTATCGGTTCATCGGCGATCTCCAGCGTCGAAAGGGTTAAGCGGACAGCCAGGCAAATTCGTGGAAGCGGTAGCCCATCATCATGCCGGAGGGCCAGGCTTCAACGCCCTTCACCTTTTTGCTGTAGCCGTCGGTGGAGCTGATAAAGGTCGGGATAATGGTGCCGCAGTGGTCGTAGATTAGCTTCTGCATATCCCCGTACATCTGCTTGCGCTTCGCCTGCTCGCGCTCGCCGCGCGCCGCCACCACCAGCTGATCGAACTGGGCGTTTTTCCAGCCCGACTCGTTATTGGGCGCGCCGGAAAGGTAGAACTGCGAAAAGAGCATATCGAGCGTCGGGCGCGGGTTGATGGAGCCGTAGCCCACCGGATCTTTGGTCCAGTGCGTTGACCAGTAGCCGTCATAGGGCACGCGGCGCACCTTGATAGTGATGCCGGCATTGCGCGCCACCTGCTGGATCAGCTGGCCCCCCTCGACCGCGCCTTCGATATTGGGCGTGGTGACGATCTCCACCGTCGCCCCCTTCATGCCCGCCTTTTCGATGTGAAATTTCGCCTTTTCGACGTCGAGCGGGCGTGGCTTCAGTTCGGCGTTGTAGAGCGGATGCCACGGCGGCACCGGCGTATCGTTGCTGACGTCGCCGTAGCCCTGCAGCACGGTTTTCACCAGCATCTCGCGCGGCTGCAGGTATTTCATCGCCAGCACGAAATCTTCGTTGCTGCCGGGCTTGATATCGGTGCGCACGATCAGGTTGGTATACATGCCCGATTTGCTCTCCAGCACTCCGAAATCGCTGGTCGCCTTGATGCGCTTGCAGTCGCTGGCGCTCAGGGTCGAGACGATATGCAGATCGCCCGACATCAGCGCGTTGACGCGCGCCGCCTGGTCGGTGACGCCCAGCAGTTCCACCTCGTCGAGGTGCGGCAGGCCCGGCTTAAAGTAGTTGGGATTTTTGCTGCCGACCGTGCGCACGCCCGGGGTAAACTCCTTGCAGACGTAAGGCCCGGTGCCGATGCCTTTGTTGAACGCTTTGGTGCCGTCCTGCACGATCAAAAACGGCGGCGCGGCGAGGATATAGGGCAGATCGAAGTTTGCCTGGCTCAGCACCAGCTGTACTTCGTTATCATTGACGGCGCTAAGGGTTTTAAACTGCTCGGCAATTTTAAAGGCGTTTGAGGCGACCGCCGCGTCTTTATGGCGGCTGAGCGAATAGACCACATCTTTCGCGGTCAGCGGCTTGCCGTCGTGGAAGGTGACGCCGCTGCGCAGCTTAATCTGCCAGGTGACGCCGTCGCTGGAGTCAAGGGAGGCGGCCAGCGCGGGCAGCGCTTTCAGATCCTTATCCAGCTCGGTCAGGCCGTTGTAGAACATGTACTGACGGGTGTAATCGCCGCTGTTGTTGGCTTTGGCGGGGTCAAGGGTATCGGTGGCGGAGGCGTTAGACATCGCGGCGCGGATTTTGCCGCCTTTTACCGGCGTTTCCGCGGCGAAGCCCAGCTGCGGAAAACCGATAATGCCGCTGCTCATCACCGCCCCGGCGGAGAGCATTTTCATCAGGCCGCGGCGTGACAGCGTGCCTTCGGTCAGCATGCGCGTCAGCGCGTTATTATCATTTTTACTCATCTGCGTACCCTCAATAAGCGTTAAGGTTCAGCCCCTGGAATGCAAGCATCAAGAGAAACGATCTTTGGCTTTGTAATAGAGTCCGGCCAGCGGCAAAAACCACGGCTTGCCGTGATAGCCCGGCAGTGCGGGCCAGGCGTCGCGCTGCCAGGGATTGCGGTTGCTTTTTTCCGCGATGAGATCGGCCATTACCGCCCCCATCCACACCGACATCTGTGTGCCGTGACCGCTGTAGCCCATGGAGTAGAACAGGCCGTCATGCTCGCCCGCATGCGGCAGCCGATCGGCGGACATATCCACCATGCCGCCCCAGCAGTAGTCGATGCGCGCCTGCGCCAGCGGCGGAAAGAGGCTGGCCAGCGTGGCCTGTAGAATTTCACCGCTGCGTGAATCAGAGGTGGGATTGCTGACCGCGAAGCGCGCGCGGCCGCCGAACACCAGCCGACGGTCGGCGGTGGTGCGAAAGTAGTTGCCGAGGTTGAGTGAGGTGACGTAGGTGCGATCCTGCGGCAGCACCTGGCGGATTAACGCGTCGCCCAGCGGCTCCGTCACCACGATAAAGCTGCCCACCGGCACGATGCGCCGCTGGAACCAGCGAAAAGGGCCGACGTTGGAGCAGCCGGTCGCCATCAGCACCTTGTCGGCGAGGATCTCTCCTCTGGCGGTCTGCACGCGGTGGCGATAGCCGTCAAGGCGGGTCAGGCCGGTCACGGCGTGGTGCGGGAAAATCTTCGCCCCGCTGCGCGCCGCCGCTTCCGCCAGCCCAATGCCGAACTTGCCCATATGCATCTGGCCGCCGCGCTTTTGCAGCAGCCCGCCGTGAAAGGCGTCGCTGTTCACTTCGCGGCGGATCGCCGTCTGGTCGAGCAGCTCAATCTCCGGATCGACGGTGCGACGCATCAGCGCCCAGGCCTCGCGCAGCCCGGCGAAATGGGACGCCTTGCTGGCGAGCTTGAGCTTGCCGCACAGGCGGAAATCGCAGTCGATCCGCTCGTCGCGCACCAGCTGTTCGACGTAGCTTACCGCGTCGTCGTAGGCGCGGTAGAAGCGCGTGGCTTTCTCGATGCCCTGGCTCGCTACCAGCGAGGCGAAGTTCTGTGCCACCCCGGTATTGCAGTGGCCGCCGTTGCGCGCCGAGGCCTGGCTCATCATGTCGCCGCCCTCCAGCAGCACCACGTCAAGGCCGCTGCGCGCCAGGCTCAGCGCCGCCGAGACGCCGGTAAAGCCGCCGCCGATCACCACCACGTCGGCGTGCGACGGCAGTGCCCTTTCCGCCGCGCCGTGAAACGAGGGCGCGGTCGCCTGCCAGAACGATTCGAGTTTCATCGCGCGATCCTCAGAGTCCGACCAGGGCAGGCAGGCCGCCGATGTCAGGGATTTCGCTATAGCCGTAGTAGGGGTTTGCCGGCTCATGGCCGCGATTAACCCAGGCTTTATGGGTGATGCCGAGATCGTGCGCCGTCATCAGGTCGTAGCGGAAGCTGGAGGAGACGTGCAGGATCTCGTCAGGCCGGCAGTTGAGCTTCTGCAGCATATACTCGAAGCCTTTCATCTGCGGTTTGTAGGCGCCCACCTCTTCGGCGGTAATCGCCAGGTGTATCGGCGCGCCCAGCCGCGGAATATGGTGCGGCAGCAGATCTTTCATCGAGTTGCTGAGCAGCACCAGCGGGAACTCGGTCGCCAGCTTCGCCAGCCCGGCCGGCACGTCGGGGTGCGGCCCCCAGGTGGCGCAGTCGGTGTAGATAAAGTCGCTGTCCGCCTTGTCCCACGCTACGCCCCACTTTTTGCAGGTGCGCTGTATCGCGTTGCTCACCACGTCGTAGTAAGGCTTCCAGGCGCCCAGCACTTCATCCAGGCGGTAGCGGGAGAAATCGGTGGTGAAGGCCGCCATCTTATCGGCCGCCACGCGGTCATCAAAGCAGCGCGCCGCCGCGCCCGCCATATCGAAGTTAATCAGCGTGCCGTAACAGTCAAAGGTGATGTATTTCGGTTTAAACAGAGCCATGACGCGACCTCATCTCTATCATAAAAAGTTAAAAATCGATCAGTACGCTTTTCTGTCGCTGGCAGGCCTGAAATGCCTGCCGCCCCAGATCTTTGCCGATGCCGGAGCCGAGAAAGCCGCCGGTGGGAATGATGAAATCGCCAGAGCGGCCATAGCGGTTTACCCAGACCGTGCCCGCCTCGATGGCGCGTATGGCGCGCATGGCGCGCGGCAGGCTCAGGGTATGCACCCCCGCGCACAGGCCGTAAATCTCGTGCGCTGCCAGCTGCAGCCCCTCTTCCTCATCGTCGAAGGTCTGCACCGTCAGCACCGGACCGAAGATCTCCTGCTGCACCGCCGGGTTGTCCTGAGCGACGCCGCACAGCAGCGTCGGCTGCCAGAACCAGCCCTCGTCGGTGTCGGCGAAACGCTCACCGCCGACCAGCACCTCCGCGCCCTGCGCTTTCGCGGCGGTGATCACCGAGGCGACTTTATTCCCCTGGCGTTCGTCGATCAGCGGCGCGTAGCGGCTGTCGTCGCGCCAGGTGACGCCGGGGCGCACGCTGCTGCACAGGGTTGCGAGGCGATCGAGCAGCGGCGCGGCGATGGCGCGCTGCACAATCAGGCGAGTGCCCGCGACGCACGCCTGACCGCCGTTAGCGGTAAAGCCGCGCAGGATGCGCTGCGCCAGCACCTCGATTTCGCCCGCGTCGTCAAACACCAGCTGCGGGCTTTTGCCGCCCAGCTCCAGCGTCACCGGCTTCATGCCGTGCTGCGCCACGTCGCTCATAATGCGCGCGCCGGTCAGGGTCGAGCCGGTAAAGGAGACCTTGCGCACCAGCGAATGCGTCACCAGCGCATGGCCGGTTACCGCCCCACTGCCCTGCACAATATTGAGCACCCCGGCCGGCAGGCCGGCCTGCACCGCCAGTTCCGCCATGCGCACCGTCGAGAACGGCGTCAGTTCAGAGGGTTTCAGCACCACCGCGTTGCCTGCCGCCAGCGCCGGCCCGCATTTCCACGAGGCCATCGACAGCGGAAAATTCCACGGCGTAATGGCGCCCACGACGCCATACGGCTCGGCGATCAGCATGCCAAGGCTGCTGTCGCGCGTCGGAAAGAGATCGCCGCTGTACTTGTCGGCGCACTCGGCGTAGAAGCGGATCGCCTCAGCGGTAAAAGGAATTTCATGCTGCACCACATCGCTGACGGGGCGCGTGGATCCCAGCGCCTCCAGCTGCGCCAGCAGGCTGTCCTGCTCGATCAGATCGGCCCAGCGGCGCAGCACCCGGCCCCGCTCGCGCGGTGCGCAGCCTGACCAGCCGCTGGTTTTTAGCGCCTGGTGCGCCGCCTGCACCGCACGGTCAACGTCGGCGGCGTCAGCCTCATGCAGCGTGGCGTAGACTCTGCCGTCCGAGGGACGTTTCACCGCAAACGCCGCCCCCTGGGTCTGAATGTGATGGCCGTCAATATAGTGGCCGACAGGAAGCGGAACTTTTTCAGGGTCGAAACTTAACATGGATAAATCCTTATTTGTTGCACCCGTCAACCGTCAGGGAATTAGCGCACTGGCAGCGCTTATATTCAGCGAGAATAAGCTCATGCAAACTGGTAATGCAGAAAGTATGCCAGTCACCTAAAAAATAAAAATGCGTTTAAAACAGCGCAAAAAAATTTTCTGCCGTATTGAAAGCGGAAATTTTGCGTAATTGCCGAACCAATAAACAGATGATTTGGCTCACAAAATTCATGCATTGCCGTGGTGCATCGCGCATGAAACTTGCACTAAAATGGCAAACGGCGAGAAAAAGCCGACGCGGCGCACAAAATAAAAAAAGCGTTTGCCGCAGATGCGACAAACGCTTGCAATAGAGAATGATAAACAGAGAAGAATTAATTCAGGCTGCCAATATGAAACGCTTTCTGTTCCAGATATTCTTCGATGCCGTAGCGCGACCCTTCCCGGCCTATTCCTGATAATTTTACGCCGCCGAACGGCGCCACTTCTAATGAGATTGCGCCGGTATTAAAGCCGACCATGCCAAATTCCAGCGATTCCGCCACGCGCCAGGCGCGACGAATATTTTCGGTGAAAAAATAGGCTCCCAGGCCAAAGGGCGTATCGTTGGCCATCGCAATCGCCTCTTCTTCCTTATCAAAGATAAACAGCGGCGCGACCGGCCCAAAGGTCTCTTCATGGGCGATACGCATCTGCGTCGTGACCTTGCCAAGCACCGTTGGCTGCACCCAGGTGCCGTTGCCGTGGCTGGCGCCGCCGGTCAGCAGCTCCGCGCCCTGGCGCAGCGCATCCTCAATATGGCCGTTAACTTTCTCTACCGCCCGGTCGTTGATCAGCGGACCGATCGTGCTGCCGACCGTAAAGCCGTCGCCCACCTTCAGCGTGGCAACCGCTTCAAGCAGCTTCGCCGCGAAGCGCGGATAGATGCCGCGCTGCACCAGAATACGGTTGGCGCAGACGCAGGTCTGTCCGGCGTTACGGAATTTGCTGACCATCACGCCCGCCACTGCGATATCGATATCGGCATCGTCGAAAACAATAAAAGGGGCATTGCCGCCCAGCTCCAGGCTCAGCCGCTTTACGCTGTCTGCGCTCTGCTGCATCAGCAACTGACCAATGCGCGTCGAGCCGGTAAACGAGATCTTGCGTACCAGGGGGCTGCCGGTGAGCGCCGCGCCGATCTCTGCTGGCAGGCCGGTCACCACCTGCAGTACGCCAGCCGGGAAGCCGGCGCGCTCCGCCAGCACCGCCAGCGCCAGCGCCGACAGCGGCGTCAGCTCCGACGGCTTCACGATAATCGGGCAGCCTGCCGCCAGCGCGGGAGCGACTTTACGGGTGATCATGGCGATGGGGAAGTTCCACGGCGTGATGGCCGCCGCCACGCCGACCGGCTGTTTCAGCACCAGGATACGGCGATCCTCACTCGGCGCCGGGATGGTATCGCCGTAGATGCGGCGCGCCTCCTCGGCGAACCATTTCACAAAGCTGGCGCCGTACAGCACCTCGCCTTTCGCCTCCGCCAGCGGCTTGCCCTGCTCGGCGGTCATAATGGTCGCCAGATCCTCGGCGTTATCGAGGATCAGCTGGTGCCACTTCTCCAGCAGCGCGGCGCGGCTGGCGTTGGGGGTTTTGCCCCAGGCGATGCGCACCGCGTCGGCGCAGGCGATGGCCGCTTCCGTCTCTGCACGGCCCAGCGCCGGAATGGTCGCCAGCGTTTCACGCGTGGCGGGATCGACCACCGGCAGGGTTTCGCCGTTGCGTGCATCCTGCCAGCGGCCGTCAAACAGCGCCTGCTGGCGCAGCAGACTGGAATCTTTTAGTTGAAGACGCGACATCTCACTCCCCTTTTTGCTCGGTTTGATTCCACTCTATCGCGTCGTCTCAGCGCAGGATGTTTTTCTTACCGGGCAGAAACCTTAAACAGCGAGTTTTGCGCGCGGAAAGAAAATTTTATGCCGCACGGCTGCTATGCTCAGTTTTTAAACAAGGAGATAACCATGAGCGATCATATGTGGCGAGCGGTGGATGATTACTTTACCCAGACGCTGGTCAAACCCGATGCGACGCTGGCGTCGGTGCTGGCACGTAACGCCGCCGCCGGTCTGCCGCCGATCGACGTAGCGGCCAACCAGGGCAAGCTGCTCTACCTGCTGGCGCGCATGATGAACGCCTCACGCATTCTGGAGATCGGCACTCTGGGCGGCTACAGCACGCTGTGGCTGGCGCGCGCCCTGCCGAAGAACGGCAAAATCGTGACGCTGGAGTTTTCGCCGCAGCATGCGCAGGTGGCGCGCGAGAATTTCGCCGAGGCGGGCGTAACCGATAAAGTTGAGCTTCTGGTGGGGCCGGCGCTGGAGAGCCTGCCGCAGCTGCAGGGGCCGTTCGATATGATCTTTATCGATGCGGACAAGCGCAATAATCCACACTACCTGCGCTGGGCGCTGCAGCTGGCGCGCGTCGGCAGCGTGATTATTGGCGATAACGTGGTGCGCAGCGGACGGATCGTCGATTCACAGTCCGCAGATGAAAACGTACAGGGGCTACGGCAGTACCTGCGCGACGTCGGCGAGAGTCCGCACCTGACGGCTACCGCGCTGCAAACCGTCGGCAGCAAAGGCTGGGATGGCCTGCAGCTGGCCATCGTCGAGTCGCTGCCGGATTAGATCTGAAAGTCGATCGCCGGCTCTTCTACGCTTTGATAAGAGAGCGCCTGACGTTTGATCTCCTCCAGCGACAGGTTGGCGTTGCACAGCTCCATGAACTGCCACACATAGTTGCGCTGCAGCTGGCCGCGCTTCAGGCCAAGCCAGACGGTATTGGCGTCAAACAGATGGCGCGCGTCGATGCGCACCAGCGACTCTTCCGGCTGAATGTCGCACGCCTGATCGGCAAGGATGCCGACGCCGAGGCCCAGTTCGACATAGGTTTTCACCACGTCTGAATCCTGCGCGCTCAGCACGATATCCGGCTTGAGGCCAGCGGCCTGAAAGGCACGATCGACGCGCGAGCGCCCAGTAATGCCCTGGCGATAGGTTATCAGCGGATAGCGGCTCAGCGTGCCGAGCGAAACCGGCTGCTGCTGCACCAGTTCGTGATCGCTGGGTACCAGCAGCGCATGGTGCCAGCTGAACCAGGGAAAGGCCGCCAGGCTGGGATTGTTCACCAGCAGTTCGCTGGCGATACCAACGTCCGCTTCGCCTGCCAGCAGCATGGCAACGATCTCCTGCGGCGATCCCTGGTTAAGCTCCAGACGCACGTTAGGATAGAGCTGACGAAACGCTTTGATGACCCGCGGCAGGCTGTAGCGCGCCTGAGTGTGGGTGGTGGCGATAGTGAGAATGCCGCTGGTTTCGTTGGTAAAGACATCCGCCAGGCGGCGTACTTTTCCCGCCTCGTCGAGGATGCGTTCGGCAATGGTCAGCAGCGCTTTACCCGGTTCCGTCATGCCCAGCAGGCGCTTGCCGCGGCGGATAAAAATCTCAACGCCCAGCTCATCTTCCAGATCGCGGATATGGCGGCTCACGCCTGACTGCGAGGTAAATAGCGTGTTTGCCACTTCCGTCAGATTGAACTCGCAGCGCGCAGCCTCACGGATGATTTTAAGTTGCTGGAAATTCACGATATTTACCTCCCTTTACGAAATTGTTAACTTCGATGGTAAGAAGGTTTATTGATATCAACAAATAATAAAAACTTTGTCCTTATGCGCACAGGGAATATATAGCGACAGGTACGCGCGTTATGGGGCAGCGGTATTGTTGTTTAGCGCTAGCGGGTTCACAAAATGAAAGCCCCACGGCCAGAACGCCTTGAAGGCAGCACGCGTCAGCGAATACCCTTATAACATTACTAAAAGCAGGGATATTCTATGCAGGCTTCCGATGTTTTAAAGATGAAGTTGCAGAGCGAGAGGCTGCTGGCGCTTTATGCGCAACAGGGCGTGACCTCTACATGGAAGGCGATGAAGGGTATTGGGTCAGATATTTATGCAGGGGTTGAAAGGGTGAGTTGGTATTCGTCATGCCTTGTTCCTGACTATCATGAGGTTTGTCGCGAATTGATTTCAGAAGAAAAAAGAATGCACCTTTCGATTCTTTCTGTTTTCCGCCATCGTAACGTGATTGCTCACATGTTTCGGCTCTATTTTGAAATGCTTATTAACGACAGCAACGCTGGCAACAAATCAGGTCGCATCCGGAACGTAACGTCAAAAATAACGGAAGTTGCTAACTATATCCCGACAGGCAGAGCGACGCGTCTTGCATTAGCCCTGGCGCTTGCCAAAGCGCTGGCTGCGTCTGATTTAGTATCGCAAACTGTCGTTGAGCGCCTGGCGCGCCGAATACCCGCCATTGTCATTACGTTCCAGCTTATCGGTACCGATCAAAAATGCGCCCTTGCGGCCCGTCAGCTAAAGGCACTTGATGCCGAATATTACAGGATACTCTATCAGGCAGAAGTTGAAATGTTGTATTACTTTATTGAGCCGGTGCTTTCAGAATTAATCAAAAAATATCAAATACAATTTCAGAATGACTTCGATGGATTTTACAGCTATGTAAAGGAAGCATTTCATGTTTAAGAGCTTGTTATCGATATTATTTACAGAAATCCTCTTTCCCGTATGGATTTTTGCATGGGCCTCTCTTTTTATCTATTTCCTCCCAGATTACTGGCTCATACTTACGGTAATATCGGTCATTATACTTATTGTCATCCATCCCGTTTTTTTTGGCCGGTTTGATAAATACGATAAATAATCACTTAAAAAGGGAATTTTATGTCTAATCCAGCTTACCTGTGGTTAACCGATGAAAATGGATCGCCAATAGTTGGGCCGTCGCTTGTGTCAGGCCGTGAAGGGGCGATTGAGCTAAAATCCTTTACCCACAACGTCAACATTCCTGTCAATGGCAACACCGGAAGATTAACGGGAACGCGCGTTCATATGCCGATTATGTTTCAGAAGGAATTCGATCGCGTTACCCCCCTGCTCTTTCGCGCGTTAAGCACGGGTAAAACGCTCCACTCCGCGACGATTAAAATGTATCAGATTAACGAGGCGGGTAGAGAGCAGGAATATTTTAATATTATTCTTCAGGGCGTAAAGCTGACCTCCATAACGCCCGATCTCTATCCCGGCGCGCAGACCGGCACGCATCTCGAAACGGTTCTCTTACGCTATGAGAAAATTACCTGGAAGCATTGCGACGGAAATATTGTCTTCACCGACGCATGGAATGAGCGAGCAGCTTATTAAGGCGGTTGGCTGCGCTATAACCGGGTCACTCACTATCCGTTAACCTGCCCGACGGCGCAGCAGCCAAAAGCGGCCCCGCAGGACCGCTAACCCGACTTAGCTCACCAGCAGCAGCGCCCGCTCTTCCGCCATCGGCTTATTCAGCAGCGACAGCAAAATATCCTTTACCGCCTGCGCGGACGGCGAGAGCGGCAGACGCGCCGACACGTTCAGGGACAGCGGCAGATTCAGCGCCGGACTGTTGATGCGCGCCATCCAGGCCTGGGTCGATCCCACCAGCGCGCGCGCAGCGGACTCCGGTAGCACCGTGACGCCCATACCGCTGGCAACGGCGGCGGTCAGCATCGACAGCGATTCAATCTCGCCGATAATGCGCGCGCTCAGACGACGCAGCGAAAAGGCTTCGTCGACCCGCTTGCGCACGGCGCTGTAGTCGCGCGGCAGGAACAGGCTCATCTGCGCCACCTCGGCTAAATCTACCGATCCGCCGGGACAGTCGGTGGCGCCGACCAGATAAAGCTCCTCTTTCATCAGCGGCAGGCTGGTGATGCCCGCCGTCGGCGCGCGATCGTAAAGCACCGCCATATCCAGCTGGCCGCTCATCACCTTTTCATTCAGCGAACTGCCGCTGTTTTCATGCAGATAAACCAGAATCTCCGGGTGCTGCTCGCGCACCGTTTGCAGCAGCGGCATGGTCAGCGATGAGGCCGCCGTACCCGGCGCCATCCCGATGGAAACCTGACCGCTCAGCGCCTGTCCGGCGTTAACCACCGCCGTCTGCGCCTGTTCGCACTGCCGCAAAATCGTACGCGCATGCGCATAGAGTATCTTACCGGCTTCGGTCGGCGTCACGCCGCGCTTGGTGCGAATCAGCAGCTGCTGATCCAGCTCGTTCTCCAGCGTGGCGACCTGTTGACTGAGCGCAGGTTGCGCGATGTGCAGCACTTCAGCCGCCTGCGTCAAACTGCCAATATCGACGATTTTCACAAAGTACTTCAGTCGTCTTAAGTTCATCTTGCCTCCGTCACATTCCCCGAATGCCAATAACATCTGTTCTTGTGGCCTGCTGGCCTGGTAATAAACAAATTGCAATTAGCAGGCCACTTTTCCTGAAGGCCCGCGCTCTGCGCTGCAGAAAAATCCTAACAACCCGAAAAATAAGCCTTTCTGATTACCCATTAAGAGTTAATAAGAAGCGGGAATGGCGCGTCAGCGCAGCGCGTGACCGCGACTGCACTCTGCTGGTGCAGCCCGTGCGAGCCAGACGTGCATAAAAGTGATGACCTGACGCGGAACAGGGGCGATAACGCGTCGGGAAGCAGGAAAAAGCGGGGTATCCAGCAGGAAAACTTATTCAGCGCGAGAAACAGGCCTGCCCGGCTGTTCGGGCGCGGGCAGGCCAGGCAATGGAAAGATCAGCGTTTTTTACGGTTGCGATGCATATCAATAGCGACCGCGGCCACAATAATAATCCCCTTGATAATGTCCTGGACGTAGGCGTCGACGCCGACAAAGGTAAAGCCGCTTTTGATCAGGCCCAGAATCACTGCACCAATCAGGGTGCCGGTAATGCGCCCGACGCCGCCCATCAGGCTGCTGCCGCCGATAACCGCCGCGGCGATGGCGTCCAGCTCATAGGACATCCCCATGCTCGACTGGCCGCTGCTGACGCGCGCCGCCAGCACCACGCCCGCCAGGCCGGAGAGCGCGCCGGCGATGGTATAGACAATCACCAGATATTTATTAACGTTGATGCCGGAGACTTTGGCCGACGTCATATTGCCGCCGATGGCGTAAACGTATTTGCCGTAGCGGGTGTGCTTCAGAGCGATATGAAACACCAGCGCCACCACCAGGAAGATAATGACCGGCATCGCGCCCTGGCCGATAGCGGTAAAGCCGTCGGAGAGAAAGCTAATCGGATTGCCCTGCGTGTAGTACTGCGCCAGACCGCGGGCCGACACCATCATGCCCAGCGTGGCGATAAAAGGCGGAATGCCGGTGCGGGTAATCAGCACGCCGTTGACCAGGCCACAGAGCAGGCCGACGCCGATCCCCGCGCCAATGGGCACCACGGCGGGCATATCCACCAGCGCCGGAAACATCGGCGACAGGCTGTCGGAGGTTTGCGCCAGGCTGGCCGCCACCACGGCGGTCAGCGCGATCACCGACCCTGATGAGAGGTCGATGCCGGTGGTGATGATCACCTGCGTCACCCCGACCGCGATCACGCCGATAATCGCCACCTGCAGCAGGATCAGGATCAGCCGGTTGGTGTTCATCAGAAACGACTGATCGCGCACATACCAGCCGGCTATTTCGAAGATCAGCGCAATGCCAACCATCACGATAAAGATCCCGGTATCTTTAGGCAGCTTATGCCGCAGATTGCCGAAGAACGACGAATGTTCAGCTGCTGGAGTAGCTGTTGCTTTGATATTGCTCATAGGTGTCTCGCGCCTCACTCGGATGCCAGCGACAAAATGGTTTCCTGGTCGGCCTCTTCTTTATCGAGGATGCCGGTAATGCGTCCCTGATGCATCACCATCACGCGGTCGCTCATGCCGAGAATTTCCGGCAGTTCCGACGACACCATAATGATGGCCACGCCGCGGTTGGCCAGCTCAGAGATCAAACGGTAGATTTCCGCTTTCGCACCGACGTCGATACCGCGCGTCGGCTCGTCGAGGATAAGGATTTTGGGCTGCGCCAGCAGCCAGCGGGCAATCAGCACCTTCTGCTGGTTGCCGCCGCTCAGGTTGTTGATGATCTGATCCATGGTCGGCGTTTTGATATTCAGCCGCCGGATCTGCTCCATGCAGTCCTGCGCCATTTTGACGTGGCTGACGAAGCCGCTCTTGCCGCTGTACTCGGGCATATTGACGATGCTCATGTTCTCCATCACCGACAGCACGAGAAACAGCCCCGACTTTTTGCGATCCTCGGTTAAAAACGCCATGCCCTTCTCAATCGCCGTCGAAGGCGAATCGATAGCGACCGGCACGCCGTCGATCAGCACCTCGCCGCTGTCGACGCTCTCCATGCCAAATAGGCTCTCCATCACTTCGCTGCGTCCCGCGCCGACCAGGCCGGCAACGCCAAGGATTTCGCCGCGCCGCACGCTGAAGCTGACGTCATGAAAACGATCTTTGCTGGTGAGGCCGCGCACCGTCAGCACCTCTTCGCCAATGGCGTTATTAAACTTGGGAAAGAGCTGGGTCAGTTCGCGCCCGACCATCTGGGTGATCAGCGACTGACGGGTAAACTGCGCGGTGTGGTTGCTGCCGACCCAGCTGCCGTCACGGAAGATACTGATCTCATCGGTAATGGCGAAAATCTCGTCCATTTTATGACTGATATAGATGATGGCTTTGCCCTGCGCGCGCAGGTCACGAATGATGGTGAAAAGATGCGCCACTTCGCTTTCGGTCAGCGCGGAAGTCGGCTCATCCATAATCACGATATCGGCGTTCCAGGAGACCGCTTTGGCGATCTCCACCATCTGCTGCGCGGCGATGCTTAACTCGCCTACCAGCCGGTCTGCCTTGAGGCGGATATTAAGCTGGTCAAGCAGCACCTGCGTCTGCTGGTTGAGCTTGCCGTGATCGACAAAGCCGTACTTTATCGGCTCGCGTCCCAGCCAGATGTTCTCAGCGACAGTCATGTAGGGCACCAGATTCAGCTCCTGGTGGATCATGGAAATGCCGGAACGCAAGGCGTCCATGGTGTCCTGAAACTGCACCGGCTCCCCTTTAATGCGGATGGTGCCCCGATCGGGACGGTACATCCCGATCAGGCACTTCATTAAAGTGGATTTGCCCGCGCCATTTTCGCCCATCAAGGCATGAACCGATCCCGGACGCACGCGCAGCGACACGTTATCGAGTGCCTTCACACCGGGAAAGAACTTGCTGATGCCTTCGGCTTCAAGCGCAAAAGCGGTCATACATCACCTCCGTACGGCTGAGTCGGGATCGGTTATTTCTGGTTACGGTTAACGAACTGCTGCATATTGTCTTTGGTGATCAGCTGATAAGGGATATCGATGATTTTCTGCACTTTTTCGCCCTTCGTCAGCTTAACGGCCGCCTGAACCGCCCCTTCGCCCTGGCCACGAGCGTCCTGGAATACCGTGGCGACCATCTTGCCGTTTTTCAGCATCTGCAAGGCGTCCGGGGTGCCGTCCACGCCGGCGATAAGGATATGGTTGGGGTTTTTGCCCAGCGCCTGCAGCGCGCCGATCGCCATTTCATCGTTATTAGAGGCGATGGCCTGGATATCGTCGCCGGCGGTCAGCCAGTTGCTCACCACATCGACCGCGTCGTTACGCGTAAATTTCGCGGTCTGCTTCTGTACCACTTTGATGCCGGGATATTTGGCCACGACGGCCTCAACCCCTTTGGTGCGGTCGCGCGTCGATTCGTTCGCGAGATCGCCCATCAGAATGGCAACGTTACCTTTGCCGTTCATCGCTTTTGCCAGCGCTTCCATTTGCAGCCGACCCGCCAGCTCCGAGTCCGATCCTACATAGGCCATTTTGTCGGTCAGCTCCGCCTGAGGACGGCGGTTGACGAAGATGAGTGGAATGCCCGCTTTGGTGGCCTGATCCATGATGGGTTTAACGGCGTTGGTATCTACCGGGTTAACGATAATGGCGTCAACGCCCTGCCCGATAAAGTTCTGAACCTGCTGCAGCTGCTGCGACACGTCGCCTTTGGCATCTTCCATCTGCCCTTTGACCCCTTCTTTCTGCATCTCTTTTTGCATCGCGGTGCGCAGGATGGTGAGGAAGTTGTCATCAAACAGCGCCATCGAGACGCCGACGGAGAGATCTTTCGCCATTGCGGCGGCGGGCAACATGCAGGCTAACAGTGTGACAGCGAGTGTTTTTTTGATGTTCATGAGTAACCCTTATTGTCGTTAACTTGCCGACGCCGCTGAGACCGCGAATGAAAAATATCTTTTACATTCACTCAACGTTGCTGGCGGTTCCAGGTCTGATTACAGAGGTGAGTGCTGGGCCTTCGCGCTTTTTTGTGACCAACCCCTCCTTTTTACAATCACTTGTTTCTACAGCAGATATTTTTAAAATCTCGTTCCAGTTTTACGGACTGATTACGCGGGTGATAATAAGCAGTTTATTTGTTCCATTAATTTCTTTTTTGAAATTTTTATCATAAAAGCACTGAAACAGTTGTTTTAACATCGGCAAATAACAAAACTTTGACACGCATCTAACATCTGCGGGGAAATGCGTTTAAAGTGAGATCCTGTCGGCAGTTTGAAATCTCGCCGGATCTGCTGAAAAAGCGGCAAACCGCTGCTTTAACGAGCGTTCAGTTAGAAAAAGTGAAATCGTGCTTTGACAAGCCAGAACGGCGTCGCTAATATTCGCCCCGTTCCAACGATTCCTCTGTAGTTCAGTCGGTAGAACGGCGGACTGTTAATCCGTATGTCACTGGTTCGAGTCCAGTCAGAGGAGCCAAATTCAAAAAGCCCGCTCAGGGAAACCTGAGCGGGCTTTTGTTCGTCTGGCATGCCTGATATGCGTTACGTCCCTGCCTTACCCCGGCAGCTTACCGCCTATTCCGCTGTCTTCTTTATGGGATACGTCACGAGAGGCTTGATCTCTTTAAGCACAAACATACTCTGCATCTCTTTGATTCCCGGCAGTCTGCGTACCACTGACATGGCGAAATCGGCATAGGAGTCGAGATCCGATGCCACAACCTGCAGCAGGAAGTCGGCGTCCCCCCCGATGCTATAGCAGGCCACAACATCCTCCAGCGCGGTGACCTCTTCTTCAAACTTTCTCGCCTCCGCTTCGCTATGGCTGTCGATAGCAACCCGAACGAAAACCATCACGCCCAGCCCGATTTTTTTACGGTCAAGAACGGCGCGGTAGCCCTGAATCACCTCATCTTCCTCTAGCTTGCGCACTTTACGCCAGCAGGGAGACGCTGAAAGGTTTATCTTCTCCGCCAGTTCCTGATTCGTGACGCGCGCATCGTCCTGTAAAATTTTCAGGATCTTCATATCTGTCAGGCTGAGTGCCATAGAGGGAAATTCCTTTCTCATTAAAAGCAATAAAGGGGGATTTTTACCTGACAACAGGCGTTGAGTAAATGATACAGGCAACAATTTCCTCTTTTGCTACTGCATAATATGTTTACTTTTCTGATGAGTGATAACAGCAGCACCAACCCTGTGTTCATGCAACTTGTCATATGGCCCTGAGGAACAAAAATGAAATTTGACCCAAGCCAGCACCGCTGTACGATTATTATTGATAAAGATCTCCCCGCAGGCCTTGCTATGAATGCTGCAAGCGTCACAGGCATTAGTTTTGGCCGTACCGTTGAAAATCTTGTCGGCCCCGATATGGAAAGCCTGGATGCTGTTAATTATCCCGGCGTGATTTACGCGCCGCTTCCGGTTTTGCTGGCGTCAGGCCACTCTCTGCGTGAAATACAGGTGAGCGCGGAAAGGGATAGTGAGATTTACGTGATGCCCTTTAGCGCCCTGGCACAGTCGTGCAAAACCTATGACGAATATGGCGACAAAATCTCCTCGGTTAAAAGTGAAGATATTGCGCTGGTCGCCATTGGTATCATTGGCCCTAAAAAGAAAATAACCCGGCTGACCGGAAACCTCCCGCTCTATAAATAATCTCCCGCCGGTAACGATTTTATCAACAGCAATATAGTGCTGGTTATTTTGCTGCATGCAGGACGATTTACTCTGCCTGAGGATAAGAATATGTATGTTATTTCAAAGAATAATCGAACCGGCAAAAGAGGTCTGTTATCAGCATTGTGATTTTGATGGAGGCAATATCCGCTTTCCAGCAACCTCACTCTTTAATTTCCGCATCTCATTTTGACAGGAACAATTATGTCAGGAATGGCTCAAATACTTTCTTATATCGCTGCGCTCGGTTTAGCGGCGGCAATCCCGGGGCCGGGAATGACCGCCCTGGTCGCTCGCAGCGTTAGCGGGGGTGCCCGAACCGGCTTTACGATGCTTGCCGGCCTGATCCTCGGTGATTTGATCTACTTAACTACCGCGGTATTTGGTCTGGCGGTGGTCGCCCATAGTTACTCATCCGTATTCACGCTGATTAACTGGGCCGCCTCACTCTATCTGTGCGTGCTGGCATGGCAGTTCTGGCGCTATCAGCCTAAGGCGATTAGCATTGACCAGAAAGCGACAACGCAGGAGCTGGCATCAGCCTGGCTTTCAGGGTTAACGATCACGCTCGGCAATCCCAAAACCATCGCCTTTTATCTGGCGATACTGCCTCTTGTTATCTCGCTGGATAATGTCTCATTACAGATTTGGGGCGGAATGCTGGTGCCCCTTACCATTTTCGTGCTGCTGAGCTTTGGCGCGGTTTTTATTCTCGCAGCGCTTAAAATTCGCCATCTGCTCACCAGCGCAAAGGCGCAGCGACGCCTTTTTCGCTCGGCCGGCGTCATCATGCTGCTGGCGGCGTTTGGCATGGTGGTGAAGACGCTTTAGCGCTACACCTCCTCCTGCGCCACAATCAGCTCTGTCTGATGCTCATCAAGCCAGGATTTCAGCTCCCCTGATGGAGGCGCATCGGTGAACAGCGCCGCAACCTGCGCAATGTTACCGATCGTTACGGCGGCGGAGGCGGTGTATTTGGTGTGGTCGGCAGCCAGAAGAATATGGCGGGCGTGCGCCATCATCGTTTTCACCACGCTGGCTTCGTTAACATCAAATTCCAGCAGCGTTCCGTCGCTGTCAATTGCCCCGACGCTGGTGATCAGATAATCGGCGCGAAAATCCGCCACAAAGGCAGTTGCGGCCGGGCCAATAATGCCGCTGTTGTGGGGACGCAGCACGCCGCCGGGTACCATGACTTCAAAGCGCGCATTGGTATAGAGAATCTGCGCCACGCGCAAACTGTTCGTGATAATGCGCAAATGGTTATGGTTGAGCAGCGCACGGGCAACCTGCTCAACGGTGGTGCCGATGGTGATAAACAGTGTTGAACCGTCCGGGATATAATCCGCTACCGTTTCCGCAATGGCTTTTTTCTCCTCCGTCCAGGAGATTTCACGCTGCTCAAAGGCCGTATTCACCACGCTGGAGGCTCTGCCCGCCCCGCCGTGGTGACGGGTAATCAATCCCTGCTCACTGAGTTTGCGAATATCGCGGCGCACGGTCTGCGTTGAGACATCAAGCAGCGTGGCCAGCTCGTCGATATTCATATAGCCCCGCTCGCCTATCAGCATCAGCAACCGATCGTGCCGCGGATTACCGGTCAGTTCGGTAAAGCTCATGATATCTCCTCAGAAAATCCCTTGAGCTGACATTTTATACACAAAGTGACAAAAAAGAGCGGATTTGATCACCGTCCGGGATACCGGCCCGTCCTCCTGCGCGCGTGCATTTCAGGGCAGCAACACCGCTGGCAAACCTGACGGCTTCGGCCGGGCTGTCGCCGGCAGCCAGCGCAAAGGCCAGCGCGCCGTGAAAAACATCCCCGGCCCCGGTGGTATCAACCACCGCCACGGAAAAGCCGGGCTGGTGGTGCAGCGCTCCCTGTTCAAGCCAGTCGCAGCCCTTCTCTCCTCGCGTCACGTAAACCTGACCCTTTGTGAGCAGCTGCGCCGCTTTTAACCCCGCCTCAGCCCTTTTTTGCCCGGTTAACCGCGCCAGGCCCGGCTCGGAGAAGACCGCATGATCGCTCAGCGCCACCAGCCCGGTGATACTTTGCGGCGTTACGTCGCCATCCAGCACGGTCATCACCCCCGCCTGACGCGCCAGGGTAAACGCCTGCATTGCGCCCTGATGCCAGCGAACGTCCGCCAGCACCACGTCCCACTGAGAAAAATCGATCTCTTCAAGCCACTCAGCGTCTGGCCGTAAATCGGAGCTGGGATAATTTACGATTATTCGTTCGCCTCTGCTGTCCACCATAATCGCCGATTGCGACGAATTTGCCCCCTTACAGCGTCGGGTATAGCGGGTATCTACCCCAAAAAAAGCCAGCTCCGCCAGCAGGCGGGTGCCGGTGTCGTCATCACCCACGCGGCCAATAAAGTCCACCTGCGCCCCCAGCTTCGCCGCCGCCACGGCCGCCGTCGCCGCTGGCCCGCCGCCCGCTTCCGTATAGCGCTGCGCCACATACTTACCGCCTTCCGTCGGCAGAGCGTCCACGAAATAGAGGCGATCCATCACGCTAATCCCTACACAAGCAATACGAATCATGGCCACTCCTCAGGCATTTCTGGATGCGCTTATTTTAGTTGCGGCAAATGTTTAAAAAGTGACCACTGTCAATTTTTTGACCATAGATTACAAATAAGATCAGAAAAAATCACAAACAGACATTAACGAATGGCAAAGATGACATTCACGGTTCAGGAGAAGGCTATGGCAGTGATTGCATTTATCGGGCTGGGTCAGATGGGGTTGCCTATGGCGGGCAACCTGCTCAGGCAGGGCCATCGGCTCAGCGTATTTGATGTCAACCCGGCGGCGGTTCAGCGTCTTGCAGAGCAAGGCGCACAGCCTGCCGTCAGTGCGGCGCAGGCGGCAGAGGGCGCAGAGTTTGTTATCACCATGCTGCCAAACGGCGATAGCGTTCGCAGCGTGCTGTTCGGGGAACAAGGTGTGTGTGAGACGCTCTCACCGCAGGCGCTGGTTATCGATATGTCCACCATTCACCCCCTGCAAACCGACAGGCTGATTGCCGACATGCGCGCCAGAGGCTTCGAGCTGATGGACGTGCCGGTGGGACGCACCTCCGATCACGCGGTAGCAGGCACGCTGCTGCTGCTGGCGGGCGGAAGCAGGGAACAGGTCGCGCGGGCAACGCCAATACTTATGGCGATGGGTAATGAGCTGGTTAACGCCGGCGGGCCCGGCATGGGTATCCGCGTCAAGCTTATCAATAACTATATGAGCATTGCGCTTAATGCTCTCTCCGCCGAAGCCGCAGTGCTGTGCGAAGCGCTCGGCCTCCCGTTTGAGGTGGCGCTCAGGGTGATGAGCGGGACGCCCGCCGGAAAAGGCCACTTCACCACATCCTGGTCGAACAAGGTGCTGAAAGGCGATCTCACCCCCTCCTTTATGATCGATTTAGCTCACAAAGATCTCGGCATTGCGCTGGATGTCGCCAGCCAGCTGCAGGTTCCGATGCCGCTCGGCGCCGCTTCCCGTGAGGTTTACAGCCAGGCGCGCGCCGCCGGTCGCGGGCGGGAAGACTGGAGCGCCCTGCTGGAGCAGGTACGTGCCAGCGCCGGACGCCCCACTCAGGTAAAAACCTCCCCCTGGATAAAGGAAAGTGATATGGACAACCACACCCTCAAAGAGCTGACGCGCGCCTCCGGCGGTTTTGCCATGCTGGCGGTGGATCAGCGTGAAGCCATGCGGCTGATGTTTGCGGCTGCGGGCGCGGCATCTCCGGTGGCCGACAGCGTGCTCACAGATTTTAAAGTCAATGCCGCAAAGATCCTCTCTCCCTATGCCTCCGCCATTCTGCTGGATCGGCAGTTTTGCTACCGCCAGGTGGTGGAACAGCAGGCCGTGGCAGACGGCTGCGCCACCATCGTTGCCGCCGATGAGTTCATTCCAGGCAACGGCATTCCCGTGGATAACGTGGAGATCGACAAAAATATCGATCCGCAGGCCGTCAGGCGGGAGGGGGCCAGGGCGCTCAAGCTGCTGGTGCTGTGGCGCAGCGATGAGGATGCGCAGCAGCGCCTTAACAAGGTGAACGAATTTAACCAGCTGTGTCACAGCAATGGCCTGCTCAGCATTATCGAACCGGTGGTTCGCCCTCCGCGTCGCGGCGACAAATTCGATCGCGAACAGGCGATTCTTGATGCCGCAAAAGAGCTGGGGGATTGCGGTGCCGATCTCTACAAGGTGGAAATGCCCCTCTATGGCAAAGGCTCCCGGCAGGCGCTGCTCACCGCCTCGCAGCGCCTGAATGAACATATCTCTGTGCCCTGGGTCATTCTCTCCTCCGGCGTGGATGAAAGGCTTTTCCCTCGCGCCGTCAACATTGCCATGACGGCTGGCGCATCAGGCTTTCTGGCCGGACGAGCGGTCTGGTCTTCGGTTATCGGCCTGCCGGATACCGCGCAGATGCTGCGCGACATCGCAGCGCCGAAGTTGCAGCGTCTGGCCGAGATCGTTGATGAAAACATGGCCCGTCGCCGCTAACACAAGGAGCCACGTATGAAATGGTTTAACACCCTGAGCCACAACCGCTGGCTGGAGCAGGAAACCGATCGCATCTTTCGCTTTGGCGAGAAGGCGGTGGTTCCCACCGGATTTGGCTGGCTGGGAAATGAGGGGCAGGTCAGAACGGAGATGGGAACCCATCTGTGGATCACCGCGCGGATGCTGCACGTCTATGCCGTTGCCGCCGCGATGGGCCGTCCGGGCGCGTATCGCCTTGTTGATCACGGCATTAAGGCGCTAAACGGCGCCCTGCGCGACAGGCGCTACGGCGGCTGGTACGCCTGCGTCAATAGCGAGGGCGTGCTGGACGCCTCCAAGCAGGGCTATCAGCATTTCTTTGTGCTGCTTGGCGCGGCCAGCGCCGTCACTACCGGTCATCCGCAGGCGCGCCCGCTGCTGGAGGAAGCGATTCAGGTTATCGAACGCTATTTCTGGAGCGACAGCGAGCAGATGTGCCTGGAATCCTGGGACGAAGCCTTCAGCCAGACCGAGGATTACCGCGGGGGTAACGCCAACATGCACGCGGTGGAAGCCTTTCTGATCGTGTATGACGTCACCCACGAGCGTAAATGGCTTGACCGCGCGCTGCGCATTGCGTCGGTGATTATTCACGATGTTGCCCGGCCGGGAGCGTATCGCGTCAATGAGCACTTCGATGCAGCGTGGAACCCGCTGCGCAATTACAACCGGGATAATCCGGCACATCGCTTCCGCGCCTACGGCGGCACGCCAGGCCACTGGATTGAGTGGGGCCGACTGATGCTGCATCTGCACGCGGCGCTGGAGGCCCGCTTTGAGACGCCTCCCGCCTGGCTACTGGAGGATGCTAAAGGCCTGTTCCACGCCACCATCCGCGACGCCTGGGCGGTGGATGGCGCGGACGGGTTTGTCTACTCGGTGGACTGGGACGGCCAGCCTGTGGTGCGCGAAAGAGTGCGCTGGCCCGTCGTCGAAGCGATGGGCACCGCCTATGCCCTCTACACCCTTACCGGCGACAGCCAGTATGAAGCCTGGTACAGGAGGTGGTGGGATTACTGCATCACTTTTCTGATGGACTACGAGGGCGGTTCATGGTGGCAGGAGCTGGACTGCAATAACCAGGTCACCAGCAAAGTCTGGGAAGGCAAGCAGGACATCTATCACCTGCTGCACTGCCTGGTCATTCCGCGCCTGCCGCTGGCGCCAGGACTGGCACCGGCGGTAGCGGCGGGCCTGCTGGACATCAACGCAAAGTAGGCTCAGCGACAGCAGCTATGCCGCACGGTGGAAAAGCCGATACGCCTGGCCGGACGGGATCAGGCCAGCATGGCGCGACTACCCTACCTCTACGGAGACCAACATGACTCAATTAGCAGAGCGGTCAGACGCCCTGGCACTCGACACCTCGCCGGAGGGCTTTACCTTAACCTGGCAGCAGCGCCTGATTTTACGCCACAGCAGCGATCGTCCCTGCCTGTGGATGGGGGCTGGCGTTGCTGATATTGCTATGTTCCGCGGTAATTTCAGCATCAAAGATAAGCTACACGAGAAAATAGCCCTGCCCGATGTTGCGGTCAGCAACACCGCCGACGGCTGGCGGCTGCACTTCAGCCGGGGATCGACCCTTACCGCCACGCTACATATCGCTATCGATGAACAGGGGCGACTGAAGCTGGATCTGCAGAACGGCGATCCCAGCCACAACCGTATCTGGCTGCGGCTGGCCGCCAGCCCGGACGATCATATCTATGGCTGCGGAGAGCAATTCTCCTGTTTCGATCTGCGCGGTAAGCCGTTCCCGCTGTGGAGCAGTGAACAGGGCGTCGGCCGCAACAAGAAAAGCTATGTCACCTGGCAGGCGGACTGCCTGGAAAATGCCGGTGGCGACTATTACTGGACCTTTTTTCCGCAGCCAACCTTTGTCAGCACGCAGAAGTATTACTGCCACGTTGAAAACAGCTGCTATATGAACTTTGACTTCAGCGCACCGACCTATCACGAACTCGCCCTGTGGGAAGGCAACGCCACCCTGCGTATTGAGTGCGCCACCAGCTGGATCGCCCTGCTGGAAAAACTCACCGCCCTGCTGGGCCGTCAGCCCGCCCTGCCGGACTGGATCTACGACGGCGTGATACTCGGTATTCAGGGCGGAACCGAGGTTTGTCAGCAGAAACTGGATCGGATGCGCGAGGCGGGCGTAAAGGTAAACGGTATCTGGGCGCAGGACTGGTCGGGGATCCGCATGACCTCCTTTGGCAAGCGCGTAATGTGGAACTGGCAGTGGAACAGCGACCACTACCCACAGCTCGATAGCCGTATCAGGCAGTGGAAAGAGCAAGGCGTGCAGTTCCTCTCCTATATCAATCCCTACGTTGCCAGCGATAAAGCGCTCTGCGCCGAGGCCGCCGCGCGTGGCTTCCTGGCAAAAGACGCGGCGGGCGAGGATTATCTGGTTGAGTTTGGTGAGTTTTACGGCGGCGTAATCGATCTCACCGACCCCGAGGCGTACGACTGGTTCAAAGGGGTGATCCGGCAGAACATGATCGCGCTGGGCTGCGGCGGCTGGATGGCTGATTTTGGCGAATATCTGCCGACCGATGCCCGCCTGCACAACGGCGTCAGCGCCGAAATCATGCATAACGCCTGGCCCGCGCTGTGGGCGAAGTGTAACTACGAGGCGCTGCAGGAGAGCGGCAAGCTCGGCGAGATCCTGTTCTTCATGCGGGCGGGCTATACCGGTAGCCAGAGGTACTGCACCATGATGTGGGCGGGCGATCAAAACGTAGACTGGAGCCTTGATGACGGGCTCGCCTCCGTGGTTCCGGCCGCGCTGTCGCTGGCGATGAGCGGCCACGGTCTGCACCACAGCGATATTGGCGGCTACACCACCCTGTTTGAGATGAAGCGCAGCAAAGAGCTGCTGCTCCGCTGGTGCGACTTTAGTGCCTTTACGCCGATGATGCGTACCCATGAAGGCAACCGCCCCAGCGATAACTGGCAGTTTGATAGCGATGACGAAACCATCGCTCACTTCGCCCGGATGACTACCGTTTTCACCACCCTGAAACCCTATCTCAAGCAGGCGGTGGCGCAGAACGCTGCGACCGGGCTACCGGTGATGCGCCCCCTTTTCCTGCACTACGACGATGACGCAACAACCTACACCCTGAAATATCAGTATCTGCTGGGCGCGGATCTGCTGGTTGCCCCGGTACATGAACAGGGTCGGCACGACTGGACGCTCTATCTGCCGCAGGATAGCTGGATCCATCTCTGGAGCGGAGAGCGTTATCAGGGCGGTGAAATTACCCTTGAGGCACCGCTCGGCCAGCCTCCGGTCTTTTATCGCGCGGAGAGCGAGTGGGCGTCACTGTTTGCCACGTTGCGCCACATCTGATGCGGCTTGCCCGGCGAGAGGATCGCCGGGCTGAGGGAGAAGAAAAATGCAACAGACAGCCAATCCGGCAACCCTGCGCTTGCCGTTCAAAGAAAAACTGGCCTATGGCATGGGCGATTTAGGCTCCAATATTCTGCTGGACATCGGTACGCTCTACCTGCTCAAGTTCTACACCGACGTGCTGGGTTTGCCCGGCACCTATGGCGGGATTATTTTCCTTATCGCCAAGTTTTTTACCGCTTTTACCGATATGGGCACCGGGATTATGCTCGACGCCCGGCGCAACACTGGCGCAAAAGGGAAATTTCGCCCCTTTATCCTCTATGCGGCCTTCCCCGTTACCCTGCTGGCGATTGCTAATTTTGTCGGCACTCCCTTTGAGATCGCCGGCAAAACGGTGGTGGCCACGGTTCTGTTCATGCTTTACGGGCTGTTCTTTAGCATGATGAACTGCTCTTACGGCGCGATTGTGCCCGCCATGACCAAAAACCCGGACGAGCGCGCGGCGCTTGCCGCCTGGCGCCAGGGCGGAGCGACGCTGGGATTGCTGCTCTGCACCGTGGGTTTTGTGCCGGTAATGAACCTGATCGACGGAAATCCACCGCTGGGTTATATCTTCGCCGCTACCCTCTTCTCCCTGTTCGGTCTGCTGTTTATGTGGTGGTGCTATGCCGGGGTGAAAGAACGCTATGTCGAGGTAAAACCGCTCGACGGCGGGCAAAAACCCGGATTGCTGCAATCCTTCCGCGCCATCGCCGGAAACCGCCCGCTGTTTATTCTCTGCATCGCCAACCTCTGCACGCTCGGCGCATTCAATATCAAGCTGGCGATTCAGGTTTATTACACCCAGTACGTGCTGAACGACCCTGCGCTTCTCTCCTGGATGGGCTTTTTCAGCATGGGCTGTATATTTATCGGCGTCTTTTTAATGCCCGGCATGGTGAGGCGCTTTGGCAAGAAAACGGTCTATCTCAGCGGCCTGATGATTTGGGTGGCGGGCGACCTGCTCAACTACTTCTCTGACGGCGGCTCGGTCAGCTTTGTGCTCTTCTCCTGTCTGGCCTTTTTTGGCTCAGCGTTTGTTAACAGCCTGAACTGGGCGCTGGTATCTGACACGGTGGAATATGGCGAATGGCGCACCGGCGTGCGCTCTGAAGGCACGGTCTATACCGGCTTTACCTTTTTCCGCAAAGTGTCGCAGGCGCTGGCCGGTTTCTTCCCCGGCTGGATGCTGACGCAAATTGGTTATCTGCCTAACGTGGTGCAGTCAGCGGGAACCGTCGAGGGCCTGCGCCAGCTGATCTTTCTCTATCCCTGCGCGCTGGCGGTGATCACCATCGTCGCCATGGGCTGCTTCTACAACCTCAACGAGAAGATGTATGTGCGCATCGTTGAAGAGATAGAAACCCGTAAGCAAACGGCTTAATAAATAGCGCCCGGCGAGGCGTAAAGGAGCGATGATGTCTGAACCTGATCCGCTAACGCTAAAGCTCAGCCTGCGGGAAAAATGCGCCTGGGGTTTGGGCGACTTAGGCTCCAATTTGATGCTCTGCATCGGCACGCTCTATCTGCTGAAGTTCTATACCGATGAGCTGGCGATGCCGGCCTACTATGGCGGGATTATCTTTCTGGTGGCAAAGTTCTTCACCGCCCTGACCGATATGCTGACCGGCGTGCTGCTCGACGCGCGCCGCCATATTGGCGCAAAAGGCAAATTCAAGCCCTTTATTTTCTACGCCTCCTTTCCTGTTGCGCTGACCGCCACGGCGCAGTTTTTCGCCACCGATTTTACGCTAACGGTGAAAACCGCGCTGGCTACCCTGCTGTTCATGCTGTTTGGTCTGTTTTACAGCCTGATGAACTGCGCATATGGGGCAATGGTGCCTGCCATTACCAAAAACCCCCTTGAGCGCGCCCAGCTTGCCGCCTGGCGCCAGGGCGGAGCCACCCTCGGTCTGCTGCTGTGTAGCGTGGGTTTTATGCCGATTCAGAGAGCTTTTAACGACTCGCCTTCGCTGGGATATGCTATGCCCGCGCTGATCTTCTCAGTTTGCGGGCTTATCTGCATGGGGTGCTGCGTTCACGGCGTGAAAGAGCGCTATATCGACATCACGCCCGATCATCACCAGCCCAGCATGATGAAGTCGTTTTGCGCCCTTTTTCATAACCCTCCGCTGCGGGTGTTATGCCTGGCCAACCTGTGTACGCTGGCCGCGTTTAACATCAAGCTGGCCCTTCAGGTCTATTACGCTCAGTACGTGCTCAACGATATCCAGCTGCTGTCGTGGATGGGCTTTTTCAGCATGGGCGCGATTCTGGTGGGCGTACTGCTGGTACCGACCGCGGTGAAGCGCTTGGGTAAAAAGCAGGTCTATCTTGGTGGGCTGATAATATGGGCAGCTGGCGATGTGCTGAACTTTTTCTGGGGCCTCTCGTCACTGTTATTTGTCGCCTTCTCCTGCATGGCGTTTTTCGGCACCGCCTTTGTTAACAGCCTGAACTGGGCGCTGGTGCCGGATACGGTGGATTACGCAGAATGGAAAACGGGTATCCGCGCCGAAGGTTCTGTCTATACCGGCTATACCTTTTCCCGCAAAATCTCCGCCGCGCTGGCGGGCTTTCTGCCGGGTATTATGCTGACGCAAATTGGCTATATGCCCAATATGGCGCAAAGTGAAACCACGCTGCTGGGGTTACGCCAGCTGATATTTCTCTGGCCCTGCGCGCTGGTCCTTATCGCCGCGCTCACTATGGGTCTCTTTTATAAGCTGAATGAGGCCCGCTTCGTTTTTATTATCGAAGAGATCGGCCGACGAAAAAAAATCGTGCCGCGCTGACCCAGCCGTCAGGCGAGAAACAGAGCCTGCGGTTTACCGCCTGGTCGCTGAGGTGCGCAGCCGCTATAACACACTGCGCGCCGGTCATCCCTCGCCTAGCCTATACCTGAAACCCATAGTGCGTGCCATCCGGCAGCTCAATATCGAGATGCAGTTTGCCGCCTGCCGCCTCCACATAGCGCTTCAGCGTAGAGAGGCGCAGATCGCGTCCCGGTTTTTCCATGCCTGCCACGGTGGGCTGCCTGATGCCCAGCGTCTGCGCCATCTCAACCTGGGTTTTCTGCACCTTTTCGCGCAGTTCAGCCAGATGAATATTCAGCAGAATCTCAGCGGCCGAGCGCTCTGCTTCAGCAGCCACCTCGGGTTTTTCATCTGCAATAAGCTGTTCAAGCGTTCTGCCCATCGCGTTACTCCTTTTCTCTTAACCCCTTAAGCCACCCGGTAAACTCCCGGTCGGCTGCTGGGATCATTTCAGCGTAAAATCGTTTTTTATTGCCAGCTTTGTGACCGGCACAAAGCAAAACTCCCGTACGGTCGGGGTCAAAGGCAAAAAATGCCCGAATGGGATGACCTCGACACTGAATGCGCAACTCTTTCATATTGATGTAGCGCGAACCTTTAAGCGTATCAGCATAGGGTCTGGGCAACCCCGGCCTCTCTCCTGAAGGGCGATCATCGCAGCCAGTACGCTGGCCCGGTCGCTATCGCACAGCTGTGTAAACCAGCGATCGAATCTGTCCGTGGTTTTTATAGCCCACACATTTCCTCCTGATAATATAGTCTTAGACCTATATAGATGTAAAGCGATAAACAGGAGTATGTAGCGGCGTGATGGCAGGGTCACCTGCCTGAAAGGGAAACGCAGAGAAGGCGTGCAAGGTTTCGGCTTAGGGGCTGCAACGCACCACGGCTTTTTGATCCGTGCCGCAGAATCAGGTAGTTAAAAGAAAATATCCCGCTGTCCAGATGAACAACGGGAATATGTGCAGCAATAAATTCATCCCTGCGATAGCGGTGCCAGTTCCAGACTGGATCGGAAATCATCCCCCACATAGTCACTGTCCAGCAAATTGCGTCTGCGCAGCTCCGGCAGCAGCCCGTTCAGCAGCAAATCCTGTTGATCCGGCTGCCCAAGCCCGTGCAGAGAAATCACATCCAGCACGCCCGCGCGATAACGCTGCTCAATCGCATCGGCCAGAACCTTTGGGATGCCTGCGGTAAACCAGTGACCGGTCTCTTCCGCCTTAATAATCAGTTCACGCAGCGTCAGACCTTCCAGCGCAAAGCTGCGGAAGATCGCGGCACGCCCCTGGCGTCGGTGCACCTGCGCCAGCGCCGGGATCAGCGCAGCAGGCAACGGCCGATCGAGTGGCAGATCGCGCAGATCGATCTCGCCGCCGAGCATATCGGCCACGCGCAGCCTGCCCTGTTCATAATTAATACGCTCGTGCTTCTCGCGCAGGCGGCGCGCCACGTCAGCGTCGCTTTCGCCGATGATGGCGTGGAAGGAGTTCATGATCAGCGGCAGGTTCTGTTCGCGACCAACGCGCCGCGCGCGCTGCTGCACATCGGCAACAAACGCCTGCGCCGCCTCGAAGGTCGGCTGCGAGGTGTAAATCACCTCGGCAAAGCGCGCGCCGAGCGAGACGCCCGCTTCTGACTGCCCGGCCTGAAACTGCACCGGGCGACGCTGCGGCGGCGGCGGCACATTGAGCGGCCCGGCAACCTGAAAATAGTCGCCGCGATAGTTAATTGCGTGCAGCTTTGCGGGATCGATGCTGATTCCGCCGCTGGCGGTACGCTGCACCGCATCGGGCTGGTTGGCGTCGAACAGCGCATTAATGACCTCGATGAATTCGCTGGCGCGGGCATAGCGCACTTCCGGCGGCGGCAGCGCACCTTCGCCGAAGTTCTCTTCGCCCACGGACGAGGTCACCGCGTTCCAGCCCGCGCGTCCGCCGCTGAGGTGGTCGAGCGTGCCGATTTGACGCGCCAGGTGATAGGGATGCAGCCAGCTGGTGCTGACGGTAGCGATCAGGCCGATATGCGACGTCGCCTGGCTCAGCGCCGCCAGCGCGATCAGCGGATCCTGACTGCCGGTCGTCCCCGCCAGCCCGGCGGGATCGGCCTGTAACAGGTCAGCGGTGAACAGGCCGGTTATTTTCTCGCGTTCGGCTATCTTCGCCAGCGAGATAGCGCGCCTGATGCCGGTATCTGGCGCGCTGTCGTTGCCCGCCGCGATCACGCTGGCCGCGCCGACCAGCGTTTTAAGTTTTCTGCGATAGGGTTGCGTCACGATCCTCTCCTCTGTTGCGTCGTAAAATCAGATTTGATGCGCTCAAGCGCGTCGGCATCGGTCAGCAGACGCAGCCCGGTGCGCGCCAGCACCCGCGCGCCGACGATCAGCGCCTGATAGCCCCGTTCGGAATTGGCCGCCTCGCGGAAAGGCACGGTGTGAAAAATCAGATCGTCAGGGCCGATTTTCAGCCAGGGGTGCGCTGTCGGCACCGCGTGGCTGATGTCGCCCGCGTCGGTCGAGACTTTGCTGGTCTGCGGCGAGCGATCGACCTGCTCGCCCGCCGCCGTTAGCTCCTCCAGCAGCAGCGCATCCAGCGCCGGATTAAGCCTGAAGTCGCGCGGGCCGACCTGGTGGTCAATCTCGACTCGCGCGCCGGTCGCCAGCGCCACGCCCTCCGCGATGGCGCGCAGGCGCGGCTCAAGTGCTTCAACCTGTTCGCGGCTGTCGGCACGAATATAGTAGTGCGCCGCGGCATACTCAGGAATGACGTTCGGCGCCTGACCACCGTTGGTAATAATGCCGTGCACGCGCACGCCGTCCGGCAGCTGCTGGCGCAGCACGCTGATGCCGTTGTAGAGCAGCACCAGCGCGTCGAGCGCGTTAATGCCTTTGTGCGGCGCGCCCGCGGCGTGCGACGGCCTGCCGTAAAAGTGAAAATAGAGGTGATTATTCGCCAGCGTCGCTTCGGTAAGGCGCGTTTTTCCCGCTGGATGCGCCATCAGCGCCGCATCGACGCCGTCAAGCAGTCCCGCCTCGACAAAACGTTTTTTGACGTTGCCTCTGGGGCCGCCCGGCCCGGCGAGGCCGCCCTCTTCCGCAGGGGTGCCCAGCACCACCACGCGACCACCGGTCTGCGGCAGCGTCTCGCCCAGCGCAATCGCCGCCGCGACGCTGGTCACGCCGATCAGGTTATGGCCGCAGGCGTGACCGATGCCGATCAGCGCGTCATACTCGGCGATAAAGGCCACCGTCGCGCCGGGTTTATCGCTATCTTTCACGGCGTAGAAGGCGGTCTCGTGTCCGGCCACGTTGCGCGTCACCCTAAAGCCCTGCGCCTCCAGCAGCTGCGTGAGCTGCTGGCTGGCAAAGTATTCATTGTTGCCGGTTTCTGGCTGGCTGAAGATCGCTTTCGACACCTCGACATAGCGCGCACCATACTGTTCAAGGCTGTTTTCCAGCCGCTGTTGGAGCCTGTTCAGGGTCATTTTTCCTCCTTAGTGAAGGGCGTCAGATGGCGTTTCGCCTCCTGACGCACGCGCTGTAATACATGGTGTTTGATGTCGCCGTAGTGCGGCTCGCTCGCCAGGGTCTCGATATTGCGCTGGCGGCCGAACGGCAACCTAATTTCTTCAACGATGCGGCCCGGCCGCGCCGACATCACCAGAATGCGGTCGGCGAGAAACAGCGCCTCCTCGACGTCGTGGGTGACAAACAGCAGCGTAGTCTGGGTAGCGAGCCAGGACTCGCGCAGCAGCTCCTGCATCATCAGGCGGGTCTGCGCGTCGAGCGCGCCAAACGGCTCGTCCAGCAACAGCACCTCAGGACCAGGCAGCCAGGCGCGCGCCAGCGCCACGCGCTGCTTCATGCCGCCGGAAAGCTGCCAGGGCGCATGATCCTCAAAGCCCGCCAGCCCGACGCGCTTCAGCCATTCGCGCGCGCGCGCCTCGACTTCTGCCCGGTTGTGCTTGCGCAGGCGCGGCCCAAAGGTGACGTTCTCCAGCACGCTAAGCCAGGGAAAGAGATTCGGCTGCTGAAAGATCATGCCGCGTGACGGATGCGGCTGCCGCACCGGCTCGCCGCCGCACAGCACGCGCCCCTGCTGCGGCCGGGCAAAGCCCGCCAGCAGGTTGAGAATCGTGGACTTGCCGCAGCCAGAGGGGCCGAGCAGCACCACAAATTCCCCTTTTTTCAGGCTGAGATCGATATCTTCCAGCACCGTCAGCGCGCCGAAGCGCAGCGTGACCTGCTGCAGTGAAACAGGGTCGCTCATGCGTCTCTCCCGGCCCAGGGCACCAGCCAGCGCTGCAGGCCCAGCAGCAGCAGGTCGAGCAGATAGCCGATGCCGCCGAGCAGCAATATGCCAAGCATTACGATATCGGTGCGTAGATAAGCGCTGGCATTCATCACCATCCAGCCGAGGCCGGAGTTGGCCGCCACCATTTCGGCGGCTATCAGCGAGGTCCAGCCAATGCCCACCGACAGCCGGACGGTAGTGAAAAGATCGGGCAGCGTATCCGGCAATACCACGCGCAGAAAGATCTGGCGCGGGGATGCGCCCAGCGTCTGCGCCACGCGTATGCGCGCGCGCGCCAGCCGCTCTACCGCCGCCTGTGCGCCAACCACCACGCTGAGAAAGGTAGCGATAAAGATCAGAAAGAATTTAGAGGCCTCGCCGATGCCGAGCCATACCACTGCCAGCGGGATTAGGGCGATTTTCGGCAGCGGACGCAGGAACTGCACAAAGGGGTTAAGCGCTGCCGCCAGCGGCTCCGACATGCCCATCAGCAAACCCAGCGGCACGCCGATAACAATCGCGCAGGCGAACGCGCCGAGCGAACGCGCCAGGCTGACGACGATGTTCTGCCACAGTGGCACCTGACGATAGCCGTCGCTGACCAGCTCCTGCGCCGTCAGGCCAATATCGGTCAGCGACGGCAGCAGCAGCGGATCGACCCACTGTCGCTCAGCCGCCGTTTGCCACAGCAGAAAAAACAGCGTCACCGAGATGACGCTGATGCTGATTTTTGTACGCAGCTTCATGGCGCGGCGTGTGCAGCTTGCTGCAGAAAGCGCGGATTGATAGCCGCATCCCAGTGCGCCGGAATATCCCGCTTGCGCACTTCACCGGTTTCAGCGAGGAAGCTGGCGGTCTTGCTCAGCGCCTGGCCAATCCCGCTGGCGTCCGCATGGTTGCCGTCGCCCAGCCAGGCCGCCGTCGCCTGGTCCTGAATCGACGGATACTCCAGCCCGGAAAGGGTATTGGTGGCGGTCGTCACCGGCGCGCCAACCTCTTTCGCTACCGTCGCCGCGGCTTGCTCAGGGTGTTGACGGAACGCCTCCACCTTTTGCTGATGCACGCGCAGGAAGGCGCTGACGATTTGCGGATACTGCTCGGCGAAGGCTTTACGCACCGCATAGTTGTTGTAGATCAGGTAGCCATCTTTCTGCAGATCTTTGGTGGCGAACACCTGATGGCCGCCCGCCGCCTCCAGCTGCTGGGCGAATGGCGCCCAGACGTAGCCCGCGTCAATATCGCCGCGCTTCCACGCGGCGACCATCTCTGCCGGGCGCAGCGGCAGTAGCGTAATTTTGCTGCGGTCCAGGTGATGCACTTTGATCGCCGCGTCCAGTGCGTACTGCGAGGTGGAGTTCGGCGGATAGCCAACGCGCTTGCCTTCCAGATCGCGCAGATCCTTAATGCCCTCTTTGCCAATTAGCCGCTCGTAGCTGGCGATTACGCCAGAAACGCCGACGATCTCAATCGGCAGCTTGCGCACCAGACCCGCCGTTGCCGGGCTGGAGCCGAAGTTGGCGATATCGATAGCGTTGCTGGCGAAGTAATTCAGCGCATCCGCACCCGAAGCGAACTGCACCCAGTTCACTTTGGTGCCGAAGGCTTTATCCAGCGAGCCGTCCGCTTTCGCCAGCATGATGACCTGCGAGCCGCCGCTGTAGGCGATACGCACTTCATCCGGCGTGGCACCGTAGCTGAAAGCGCTGACCAGGCTGGCAGCGAGTAAAAATCCCAACTGCTTTTTCATAGCATTATCCTTGTGGAAGTCCTGACGACAGGCAAAAGCGTGCCGCCGCACGCGCAGAACGCGTAACCGATTAAAGTATGTTGTAATTAAATAGCGCGTTGTTACTGCTGCCACAGGCGAGCGCACACCGCCGCCATCGCCTCTGCCGGATCGATCGCCGCGCGCGGCGGCTGCCAGCCGATGGCGCGCAGCGCCAGCGGCACTTCGGTACAGGCCAGCACCAGCCGCTCCGCGCCGCGATCCAGCAGCGTCTGCGCCTGACGCGCCAGCAGCGCCCCGCCCGCCGCAATATCGCCGCGCTTCACCGCATAGCAGCCCGGCACAAAATAGTGCGCTGTCTCCGCCGCCGTGGGCAGCAGTGTTTCGATGCCGCGCTGCGCAAAGCGCCGCTGAAACCAGCCCGCATCCAGCGTGCCCTGCGTCGCAATCAGCCCCACCGAGGCGGGTGCCAGCGCGGCGGCCGCCTCCGCCGTCGCGTCGGCGATATGCAGCAGCGGCGCACGGCTGGCGGCCTGTAGCGCGTCAAACCAGTGGTGCGCCGTATTACAGGCAATCACGATATGGCTGGCGCCGACGCGGTTCAGCCGCGCAATACCGTCAATTAGCTGCGGCAGCGGCGATGGCCCCTGGCCCGCCAGCGCCTTTTGCCGATCGGGGATCTGCGGCACGTTCCAGACCACCATCGGTATCTGCTGCTGGTCGCTGGCACTGTTCACCGCGCGCAGCAGCTGATGCTGAAAATCGACGGCGGCGAGCGGCCCCATGCCGCCGAGCACGCCGAGCAGAAACGGCTCAGCCATGAGCGAAACTCGCCTCAAGCGGCTGCTGATAGCCAAACAGTCCCGCCGCGCCGCCGGTGTGAATAAACACCAGGTTCTCATTCTTTTGGAAGCGGCCCTGACGGATCAGATCGATTAGTCCGGCGAAGCCTTTGGCGGAGTAAACCGGATCGAGCAGGATGCCTTCATGCTGCGCCAGCAGCGTCAGCGCCTCCAGCGTGCCTGCCGCAGGAAGGCCGTAGCCGTCGCCGACGTAGTCGCTGTTGGCGACCACCGCTTCGCGCGGCAGCGGCTGCGTCACGCCCAGCAGCTCAAGCGTTTGCGACGCCAGGTTCCAGACGTTCTGCTCCTGCTTCTCCTTCGGTGCGCGCACGCTGATGCCCAGCACCGGAATGCCGCTGTTGCTGGCGAACAGGCCCGCCACCAGGCCCGCCTGGGTGCCGCTGCTGCCGGTGGCGTGCACCACATGATCGATGCGCAGACGCTGCTCCGCCGACTGCCACAGCAGCTCCTGCGCGCAGGCGACGTAGCCCAGCGCGCCGACCGGGTTCGAGCCGCCGCCGGGGATCACAAAGGGGCGATGCCCCTGTTCGCGCAGCTGCGCGGCGTGCTGCTCCATCGCCTGCTGCATATCTGCGCCGTTGGGCAGATGGGCAATGATCTCGCCGCCCAGCAGCTTGTCGAGCAGGACGTTGCCGGAGCGCTGGTAGGCTTCGCCGTAGTCGCTGACGCGCTGTTCGAGAAAGACGTGGGCTTTCAGACCGAGACGCGCCGCGCCGGCGATGGTCTGGCGCACGTGGTTAGACTGGGTCGCCCCCTGGGTAATCACGATGTCCGCCTTTTCTGCCAGCGCCTGCGCCAGCAGAAACTCCAGCTTGCGCGTTTTGTTGCCACCCGTGGCGAGACCGGTGCTGTCGTCACGCTTGATCCAGAGCTGCGGGCCGCCCAGCAGCGTCGTCAGATTGTGCAGCGGCTCCAGCGGCGTGGGAAAATGGCCCAGCGAAAGACGGGGAAAACGGGCGAGATGCATAGCGCACTCCTTGAGAGGTTAAACAGGGATTTGCCGGTACTTTATGCCGGTAGCGCGCTGATGTTTAAAAAGAAATAGTGCTATCCATTGCGGGAAAAAGCACAAGCGCGCTAGTGCCGTTTATCGATACGCGCCACCAGCCGGTCGCCCAGCCACTGAATGCCACACACCAGCACGATCAGCACCGCAATCACCGCCACCATCACCGCGGTGTCGAAGCGCTGATAGCCGTAGCGAATTGCCAGGTCACCCAGCCCGCCGGCACCAATTGCGCCCGCCATTGCCGACGCGCCAATCAGCGCCACCAGCGTCACCACAAAACCGGCCAGAATGCCCGGCAGCGCTTCGGGGATCAGCACGTCCCAGACGATACGCAGCTTGCTGGCCCCCATGGCGCGCACCGCATCGATCAGCCCGCGATCGACGTCGCGCAGCGACACCTCCGCCACGCGCGCAAAATAGGGCGTGGCGGTGATCGATAACGGCACGATCGCCGCCCAGGTGCCGAGCGAAGTGCCCACCAGAAAGCGGGTAAAGGGGATCAGCGCCACCAGCAGAATAATAAAGGGCAGCGAGCGAAAACCGTTGATAATCAGGCCGAGCACGCGGTTGACGCCGCGATGTTCGGCGATGCCGCCGGGGCTGGTCATCACCAGAATCAGGCCGAGCGGCAGCCCGGCGAACAGCGAAAACAGCCCGGCGATCGCCGTCATAATCAGGGTTTCCCACAGCGCGTTAAGCAGCAAGTCAATCATTACTGGCGACATAACCCACCTTTTCTACCTGAGCCTGCTGCTGATGCAGCCAGGCGAGAACCCGTTGCTCATCGGCGTGATTGCTGGCCGGAATGGCAATAAAGAAGCGCACCACCGCGTAGTGCTGAATATGGTCGACGCCGCCCTGAATCAGGCGAAACGCGCCGGGCAACGCGCAGGCAAAACGCGTCAGCAGCTCGCCCTGCCCCTCCTGCCCGGCGAAGTGCACGTTGTAGATAGCATCGCCCTGTTTTTGCTGGCTCAGACGCGCGGCAATGTTGTCGGGCAGCTGCGGCAGCAGCCCGCGCAGCAGCGTGCGGGTAAGCTGCGCCTGCGGATGGGCGAACACCTGCCACACCGGCCCCTGCTCGATAATCTCGCCGCCGTCAATCACCGCCACGCGATGCGCCACGGACTTAATCACCTCCATCTCATGGGTGATCAGCAGAATGGTGATGCCGAGCCGCTGATTCAGCGATTTCAGCAGCGCGAGGATCGCGCGAGTGGTTTCCGGATCGAGCGCCGAGGTCGCCTCGTCGCACAGCAGCAGCGCCGGGCTGGCCGCCAGCGCGCGTGCGATGCCGACGCGCTGCTTTTGGCCGCCCGAGAGCGCCGCCGGATAGTGCTGTGCCTTATCGGACAGCCCGACCAGCGCCAGCAGCTCCGCGACGCGCCGGGCGCGCTGGGCTTTCGCCATGCCGGCAATCTTCAGCGGCAGCGCCACGTTCTGCGCCACGGTTTTCGCCGACAGCAGATTGAAGTGCTGAAACACCATGCCGACGCGGCTGCGGACTTTTTGCAGCTGCTTCTCCGACAGGCCGGTAATCCGCTGCCCCTCAATCTCAATCTCGCCCTCGTCGGGCTGCTCCAGCCCGTTAAGGCAGCGGATCAGCGTCGATTTACCCGCGCCGCTGCGGCCGATAATGCCGAGGATCTCGCCTTTGCGCACCCTGAGCGACACCGCCTTTAGCGCCTGCGTCTCGCCGAAGCGGCGCGACACATTTTGCAGGCGCACTACGCTATCGTCGCCCGCGGCAAGCTCCTCCGCGCGCTCGACCACGCCGCGCACTACCGCGCTGGCCGGCACGGCAACCTCTGAAAATACCGTCATGCTCGCTATCCTTACCAGGCGGTCAGGCCGGTGCCTTTGTAAACCTGATCAAACACTTTCTTCACCGCGTCGTTCTGGTAAGAGGCGACCAGGGTTTTGACCCAGGGCGCGTCGACGCTCTCTTTTTTCACCGCGATAAAGTTGTTATACGGATTATCTTTTACCGGCTCCTGCGCGATGCGATCTGCTTTGGTCAGGCCGCTTTTCAGCGCCCAGTCGGTATTCACCACCGCCGCGTCGAGATCGGGCACCGAGCGGCCGATAATGCCGGAGTCCAGCTCTTTGATCTGCACGTGGCGCGGATTATCGGTGATATCCGCCGTGGTGGCGGCAATGCCCGCGCCCACGCGGAGTTTGATCACCCCCTGCTGCTCAAGCAGCACCAGGCCGCGCGCCTCGTTAGAGGGATCGTTCGGCACGCCGATGACCGCCCCCTCTTTCAGATCCGCGGCAGATTTTACCCTCTTCGAGTAGAGGCCGATGGGCCAGACGGCGGTGTCGCCGACGCGCACGATATCGTAGTGGTTAACCTTGATCTGGTTATTGAGGAAGGGCTGATGCTGGAAGGCATTAGCATCCACTTCGCCGTTCTGCAGCGCCTCATTAGGCTGATTGTAATCGTTGAACACCACGGTCTTCACCGCCAGCCCTTTTGCTGCGGCCTGCTTCACCACCTCACGCCAGACATCCTCATCTTCGCCGCTCATGATGCCGACTTTAATAGAACGCTTATCATCGGCATGGGCTGCCGTAAACGGAGCCAGAGCTGCACCAGCCAGCAACAGCGCGGCGGTGGTGATAGAGAGGAATCTGTTTTTGGTAACGGCCACGCGTGTGTGCATAGATTTGCTTCCTGAAAGTGATAGTCGCCAGCGTCAATGTTCACTGTCGAAACGACAGCTAGCCGCAGTATACGCAGTTGCTTATATCGCTATTAATATTTTTACGGCAATACTATTCCTGAAATGCATATAAACAGGTTGCCGCTCGCGTCGCCAAATCAGCCTGGCGGGGTGTGATACCATGCTGGCTGAATTTTCTTAGTTACTAAGTGCTATGTCAGACACCACACCAAAACGAAAAAACGACCCTGAAGGGCTGAAAAAACGCATTCTCGCCGGCGCGCTGGCTACCTTCGCCGAGTTCGGCATGCAGGGCGCGCGGCTGGAGCAAATTGCGGAAAACGCGCAGACCACTAAACGTATGGTGGTCTACCACTTCGGCAACAAAGAGAAGCTCTATATCGAGGTGCTGGAGCAGGTCTACCAGGCGATCCGCCAGCATGAAACCGGCCTCCATCTGGAGGCCATGGAGCCGGAACTGGCGATAAGCAAGCTGGTGGAAGCCAGCTTTGACTATCACGTCTCCCATCCCGATTTTATGCGGCTGGTCTGTACCGAGAACCTGCTGCGCGGCCGCTATATTACCCAGTCGCCGCGTATCAAGGCGCTGAACCGCAGCGCGCTCGACGTGCTGGAGGCGATCCTGACGCGCGGTCAGCAGCAGGGTGTCTTTATCCGCGAGATCGAGACCATCGACGTACACCGCCTGATCAGCAGCATCTGCGTACATCACGTCTCCAACCGCTACACCTTCAACGCCCTTTTCAGTCCTGACAACAGCGAAGAGGAGAGCATCCGCCGTAATCGCCAGCTCGCGGTTACGGCAACGCTGCGTTATATCCGGAAATCGGGCTAAGGGAAGCGACAACGCTGTGATGGGCTACGCTTAAATAATGCAAATTAATATGTTTAACCACAGGAATGCATTAGTGAGCATAGATGCCCAACGTTATCCTCTGCGAAATACTACCCTCAGCAACACAGACGACGCGCTGTGGAACTGGGCGCAAAACGCCCAGGTTGGCAGCCGCCAGCAGTTACACCAGCCGCGCAGCGAGGCGGCGCTGCAGCAGCTGTTACGTGATACCCGGGGCCGCGTACGCGTTATCGGCAGCCGCCTGTCGCCGGGCCGAATGCTGAATGTCGACAGGGATGATGTGCTGGTCGATATCAGCGCCCTCTCCGGCATACTGGCGCACGACAGCGACAGCGTGACCGTCGCGGCGGGCACCACGCTTAACGATCTCTATATCCACCTCACCGCGCTGGATCGCATGCTGGCCGCTTCGCCCGGCGTGATTGCGGTACAGAAGCTGGCGGGCGCGATGGCAACCGGCACGCACGGCCAGGGCCTGCATCAAAGCTCGCTGGCGGACGAGGCGCTGCGCATTCGCATGGTGCTGGCGGACGGTTCGATACGCGAATTTACGCGCGGCGAGCCAGACTTCCCCGCCGCTCAGGTGACGCTCGGCGCGCTCGGCATTGTCACCGCCGTGACGCTGCGCACCCAGCCTTTCCGCATCTACACCTGCCATAAAAACGCGGTGTCAGCGGACAATCTTGAGCAGGATCTGCTGCGCTGGAACAGTGAATATGCGCTGAGCAAAGCCTGGTGGTTCGTTGACGACAACCTGATGCACGTCTGGAACGCCAACGAAGCGAGTGCGCAGGAAACCGCCGGGTGGCAGGCTAACAATCGTGAGGTGGTGAAGCACGCCGACCAGGGCGACGACAGCCTGAACAGCACCATTGACCAGACGCTGGAGCAGATGCACCGCGACACGCAGATCCACGGCAAAGGCGGCAAACAGTTCCGCACCGTCACGCGCTTTCGCGACTTTACCGACGTGACCGGCGACATCTACCAGCTGTTCTGCCGCGGTATCGCGGTGCCGCAGATCAACGTTGAAATCGGCGTCCCCCTTTCGCGCACGCCTGCCGTTATCAGCAAAATCAAACGCTGGTACGCCGCGGAGCGACCGCATATGCACTACCCGATTATTCTGCGCTGCACCGGAGCTTCTGACGCCTGGCTTAGCCCGGCCTATGGTGAGCCGACCTGCTTCTTCGGCTTTGTGGTCTATTACGCCGACGATGGTTCGCTGTCGCAGGATGGCCTGCACTTTCTTACCGAGGTAGAGAAGCTGCTGGCAGAAGAAGGCGGCCGCCCGCACTGGGGCAAATATTATGACGCCGGGCGCTACGTCTGGCGCGACGTTTATCCGCACTGGGACGACTTCCGCACGCTGCGCAGCGAGCTGGATCCGCAGCACCGCTTCAGCAACGATTATCTGACCGCACTTTTTGACTGACTTTTACAGGGAGGGAACCATGTTTGCATGGGTTACGCTGCTGACGCAGCCCGATTATCTGGTGGGCGTTAAGGCGCTGCACCGTTCGCTGAAGCAGAGCGGCACGCGCTGGCCGCTGGTGGTAATGACCACCGACGCGATCCCGCAGGCGGACCGCGCAGCGTTAGAGGCAGAAGGCTGCGTGGTGCAGCCGGTCGACCCGATCTACCCCAACAGCGCGCTGGAACAGCACTACGCCTCGGCGCAGTTTGGCGAAGTCTGGACCAAGCTGCGCGCCTGGCAGCTGACCGACTATGCGCGGGTGGTGTTCCTCGATGCCGATATGCTGGTGCTGCAAAATATGGACGAGCTGTTTACGCTCGATCTCGGCGACAACCTGCTGGCCGCCTGTCACGCCTGCCGCTGCAACCCTAACCATATCGCCTCCTATCCCGCCTGCTGGCAGCCGGAAAACTGCCACTATACCTGGCAGGATCGCGGCGAGCGCGCGCCTGCGCTGCTGGATAATTACCTCAACGGTGGTTTTCTGGTGCTGCAGCCGGACAATGCGCTGTTTGAGCAGCTGGCGGACCGGGTTGCCGCGATTGTGGATTTAAAGGCTTACCCCTTTTCAGAACAGGATCTGCTGAACGAGGCATTTCACGGCCGCTGGCTGCCGCTCTCCTATATCTACAACGCGCTGAAAACCCTGCCGTTCCAGCACAGCCGGATGTGGAAAGAGAGCGAGGTGAAGAACCTGCACTTTATTCTGGCGAAGCCGTGGAAGCGCGATTTGCAGCAGCCGGAGAGCGAACGCGACCGCTACTATGCGCTGGATAAGCTGTGGTGGGAGAAAGCCGCAGGATAATCATTCAGGCGCGCGGCGTCACGGCCGCGCGCCGCTTCTCTAAACCGCCTGCCAGCGTCGCTCGGCGGCGGAAACCGCAATCGCCTCCAGCACCTTCTGCACCTGCAACCCTTCGGCAAAATCGGGCCACAGGCGATCCCCTGCCGCGATGCCGTTAATCAGGTCGCGAATTTCTACCGTTTTTTGATCGTTAAAGCCGATGCCGTGCCCGGCCGAGACGCAGAAGCTGGCGTAGTCGGGATGCGCCGGGCCGGTCAGGATGGTTTTAAACCCCTGACGCCCCGCCGGTTCATCGTGCAGATAAAGCGCCAGCTCTGCCATACGCTCCTGGGTGTAGCGCAGCGTGCCTTTGGTGCCCGTGACGACGTAGGTCAGGCCCATTTTGCTGCCGCAGGCGATACGCGAGGTTTCAATCACGCCGTGCGCGCCGTTGCGAAAGCGCAGCAGCGCGCTGGCCTGATCCTCATTCTCTACCGGCAGCTGGCGGCTGGGATCCTTCGCGTCGGGACGGGTTTTAATCACCGTCATCATGTCGCCGCTCACCTCCTCAATATCGCCCACCAGATAGTGCGCCATATTGACGATATGCGCCGCCAGATCGCCCAGCGCGCCGAGGCCCGCCAGCGCTTTCTGGCAGTGCCAGTCCAGCGGCGTCTCGGGCTTCGCCAGATAATCTTCGTTGTGGGTGCCGTAGAAGTGTACGACCTCACCAATTTCGCCGCGCGCAATAATCTCTTTAGCCAGCTGGCTGGTGGGGTTTTTCATATAGTTGAAGCCCACCAGGGTTTTCACCCCGGCGGCCTGGGCCGCCTGCACCATCTCTTCCGCATCGGCTACCGAGAGCGACAGCGGCTTTTCCGAATAGACGTGCTTGCCGTGGCGAATCGCTTCCAGCGCCATCTCTTTATGCAGGAAGTTGGGCGCGCAGATATCCACCACGTCAATCGCAGGATCGCGCACCAGCTCGCGCCAGTCGCCGGTCGAACGCGCAAAGCCAAAGGCGGCCGCCTGCTTCTCCGCCAGCGCCGGATTAACCTCCGCCAGCATTTCCCGCACGATTTCGCCCTTCAGCGGGAAAACCGTCGGCGCCTGCGCGTAGGCGATAGCGTGGCAGCGTCCGATATAGCCGCTGCCGATCATGCCGATCCTGACTCTGTTCATTGACCGCCTCTTGTTTCATTGTGGGATTTTCACGGAATATACGTTTCGAAAAAAGCGCAGGCAAACGGCAGCGCAAAGAAGTGTGAGCGGCTTTGAAATCTTTCTTTCGCGCCGGAATCGGCGTTCAGGCGCTGCCCTTTTTTACACCGAAGCAGTCAGCATTTTTCATTAATGCTATCGGGGAAAAATACTTTCCATTTCCTGGGTGCAAAGCTCTCGGCCAGCGCAGCAGCTTCTGGCGGTTATTTCAGCAGTTGAACGCTTTTGTGAAAAAGGGCTTTGACATGGCCGGTGAGGGTCGATAATATGCGCCCCGTTCAAGCGATTCCTCTGTAGTTCAGTCGGTAGAACGGCGGACTGTTAATCCGTATGTCACTGGTTCGAGTCCAGTCAGAGGAGCCAAATTCGAGAAGCCTGCTCAGGAAACTGAGCGGGCTTTTTTCTTTTCTGATATCTGTTCAAATGTTCCACCACAAATGTTCAATGACAGTCAACACCACAGAGAATAACTCACAGGGAAAGCGATCCGCGATGCGTCATCACTCTCTTATCAGACAAAGCACCTTTCCTCTTTAATAAACTCTGATTGTGATGATGCCAGCCTGAGATGGGCAAGCGGGTAACTGATACCCACCCCGGACAACATTGCCTGACAAAAAAGCGCAATCAGTATCTCCTGCCAATGATATCGACCTGCTGATGCCTTATTTAACGCCGTAAAGCGTCAAAATATAACGTTAAACCGAATCACTGTTAATAACGCATAAACAACGCCCTTTAGGGTCGCGTTTATTTTAACAACATTTACAACCCGGATTGATAAATAACCTTAAGCCTGGATATGGATAAACTTTGCCATAATTAGTATTTCCCCTCGCAATAACCCTTTGTTATTCCTTTGGCTCCTGTTTTTATTGCTTTGAGAACCACCGTGGAAATCTATTGGTATCTGACCGCCCTATTTCCAGCAGGTCGCCCGCGCGGTAGATCATCTGGGTTTTACCGGCGCGCTGCTGGCGACCGGTGCACATGATCCCTGGATTCTGGGGGCGTCACTCATTCCCTATACCGAACGCATGAAATTCCTGATTGCTATCCAGCCGGGTCTGATCTCACCCACCCTGCTAGCCAAAATGGCCCGCTGGGCGCTTACGGCATGCACCTGGATCACGATGCCCGATATGATCCCAGTGACGAATTTTTGCAGGTATTACGTCCCCTGCTCAATCAGGAAAATGTCAGCTTCAAAGGGGAACACCTGGATATTGAGAACGCCAGGCTGGCATTGAGCAATGGCGGATATCCCCCGCCACCGCTGTGGTTTGGTGGCTCTTCTGAAGCGGCACAGGAAGTCGCGGCAAAGCACATCGACACCTATCTCTCCTGGGGGGAAACACCGCCGCAGGCCGCAGAGAAAATCGCCAGCATGTTGTCACGCTGACGCCTTAAAGCCCCGTTATGAGTAAAACAGAATGACGCAACCGGCTATCTCGCATATCTCGTTTCTGACACCCGGGAATTATCCTGATGATGCTCCGCTTCAGGGTCTTGAACAGACGTTGCAGCTGTTCGAACGCGGTGAACAGCTGGGCTTTAATGGTGCCTGGGTACGCCAGCGACATCTGGAACATGGCATATCATCAGCCAGCACCTTTCTCGCCGCCGCCACGCAACGTACCCGCCAGATAGAACTGGGCAGCGCCGTGATTCAGATGGGTTATGAGAGTCCATTTCGTCTGGCCGAAGACCTGGCGACAGTGGATATTCTCGCCAGGGGACGGTTGAATGTCGGCCTGAGCGCAGGCGCGCCTAATCATCTTGAGTTAATCGGTCATTCTGTCTGGGGTGATGCCTGGCAGCAGCAGGATTTTTCTTACCAGCGCGTCCTGACTCTGCGCGATAACCTGAGTGGCCGCTTCTTCGGCGATGACAATACGGTCATTCTCTCACCCGGCAATACGCAACGCCCGCGTGTTCAGCCCTTTGCTGCAGGTCTGGTCGACAGATTGTGGTATGGCGGAGGATCACTTCGCTCGGCGCGCTGGGCTGGCAGCCACGGGTTTAATCTGCTCGCGGGTAATCTCACCTCCGGTGAAGAAACGGATGATTTTTACCAGGCACAGCGGGCGCAAATCCAGCTGTATCGTGAAAATCTCGCGGCTGCGGGTCGGCGTGCGGCGCGCATCGCCCTGGGACGCGTCATCATTCCCACCGACAGTGCGGATGCCACCACCCGCAGACATTATCAGCAGTTTGCCGCCAGCCGCTACCCACGCACTCTGGCACCCCAGGGCTCCCGACGCACCCTGTTCTCTCAGGATATCGTGGGCAGTGCGGAGCAGATTCTCGAACGGCTGTTTAACGATCCCGTCTTACATCTGGTGAATGAGCTGAGAATCGAACTGCCTTATGAATTGCATTATGCGGAGTACAGCCAGATTATCAGCGATTTTGCGACGCTGATTGCGCCGGAGCTGGGCTGGACAGCACTGCCGCATGTCTCATACGACGTTGGGCCCGACTGAAATCCACAATGAAAGTCAGCGGCAAATGTCTTTTCCGCAGCATTCCGGCTTAACGCGTTAAAAATAGCGCGGACGTCCGGATTCGTAACCGATCTTTTTATTGTGCCGTAACGTTGATCTGAGTCGCATTCTTGTAATAAAGAAAATTATTCCCAAGCTTACCCATAAATGACATAAGGACATTTCGTTATTTGTTATAGCGTTTGATTGTTAGACACCGGATCAGGGGAAGATTAATTTTCAGTTTTTGTAAATGAACTTTGCCATTATATTTTTGAGGGATCTCTTTTGGTCAGTTTAATAAGCAAACAAAGCATGCAGTTCAGACTTAAAATAGCACTCTTCAGCAGTCTGGCAGCTTTCAGCGCCCTGACGTTTGCCGACGATGCCCTAAAAGAGGGTATCACCCCGGCCACCGATTCCAGCCAGATTCCGGCAGCGGCGAAATTGCGCAAAGACACGGTGGTAGCGGGTATTTCTGAACCTCAGGGGATTTTTAACCCTTACTTTTTTGTCAACGGCTGGGATGAAAATGTCACCAACGTCATTTTTTCACGCCTGATAGACTGGGACAGCCACGGCAATCTGGTGCCGGGTCTGGCGCAAAGCTGGACGGTAAGCCCGGATAACAACGTCTATACCATTAAGCTGCGCCCCGATCTGAGGTTCAGCGACGGCTCCCCACTCACCGCCAAAGACGTCGCCTTTACCCTTACCGTCCTGTACGACCCGAAATATGATGGTGACACCGACATCACCCTCGCGAATATTGCCGGGGGCGCAGAATATAAAGCAGGTAAAGCCGACAGCGTCAGTGGCCTGAAAGTCATCGATCCCCTCACACTCCAGATCACCACCACACAACCTGGCGCAACCACACTGGCAAAAATTGGCGGGCCGGTGCTGTCGGAAGCTTATTACGGCAAAGGCTATCAGCGTGGCAATCTTGACTATCTGCGCACACTGCATGGCAAACCGCTGGGCAATGGCCCCTATGTCTATGACAAATACATCCCCGGGCAGGAAATTCGTTTTCATGCCAATAGCCACTTTTATCGTGGCACACCGCCAACGCCTCGTTTTATTTATCGCGTCACTAACCCCTCAACCAATTTCCAGTTGTTCCAGACCGGTGAAACGGATTACGACGCCTTTACTTCACGACCGGATGATATTGAACAGCTGAAACTGCTCGGCTTTGCCAATATCAACCTCTACGGGTCCAGTGATTACAGTAAAGTCGAGTTCAACGTTCGCCGCCCGGCGTTGCAGGACGCGAAGGTGCGTCAGGCGCTGATTTATGGGCTGGATCGTCAGAAGCTAATCGATGTGGTGTACCAGGGGTACGGCAAGGTTGCCATCGAACCTATCGCGCCCATCTCCTGGGCGTATAACCCGGATGGCGTGAATCCCTACAAATACGATCCGGCACAGGCGAAAAAATTGCTTGATGAGGCGGGCTGGAAACCCGGTTCCGATGGTATTCGCGTAAAGGACGGCAAACGCCTTGAACTGACCTTACTGGCAAGCAAAAAAGTGCTGAACGACGCGCTCATCCCGATCGCCAAAGAGGACTGGCAACAAATTGGCGTGCTGCTGAAACCCCAGGTGGTGGACTTCAATGCGCTGATGGCCCAGCGCAAAGCGGGCAATTACGACCTGGCGTCCTTTAGTACCAGCACGTTAAACGATCCGCATGACGGGGTATGGGATTACTACAGCACCGAGGCTAAGGAGTCCGGCTATAACAATCCTCAGGTGGATAAGCTGATTAATGAAGGCAATGCAGTGCTGGATGTGGCACAGCGCAAACCGATTTACCACCAGCTGTACAAAGTGCTGGCAGATGACCCACCGGTGATCCTGCTCGGCTATCGCCAGATCCTCTCTGCCAGCAGCGCCCGCGTGACCGGCTTTAAACCGGATATCTATAACGGCCTGACCGGCAGTCTGCCGGACGTCAGAATCGTTAAGTAACCTTGCCAACTGTTCAGCCGTCAGGGCTTCCTGACGGCTGATATGAGAAGACCATGAGAAATTTTATCCTGAGGCGGCTGCTGAACACCCTGCCCATGCTGCTGTTTGCCTCTTTTATCATCTTTATATTGTTTGCAAAGACACCCGGTGACTTTATTGATGGCAACGTGACGCTGACCGCCGCGCGCGCGGCTGAGCTGAAGGCGATTTACGGCCTTGATCAGCCCCTGCTCACCCGCTATCTGCACTGGCTCGGCCAGCTGTTGCGGGGTGATTTGGGTTTCTCACTGCAATACCAGATTCCTGTCACCCAATTGCTCAACCAATACGTCTGGAATTCCTTCCTGCTCGCCAGTGTCGCACTGGTATTTTACTGGGGAATTGGCCTGGCCGCCGGTATCGCGTCGGCAATCAAACCCAACTCGTGGTTCGATCATCTGGTCAGCGTGCTGGTGTTTGCCGCAATGTCCTTTCCAACCTTTTTTCTCTGCCTGCTGTTAATCAAATGGTTCGCGGTAGACCTGCACTGGTTGCCGGTCGGCGGCATGACCAACACCGGCAGTGATGACAGCGGCTGGGCCTATATTGGCCAGGTGGCGGCCCACCTGATGCTGCCGGTGCTGGCACTGGTGATGTTGCAGGCGGGCAGCCTGACGCGCTATTTTCGCGCCAGCATGCTCGACGTCATCAAAATGGATTTTATCCGCACTGCCCGGGCAAAAGGTTTACGCGAACGCACGGTGATCATGAAACATGCGTTACGCAATGCGCTGCTGCCGATCATTACCCTGCTCGGCTTTGAGCTGCCGGGATTGTTCTCGGGTGCCCTTATCACCGAAAAAGTCTTCAACTGGCCGGGTGCAGGACATATCCACATCGATTCGCTCGCTGCCCGTGACTATCCGGTGCTGATGGGTTTCACGCTGTTTCTGGCGGTATTAACTATCCTCGGCAATCTGCTGGCCGACGTGCTTTACGCGTGGGCTGACCCGCGTATTCGGGTGAGTTCATGATGATCAGTTCACTTTTTTCCACGCAACGCCGCCTGCGCAAAGCGGTAATACCGGCACTGGCCCAGGCCACGTCCTCACCATGGCGTCAGGCATGGCAGGCATTACGGCGCAATCCTCTGGCGATGGTGTGCCTGGTTTTACTGATTGTCATGGCGATCTGGTGCGTGCTGGGGCCGATCTGGTCGCCGTGGCAGAATGACGCCACGGATGCCCTGATGATCAACAAACCGCCAGGGGTGCAGCACTGGCTGGGAACCGATTTCCTGGGGCGGGACGTCTACACCCGTTTGCTTCTTGCCGGGCGCATTTCGCTGACCATTGGCCTGCTGACGATGTTGCTGTCGGTGACGCTGGGTTATCTGCTCGGTGCCGTGTCGGGCTACGCGGGTGGCCTGACCGACAAGCTGATTATGCGTCTGGCCGATCTGGTCATGACTATTCCCAGCCTGCCGCTGCTGATTGTCGCCGGCGCCATGCTGTCGGAACTCGATTTCTCAGCGGATGCGCGCATCTATATGGTGGTCATCATGCTGAGCCTGCTGGAGTGGCCTAAACTGGCTCGGCTGGTGCGCGGGCAAATCCTTTCCCTGCGCGAGCGTGATTTTATGCTGGCAACGCAGGTACTGGGCCTGTCATCGCGTCGCCGCCTGTTTGGTCATCTGCTGCCCAATACCATCCCGATTCTGGTGGTCATGGCGACGATGGCAGTGGCGAACGCCATTCTGAGCGAGTCGGCGCTGAGCTATCTCGGTCTTGGCGTCGTCCCGCCGACCCCCTCCTGGGGCAATATGATGGATGCCGCCAATAGCCTGATCGACTTCCAGCGTCGCCCGTGGCTGTGGATGCCACCGGGTATCGCCATCTTTATTACCGTGGTTGCCATTAACGTACTGGGCGACGGCTTGCGTGATGCGCTCGATCCCCGCATGAAACGGAGGCAGAAATGAGCCAGCCACTGATCACCTTCGAACAGTTATCCGTCTCCTTTGCCGCCGAACAGGGGCGTGTGCAGGCCGTGCAGGAGGTCTCCTTTACTCTTCATGCCGGACAGACCCTGGGTATTGTCGGCGAGTCCGGCTGTGGCAAAAGCGTTACCGCCATGTCATTGATGGGACTGTTGCCGCCGCAGGCCGCGCGTATTGACGGCGGAGCCATCCGCTTCCAGGGGCAGGATCTGCTTACACTCAATCCCGCCAGGATGGCCGACCTGCGAGGCAACCAGCTGGCGATGATTTTTCAGGAACCAATGAGCGCCCTGAATCCGGTGCTGACCATTGGCGAGCAGCTGTGCGAACCATTGATTCGCCATCGGGGGGAATCGCCTAAAGCCGCCTGGCAGCAGGCGATCGCGCTGATTAGCCGCGTGGGGCTGGCGCGCGCGGAGAGTCTGATGACCAGCTACCCGCACCAGCTTTCCGGCGGCATGCTGCAACGCATCATGATTGCGATGGCACTCAGCTGCCAGCCGAAACTGCTGATTGCCGACGAGCCAACCACGGCGCTGGACGTCACCGTTCAGGCCCAGATTCTGCGTCTGCTGCGCGATCAGGCCCGTGCCAGCCAGATGGCGCTGATGCTGATCACCCATGATCTGGGCGTCATTGCCCGGATGGCGGAGCAGGTAGTCGTGATGTATGCCGGGCGGGTTGTTGAATACGGCCCCACCGCAGTGGTACTGCGTAATCCGCTGCATCCCTATACCCAGGGGCTGATCGCCTCCCGACCGGTTCCCGGCGAGCGGCGACGGCGGCTCTACTCCATCCCCGGCCAAGTGCCGGACCTTGCCGCGCTGCCCCCATTCTGCGCTTTTTTTGATCGCTGCGATCGCGCCAGTGAAATCTGCCGGACAGGCATACCACCGCTGGTGGGTACAACGCGGCAGGCCGCCTGTTTTCACCGTGAAAAAGTGGAATCTTTCGCATGAGTTCTGAATACATAATTGAAGTGGACGCGCTGAAGAAGCACTTCCCGATACGCGATGGCCTGTTTGGTCAGGAAACCGGGCAGCTTCGTGCCGTTGACGGTGTCAGCTTTCGCATCCGCCCGGGTACCATCTTCGGTCTTGTCGGCGAATCCGGCAGCGGCAAAACTACCGTAGGCCGCACAGTGCTGGGGTTACATGATAAAACCGCTGGCACGATTAAGTACCGGGGGCAGGACCTGTCGACGCTGACGGCGCGGGAAATGCAGTCACTGCGGCCTAAAATCCAGCTGGTGTTTCAGGATCCCTACAGCTCCCTCAATCCGCGTATGCGTATCGGCGATGCCATTGGTGAGGCGCTACTGGCGCATAAACTCTGCACCCGAGCGGAGTTGTACGACAGGGTGATCGCGGTGATGAAGATATGCGGGCTGGCTCCACAGCATTACCCGCGTTTCCCGCACGAATTCTCGGGGGGACAACGCCAGCGCATTGGCATTGCACGGGCACTGATTCTCAACCCGGACTTTATTATCGCCGATGAGCCAATTTCAGCGCTCGATGTCTCCATTCAGGCGCAGATCATCAACCTGTTTTCCGATCTGCGCGATGACCATGGCGTCACCTTCCTGTTTATTTCGCACGATCTCGGCGTGGTGGAACATCTTTGCGATGATGTGGCTGTGATGTATCTCGGGCAACTGGTGGAGACCGCCAGCCGCGACGCCCTGTTTAGTCAGCCGCTGCATCCCTACACACAGGCGCTACTGGCCGCCGTACCGACGCTCGACCCACAACATGAACCCATCGCGGTGATTAACGGGGAGATTCCGGATCCGTCACGGCCTCCCTCCGGCTGCCGCTTCTCGTCACGCTGCCCGCAGGCAGAAGCGCAGTGCCGTGAGAGGGTGCCGGAATTACGTGAAGTGTCGCCAGGGCACCGGGTGGCGTGTCATTTTATTCAGTTTAACAAAGATTAAGCCTCACCAGACATCGCAAAGAGATGGCAATGGCGGTCACTTAATCTCAGTGATATCCGATCCCCAGCGTTGAGAGAGCGGCATGATGGTGTCCTTTATTCAGTCTAACTATATGGGCTTTGGTTCAGGCGTGGTGGTGCCGGAATATGGCATCAGCTTACAAAACCGGGGGGCAGGTTTTTCTAGCGATCCTAAATCAGCCAATGTGCTAGCGCCGGGTAAACGCCCTTTCCATAGCATCATTCCGGCGTTCCTCACGCAAAATGGTCAGCCACAGATGAGTTTCGGCGTAATGGGCGAGGATATGCAGCCACAGGGGCATGTGCAAACGGTGGTTCCCATGCTGGATTATCAGCAACAACCGCAAGCTGCCTGCGATGCTCCACGCTGGAAAGTGAATCGCGATTTCACACTGGACCTGGAAAACCGTTTTGACACGGATGTGACACAGCAACTAAAGGATCGCGGACATCAGTTGAAATCCATTTACGATCTCTACATGGATTTCGGTGCCGGACAGTTTATCTGGCGACTTTCAGAGAGTCCAGACCACGGCTATGTCGCGGCCAGCGACAGCCGACGTGATGGGCAAGCGCCAGGATTTTAAGGTCAGCGCGGCACACATTTTGGCCTGCAGTACCCGGCTTTCAGAACGGTTCACTGCAGACCCAAATGGCCGCGTAAAGTGTCGTGTTCATAGGCTTCCCTGAAAATTCCTCTTTCCTGTAAAAGTGGAATAACGTGATTAAAAAAGGCATCTGCCGCCCCGGGCCAGGGTGGCATGATCACAAATCCATCCACGGCACGCTGCTGGTACCAAAGCGCCATGCGCTCTGCGAGGCTTTCAGCCGTGCCTGCCACAATAAAGCCACTTCTTGCTATCCATTTCCGCAAAACCGCACATCGCATCCTGCCGTAAATCCATTAGTGTCATGCCCGCATGCGCGGCAAAACCCTGAAGGGTGACTTCAAACCATCGCTGCCCCATGGCGGCATGAACAATACCACTATCCGTGCGAGTTTTTTCGAGGATCGGGCCTTGTTCAATATGCAATTCAGAGCAGGCATGAAGGTCAATTGGTTGTACTTTGTGACGACCTTGATAGCCGCGCTTTCAATGGCTTCTCCAGTCAGCGCCTGAGCCTTCCCGAGCTCTCGCACCAGGACGTCATAAATCGGTTTGATAATTTCGGCTTCAATCTGCGGTTGTTGCCTTCGCTACTCGCGCTGCCTCAACCGGCGTATCCCTGGCACCAGACAGGCCGCCAGCGTCGCCGCCAGCACCGCCGCCGCGCAGCTCAGCAGCACCGTCTGGTTGCCGAATCGCATCGCCAGCGGCCCGGCGGCCAGCTCGCCCAGCGGAATGGTGATAAAAGAGCCCATCGCGTCGTAAGCGTACACCCGCGCCAGCCGATCGCGCGGAATATGGGTTTGCAGCGCCTGCGCCCAGATCACGCCGAACTGACCGAACCCCATCCCGGCGATACAGAACGCGACCATCAGCCAGCCGGACGGCGCACCACCTGCCAGCAGCAGCATGGGAAAGACGCAGAGCGCCACCAGCATGACGCCGGTGAACATGGCGCGCCGCGGACGCCAGCGCAGCGCGATGCCGGAGCCGATAATTAACCCGACGCTTTGCGCCGCAATCATTACGCCCCAGCGGGTGCGGCCAAATGCGCTGTCGGCGATAACCGGGCCGAGAACCATCACCATGCCGGTAAAGGCGGCGTTAACCACGGCGAACTGCGCCACCACCGCCCAGACCCAGCTGCGGGCAGTAAATTCCCGCCAGCCGTCGCGCAGATCCTGCCAGAGCGTCGCGGCGGATGCCGCCGCCTGCGCGCCGGTGCGCACCGCGTAGTAGAGCGGCGCGGCCAGCGCGAAGCCCAGCGCATCCACTGCCAGCCCCCAGCCAGCGCCCAGCGTACTGGTAAGCATGCCGCCCAGCGACGCGCCGATGATGGTACCCGCATAGACGCCCGACTGAATAAAGGCGTTGGCCTGGCGCAGCTTTTGCGCCGGCACGGTTTGCGGCACCATTGCCGATGAGGCGGGCAGCGCGATGCCTGCAGCCGCCCCGTTAACGGCGCTCAGCAGCGTCAGGCTGGCAAGCGTTGCGGCCTGCTCAAGCACCAGCCAGGCGACGCAGCTCTGGGAGAGCGCGGCGACCAGCGACGCGAGCAGCAGCACCCGATTGCGCGAATAGCGATCCGCCAGTACGCCGCCAGACAGCAGAAACAGCACGTTGCACAGCGAACGCGCGGCAACCACCACGCCGAGATCGGCGGCGGAACCGCCCATATCAAGCACCGCAAAGGCGAGCGCCACCGGCGCGACGCTGTTGCCCAGCACCGTCAGCGTACGAGCGAAAAAGAGGTGGCGAAACGGCGCGTAGTGAAAGGCGTGGCGCGGAGTGTTAATCTTCACGGCCGCGCTCCCTGCTGCCGACCCTGATGCTTAAGCTGCTGATAGTGCCTCCCTGCCGCTGGCTGCTGTCGATATCGTTCAGGGCAAAATCATAACCGCAGTGGCGCGCGCTGCCCAGCTGGATCCCGCTCGCGCCGCATGCTTTGCTGCCGCCGAGCGGTTATCCTTACCCGGTTTACGTCAGAGAAGTGAGAGCAGTAGATGGCCGTTACACGGGATATTAAAACCGACATTCTGGACGCGACGCTGACGGTGATAATTAACGAAGGCGTGCGCGGCACCACCTATCGCCGGGTGGCGGATCTGGCGGGCCTCTCCCCTGGCACCCTCACCTACCACTTTCCGCAAACCGATCTGCTGCTGATGGGTGCGTTCAGCTATATGGTTGATACCATCTCCGAGGCGTTCCGCCAGCGCATGCAGAGCGCGACCGATCGCGCGGACGCCTGCGAAGCGGTAGTGGATTTGATCTGCGGCGACGTCTGGGCCAGCCAGCGCCATCTGATCCTCAGCTTTGAGCTCTATTCGCTGGCGGCGCGCAAAGCGCCGTTTCGTCAGCTGCTACAGCTGTGGATGTCGCGCAGCCGCGCCTCGCTGCACCTCTGCTTTCCCATGGAGACCGCCTGCGCGCTGGATGCGCTGATTGAAGGTTTAACCATCCATAACCTGCTAAACGACGCGCCGATGAGCCGCGACGCCATTCTGCGCGCGGTGCAGAAAATAGCTGACCCGACCCGGCAATAAAATTTCGCCTCTCCCCTCGCGTCGCGCCATTTTTGTATTATCCTCTCGTACATCCGTACGACAAACAGGAGTCGTGATGACGCCTCAACAGCAAACCCGTGGCAAGTGGGCCATCTTCGGCCTGATGTTTATTCCCGGCTTTACCTGGGCCTCCTGGGTCAGCCGCACGCCCTTTATGCGCGATACGCTGCACGCCTCCACCGAGCTGATGGGCATGATCCTGTTTGGCTTCTCCTGCGGCTCAATGCTCGGCGTGCTGCTGGCCGGCAAGCTGATCGCCCAGCTCGGCACGCAGCGGGTGATGCGCTACGGCATGGTGCTGCTGCTGGGTGGACTGGTGCTGATGGCGCTGAGCCTGACGCTGACGAGCGCGCTGGGCGTCTTTGCCAGCCTCACGCTGCTGGGCAGCGGCACGGCGCTGATGGATGTGGTGATCAACGTCGAGGGCGCCGCGTTCGAACGGGCGCTGGGCCGATCAATCATGACCACCATCCACGGCTTTTTCAGCCTGGGCACGCTGGCGGGCGCGCTGGCAGGGCTGGCGATGACCGCAGCGGATATCAGCACCAGCCTGCACTTTGCCGCCGTGCTGCTCTGCAACGTGCTGATTATCGCCGTCGCGCTGCGCCATCTGCCGGCGACCAGCGACGGCGAACGCAGCGAGCAGGCGCACAGCGGCGGCTTTATCGCGCAGGTGCGGCATGAGCTGCGCGATCGCCAGCTGCTGATCCTCGGCGTAGTGATTCTGGCGATGGCGCTGGCGGAGGGCTCCGCCAACGACTGGCTGCCGCTGCTGATGATCGATGGCCATAACCTCAGCCATACGCAGGGCACGCTGGTCTATGCCGGTTTTACCGCCGGCATGACGCTGGGCCGCTTTCTCGGCGGCTATGTGGTCGATCGCATCGGCCGCGTCTGGATGCTGCGCGCCAGCGCCTTCTCCGCCGCGCTCGGCCTGATGCTGGTGATTTTCTCGGACAATTCGTGGCTGGCCGCCGCCGCCGTGCTTTTCTGGGGCATCGGCGCGGCGCTCGGCTTTCCGCTCACGGTCTCCGCCGCAGGCGACGGCAACAACAGCGCGATTCGCGTCACTATCGCGGCGACCCTCGGCTATCTGGCTTTTCTGGTGGGACCGCCGGGGCTGGGCTTTATCGGCGAGCACGCCGGGCTGCGCATGGCGATGCTGCCGGTGCTGGCGCTGGTGGTGATCGCGCTGTTCTGCGCCGGGGCGGCGGGCAGCCGGAAGGCGCCTGAGGCGGAGCAATCAGCTTAGCGGGTTTCGCAGCCCGCCAGTAATGCCCCCGTAGGTGAAATCAAAAAAAACGGCGGCCGAGGCCGCCGTTTTCATGCTTAGCGCCAGCCTAATTCCGGCGCGACATATTTTAGAATCGCTTCGATAACGTGCGCGTTGTAGGCAACGCCAAGCTGGTTCGGCACCGTCAGCAGCAGCGTGTCCGCTTCGGCAATGGCTTCATCCTGCGCCAGCTGCTTGATCAGCACTTCCGGCTCCGCCGCGTAGCTGCGGCCGAAAATGGCGCGCGTTTTCTCATCGAGGAAGCCGACGGAATCCTGATCCTGGCCGCTGCGGCCAAAATAGGCGCGGTCCATATCGTTCACCAGCGCAAAGATGCTGCGGCTGACCGACACGCGCGGCTCGCGCTTGTGCCCCGCCGCTTTCCAGGCTTCGCGGTAGGCGCGAATCTGTTTCGCCTGCTGAACGTGGAACGGCTCGCCCGTCTCATCATCTTTCAGCGTCGAGCTTTGCAGGTTCATGCCCATTTTCGCCGCCCACTCGGCGGTGGCGTTGGAGCCGGAACCCCACCAGATGCGATCGCGCAGCCCTTCTGAGAACGGCTCCAGGCGCAGCAGACCCGGCGGGTTCGGAAACATCGGCTGCGGATTGGGTTTGGCAAAACCTTCGCCGCGCAGCACCTCTAAAAAGGCTTCCGTATGACGGCGGCCCATATCGGCGTCGGTTTCGCCCTCCTGCGGCGCATAGCCGAAGTAGCGATAGCCCTCCACCACCTGCTCCGGCGAGCCGCGGCTAATGCCGAGCTGCAGACGGCCGTTGGCGATCAGGTCCGCCGCGCCGGCGTCTTCTGCCATATAGAGCGGGTTTTCGTAGCGCATATCGATAACGCCAGTGCCGATCTCAATTTTGCTGGTGCGCGCCCCGACCGCCGCCAGCAGCGGGAACGGCGAGCTGAGCTGACGCGCAAAGTGGTGCACGCGGAAGTAGGCGCCGTCCGCGCCCAGCTCTTCAGCCGCAACCGCCAGATCGATGGACTGCAGCAGCACGTCCTGCGCAGAGCGGGTGGCGGACTGTGAAGAGGGCGTCCAGTGACCAAAAGATAAGAAGCCAATGTTTTTCATAATTCAGTTCCTTTCGCAGGCCGTTTTTGCCCCTGCGTGAGAGATAAGATTCGATAAACAAAGGTTACGTCAGCCGCGTCCGCACTGATAGCCAATAGTTTTCAACCGTATCATCAAGTTTTTCGACATAAGTAAGTCGCACAGGATCTTTCTCTTTTTTAATGCCTTCGCGCATGTTGTGCTGAATTCCGTCAACTGTGGCAGGTTGCTATGACAAGAGGATCGTCCGACTGGCTTCATGCGCAGCAGCGCGCGCACATCCATCAGTGGCAGAGAAGCTGGCTGTGGCGCAGCGAGCTGCCGACCTGGCTGCTGCTGATAACCATTTACGGCGGCTGGTTCGCCACGCTGGCGCACTGGCGGACGCTGGGCCTCTGGCCCGCCACAGGTTTGCTGATCCTCTTCACCAGCTGGTATCTGTCGCTACAGCATGAGCTGATCCACGGCCACCCGACGCGCTTTCCGCGTCTGAACCAGCTGTTCGGCACGCTGCCGCTGGCGGTGTGGTATCCCTACGGGCTTTATCGTGACTCGCATCTGGCGCACCACCGCAACCACAGCCTGACAGAGCCCGATGAGGATCCTGAAACCTGGTATCTGTCGCCCGCGCGCTGGGCGCAGCTGCGGCCCTGGCAGCGCCAGGGGATCCACCTGCGCAATACCTTTCCCGGCCGCCTGCTGCTGGGGCCGCTACTCGATATTTACGCGGCGCTTCAGTCGCTGCTGCGGGCGGTATGGCGCGCTGAGTGGCGCGCTATCGCCATGTGGGCGATCCATCTGGCGCTGCTGGCGGGCCTGTTTCTCTGGATGGCGCGCCAAGGCTTTTCGCCGCTCCTGTTTGTGCTGGCGGTAAGCTATCCCGCGCTGATGCTGACCAAGGTGCGCTCCTTCTACGAACACCGCGCCGATGCCGATCCGCTGGCGCGATCGGTCAATAACGAGGCGGGCTGGGCGTGGCGCCTGCTGTTTCTTAATCTTAACTATCACGCGGTGCATCACGACCTGCCCGGCCTGCCGTGGTATGGTCTGCGCAGGGTCTATCTGCTGTGGCGCGATGACTATTACCAGCGCAACCGGGGTTTTCGCGCGGCAGGCTACGGCGAATGGGCCAGGCGCTTCGCCACCACGCCCGTTAACGTTAACGCCCATCCGGGCAGACAACAGGATCGCCCGCATGAAACGGCTTTCGCTACCGATGTACGACATCCACCGTCCGCACACCCAGGCGCTAACGGCAACGCTGGCGCAGCTGTCAGGGGCGGATGTTGAATGGCCAGAGGATTTGCTGGCGCACTGGCGCGCCGGCGATCTGCTGCTGAGCCAGACCTGCGGCTATCCGCTGATGACGCAGCTGCCTGATGTGCAGCTGGTCGGGGCGTTTGAGCTTAGCGCGCCGGGCTGTCGCGGCGCGTGCTACCGCAGCTGGCTGGTGGCGCGCGAGGAAGATGAAAACAGCGCGCTGGCCGATTTCCGCGGCCGCCGCGCGGTGGCTAACAGCCTCGACTCCCACTCCGGCTATAACGCGCTGCGCTACCTTATCGCGCCGCTGGCGCAGAGAGGACGCTTTTTCAGCACCGCCCATTTAAGCGGCAGCCACCGCCGGTCGCTGGCGTATCTGCGCGACGGGAGAGCGGATATTGCGGCGATTGACTGTGTCACCTGGGCGCTGCTGCGGCGTTATGCCGCGCACGAGCTGGCGGGGCTGGCAATTGTCGGCGAAACGCCGCTCTGCCCCGCGCCGCCGCTGATTACGTCTGCGCAGACGGATGCCAGGACGCTGGCGACGCTGCGCCGCGTACTGGCGCAGTTTGTTAAGAAGAAAGCGGCGCGCGACAGCTTTATTACCGGCTTTACCCTGCCGGATCGCGCGGCGTATCAGCAGATAATTAGCTGGGAGGAGCAGGCCGCCGCGCTCGGCGTGACGGCCCTGTGATTCAGGCGACCTGCTGGCGGCGCCCGGCAAACTGGTTTTCCGGCTCGGCCAGCCCGAGATTTTCGCGCAGCGTCGCGCCTTCATACGCCTGACGATAGATGCCGCGCGCCTGCAACAGCGGGATCACCTGTGCGACAAAATCGTCGAACGCCGTCGGCGTGCCGCCGCGCACCACAAAACCGTCAGCCGCCCCGCTGAGGAACCACTCCGCCAGGCCGTCCGCCACCTGCTGCGCGGTGCCGAGGAAGGTCGGACGCGGTGTCGCCTCTTCCAGTGCCGCCTGGCGCAGCGTCAGGCCGCGCGCACGCGCATTGCGCTTAATGGCGTCGGTGGTGCTGCGAAAGCTATTTTCGCCAAGATCGCCAATCTCCGGGAACGGCGCGTCGACATCGTACTGGCTGAAGTCATGGTGTTCGAAGTAGCGGCCGAGATACGCCAGCGCCTTTTCGAGCGTGACCAGTTCCGCAGTCTGCTGATAGCGGCGCTCCGCGTCGGCCTGGCTGTCGCCAATAATGACGCTGATGCCCTGAAACACGCGAATATCGTCGGCGCTCCGGCCGCGCGCCACCAGCCGACGGCGCACGTCTTCGCGAAACTCGCGCGCCTGCTCCGGCGAGTTCTGTCGGGTATATATCGCGTCGGCGGCCTCAGCGGCAAAGGCTTTGCCCGCTTCCGACGCGCCCGCCTGGAACACCACCGGACGGCCCTGCGGCGAACGGCCAACGTTAAGCGGCCCCTGCACCGAGAAGTATTTGCCTTTATGGTTCAGCGTGTGCAGCTTGTCGGCGTCGAAGAACTGGCCGCTCGCCTTGTCGCGCACAAATGCGTCCGCCTCCCACGAGTCCCACAGCCCTTTCACCACGTCAAGATATTCGCTGGCGACGCGATAGCGCTCGTCATGCTCTGGATGGCTGGCGCGTGAGAAATTCTTCGCCGAGCCTTCTAGCGGCGAGGTCACCACGTTCCAGCCAGCGCGGCCGCCGCTGAGGTGATCGAGGCTGGCGAACTGGCGCGCCACGGTAAATGGCTCGCTGTAGGAGGTAGAGAGTGTCGCCACCAGCCCAATATTTTTGGTGACCAGCGACAGCGCCGACAGCAGCGTAATCGGCTCGAAGCGGTTAAGAAAATGGGGAATCGACTGCGGCGTAATGTAGAGGCCGTCAGCAACGAACAGAAAGTCGATTTTCGCCTGCTCCGCCTTGCGCGCCAGATCCAGGACGTAATCAACGTTGATGCTGGCATCGGCCACCGCGTCGGGGTGACGCCAGGCGGACATATTGCCGGATGCGCCCTGAATAATAGCGCCCAGCCGCAGCTGGCGTTGTGTCTGACTCATTGTTATCTCCTTTATGCGACGGCGGGCCGCCAGGCGGGAAGCACTGGCAAGGCCTGTAACAGTTTTTGCGTCCAGGGATGCTGCGGCGCGTCGAACACCTGACGCAGATCGCCGCTCTCGACCACCTGACCGTTTTGCATCACCAGCACGCGATCGGCGAGATGCTGGATAACGCCGAGGTCGTGAGAAATAAACAGCAGTGCGGTGCCGTGCTCGGCCTGCATATCGGCCAGCAGATCCAGCACCTGCGCCTGCACTGACACGTCGAGCGCGCTGACTGGCTCATCCGCCACCAGCAGCGCAGGATTGGGCGCAAAGGCGCGCGCGATGGCGACGCGCTGGCGCTGGCCGCCGGAGAGCTGCTGCGGATAGCGGTCGAGGAAACGGTCGCCGAGCTGCACCTCATCCAGCAGCTGACGCACGCGCTGGCGACGCGCATCGCCGAAAATGCCCGCGCTGTCGAGGCTTTCGCCAATAATCTTCTCCACGGTGTAGCGCGGATCGAAGGAGCTATACGGGTCCTGAGCAATCAGCTGCAGGCGCGCCCGTCGTGCGCGGCGCGCCTTCTCATGGAGACGATCCCAGCGACTGCCCTCCAGCAGCAGCGTGCCGCTGTCCGGCTCGGTCAGCCCCATCACCACTTTCACCAGCGAGGTTTTGCCCGAGCCAGATTCGCCCACCACGCCGAGGGTTTCGCCCGAATGCAGGCGGAAGTGAATATTGTTCAATACCTGACGATCGCCGTAGGTCTTGTTGAGACCGATCGCCTCCAGCAGCGGCGCGTTGCCGGGCTGCGGACGCGGCGGCAGCGGCGTTGGCTCGGTCGCGCTCAGGCGCAGGCCGCGCGTGGCGGGCGTCGGCACCGCGTGCAGCAGCCGCTGCGTCCAGGGATGCTGCGGCTGTGCCAGCAGCAGCTCACTGCGGCCCTGCTCCACGACTTCGCCGTCGCGCATCACCAGCACGCGATCCGCCAGCTCAGACACCACCGCCAGATCGTGGCTGATCAGCAGCAACGCGTGACCGTCGCGGCGTCGCTGCGCCAGCAGCTGCAGGATCTGCCGCTGCACCGTCATATCAAGCGCCGTGGTCGGCTCATCGGCAATCAGCAGCGCCGGGCTGGCCGCCAGCGCGGCGGCGATCAAGGCGCGCTGGCGCTGCCCGCCGGAAAGCTGGTGCGGGTAGCGCGCCAGCCGGCTTTCCGCGTCGCTAATGCCTGCGGCCTGCAACAGCCGGATACTTTGCGCCTCCAGCGCGCCGCGCTGTCCGGCGGCGCGAAGCGCATCCGCCAGCTGCTGCCCGATACGGCGCAGCGGATCGAGCGAAACCAGCGCGTCCTGTAATACGTAGCCGATGCGTCGCCCGCGCAGCGCGCGCCACGCCTCGCGCCCGGCCTGGCGCATATCGCGCCCGTCGATAACAAAGCGATCGGCGCTGAGCGTCGCCCCTTCTGGCAACAGCCCAGAGAGGCTGCGCGCCGTCAGGGTTTTGCCGGAGCCGGACTCCCCTACCAGCGCCACCGATTCGCCCGGCTGCACCTGCAGGTCGAGGTTTTTCACCACGTAGTGCGGGCCAAAACGGATCGAGAGATTCTGAATGTCGATAACCGGGTTCATGCTTCGCCTCCTTCAAAACGCGCCTGCCAGTAGCGGCCCAGCGTGTTGACGGCGATCACCGTCAGGGTGATAAACAGGCCGGGCCAAACGGCGATCCACCAGGCGTTGCGCAGATAGTTACGTCCTTCCGCCAGCATCAGCCCCCATTCCGCGGTCGGCGGCTGCGGCCCCATGCCGAGAAAGCTCAGCCCGGCGGCGCCGATAATGGCGGTGCCCAGCCCCAGCGTCGCCAGCGCAGGTACCTGCGCAATGGCGTGCGGCAGAATATGGCGCAGGATCAGCGTGGAGCGCGACAGGCCGAAGGTGCGCGCCTGCTCAACGTAGCCGGAGGTCATCACGCGCCAGGTTTGCGCGCGCACCACGCGGGCAAAGCGCGGCACCGACGCCACCCCGAGCGCGATAATCAAATTGCTGGTGCCTGGCCCGGTAAAGGCGATCAGCATCAGCGCCAGCAGCAGATCGGGAAAGGCGGAGATCACGTCTACCGCGCGGCTCAGCAGCTCGTCGACGATGCCGCGGGCGAGCGCGGCGGCCAGCCCCAGCAGCGTGCCGAACAGCACCGCCAGCGCCATCGCCGCCACGCTGATCAGCAGCGAATAGCGGCTGCCGTAGATCACTCGCGTCAGCAGGTCGCGTCCAAGCTGATCGGTCCCAAGCCAGTGCTGTGCAGACGGCGGTAGCTGAGCGTTGAGCGGGTCGGCCAGCAGCGGATCGCTGTGCGCCAGCCACTGCGGGGCGACCACCGCCAGTAGCAGCAGAAACAGAAAGCCGATCGCTGCCCATACCGCGGCGGGCAGCGCAAAGGAAACGCGTTGCAGAATGGCTTGCATTATTGGTTCTCCCCACGCAGGCGCGGATCGATCCACAGCGCCAGAATGTCCACCAGCGTGCTCATCACCACGTAGATCAACGCCGATAAAATGGCGACCGCCAGCACCACCGGCAGATCTTTCGCCAGCACCGCGTCGACCGTCAGCTTGCCAAGTCCGGGCCGGCCAAACACCTGCTCAGTGATCACCGCACCGCTCAGCAGGCCGCCCACCAGCCAGCCGGTCAGGGTGACGGCGGGCAAGGCGGCATGGCGCAGCGCGTGGCGCAAACGAATAGTGGTTTCGCCGACGCCCCAGGCGCGCAGCGTCAGGGTAAAGGGAGCATCCAGCGCGCGCTCCAGCTCGCGCCGCAGCAGCTGGGCCACCACCGCGCCCTGCGCCAGTCCCAGCGCCAGCGCAGGCAGCACCAGCGCCGAGAGCGTGCGGTCGCCCGCCACCGGGAACCAGCGCAGCGTAAAGCTGAAAACAAACAGCAGCACGATGCCCATCCAGAACGACGGCGTCGAAGCCAGCAGCAGCTCCACCGCGTTGGCCGCGCGGCGGCCCCAGCGGCGATGCGCGGTGCTGACCGCCACCGCCACGGCGAAGAGAATGCTCACCAGCAGCGCCGCCAGCGTCAGCTTGATGGTGGGCCACAGCTGCGTTGCCAGCAGATGGCTCACCTCGGTATTAAGGATGTAGGAGCGCCCGAAATCGCCGTGCAGCACGCGCCATAAATAGTGCAGATATTGCAGCCACAAAGGTTCGTTCAGCCCCCATTCGGCGCGGATCGCCGCCTCAATGGCCGCCGTGCGCACCTGTTCGCCAATCAGCAGGCTCACAATGTCGCCCGGCGCCAGATGCACGCCGAGAAACGCCAGCGTAACGGCCGCCCACAGCACCAGCACGCCGCCAGACAGCCGCCCGGCAATGCGCCGCGCCAGCGCATTGCGCCAGAATGAGGGCGTCGGCTTACGCGGCGCGCGGGTTGCGATGCTCTCCAGACTCATCCTCGCCTCCTGTTAGTGTTCGCTAAGCCAGACGTCGTAAACGCTTTCCGGCATCTGTTTGTAGCTGCGGAAGCCGTAGCCGTGCACGTAGCTGGCCGTGGCAAGCTGGTCTTCCGGCTCGTAGAGCGGCAGCGCCAGCGCAAGCTCGGTCAGCGCCCGCGTTTGCAGATCGCTATAGGCCTGACGGCGCTGGGCGATATCCAGCGTGCCGGCGGCCTTATCGAGCAGCGCGTTGATCTGCGCATCGTTAACGCGGCTGTAGTTGATAGCGCCGCCCTGTTTGATCGGCCGGTAGTGGTTTTCTATATCGACGCCGTCGGTAGGCGTATTGGAGTTGGCGATGGTGCCGAACTTGCCGCTGGCGCGCACCTCGGTGTAGGTGCCGGAATCGACATAGTTGAGTTTCAGGTCGACGCCGAGCCGCTGGCGCGCCTGCGCCTGAATCGCCTGCAGCAGCACGTCGCGCTGGTCGCGCACCGTTGCCTGCGCCTGGATCAGCTCGATGCGCAGCCGCTGGCCCGCTTTGGTGCGGAATCCTTCGCTGTCGCGCGCGCTCCAGCCCGCCTCATCCAGCAGCCTGTTGGCGGCGTCTGGCTGATTGCCATATTTGCCCTCCAGCGCCTTGTCATACAGCGGATCGACCGGCGAGGTGATGCCCCACGCGCGGGTGCGTTCGCCGCGATAGACCGATTTCAGCAGCGGATCGATCTCCAGCCCCTGCAGCAGCGCCTGGCGCACGCGCACATCCTGCGTCGGGCCATAGTCGACGTTAAGGAACAGCGAATATGGCGTGCCGGTATTGAGCGCGTGCTGGTAGGTGAAGTCGCCGTTGTCTTTAAATTCGCCCGCGTCGTTGCCGGAGATGCCTTCGATGGCGTCCACCTGGCCGGAGAGCAGCGCGCCGGTGCGCACCGAAGATTCCGGCAGGAACCGGTAGGTGACGCGCTCAAGATAGGCCGGTCCCTGGTGCTTCGCCGTGGCGGGCGCCCAGCGGTAGTTCGGGTTTCGCACGAAGGTGACCTGCTGCCCCTTCTCGTAGCTGTCAAGAATAAACGGCCCGGTGCCTGCAATCTCTTTGCCGCCCGACTTGAGCTGCGTCGACTGCCAGCTGGCGGGCGCAAGGATCTGCAGCCCGGCGGCGAACGACAGGAACGGCGAATAGGTGGCGTTGAGATTAATCACCACAGTGGTGTCGTCCGGCGTCTCAATGCTGGCGATATGGGTGCCCATCAGACACAGGCTGGTGCCCGCGCAATATCGGGCATCCTGGGTATGGCGGAAATTCTCCGCTACCGCCTGGGCGTTCAGCTTTTCGCCGTTGGAGAAGGTGACGTCGTGGCGCAGCGTAAAGCGCAGCGTTTTGCCGTCCGGGCTGATCTGATAACTCTCCGCCAGCCAGGGCACAAAGCTGCCGTCGGGGCGGCGCGCCAGCAGCGATTCCCAGAAATTACGCAGGGTGATCTCTGCTTTGTCCTGGCCGTTGAGCTGCGGGTTAAAGGTGGTAGGTTCGGTCTCGACGCCAACCGTCAAACTGCCGCCGCTGTGCGGCGCGTCAGCGGCCAGCAGAGGTGATGCGCTTCCCAACAGAGAGGTGAAACCCAGCGCCAGGGTAAAAATCTTTTTCATATTGTCCTTATTAAATGCAGGTGCGTTTTATTATAAAAATCAGGCCGAGCGAGCAATTTCGGTGGCGACTTCAGGCTGAAATTCCTTTTTCAGAAACACCAGCGCTTCACCCAGCGGATTAGTGCGATGATAAAAAGGCTGATAGCCGCGGCGCTGATATAATTCACTCAGCCACGGATGTTTGACTGCGGTGGCCAGATAAACGCCCGGCGCTTTTAACGTCTCTTTTAATAAATGATCCTCCGCCCAGCTGATTATTTCACGGCCATAGCCCTGGCCTTTAAAATCGGGATCGACGGCGAACCAGTGAATAAACGGCAGCTGCGACGGCGCGTTCGCCTCCTGAGTCCAGGGAAAGCGCACCGTCACCGTGGCAACCGCCCGCTGCCACTTGCGCAACACCAGCACGGTTTCGCGCTCGATGGTCTGACGCACCTGGCTCACGTTGCCCTGCGTAATGGTGAAATGGATATCCTGCTCCAGCAGCGAGGCGTAGGCGCGCTGCAGCAGGGCGAAGATCTCTTCTGCATCGTCGGATTTTGCCACCTGAACGGATTGACTCATATTTTCGCTCTCTCGATTAATTACCGGGAAATTATTAAAATCCGGCGCGAAGAATGTAAACCGACAATAATGACAATCGTTTTGTTGAATATGGGAATCCGCCCCGGCATGGCGCGGGAATAATTGCGCCAGGCGCATATTGAAATAACAACTTTATCTAAGCCTGGCGTGAATTAACGATCGCTTAGCCAGACCTCATAGGCGTTTTCCGGCATCTGCTTAAAGCTGCGGAAGCCATAGCCGTGGACATAGCGCGCGGCGGCGATCTGATCTTCCGGCTGATAGAGCGGCACCGCCAGCGCCAGCTGGCGCAGCGCGCGGTTTTGCAGTTCGCTGTAAGCCTGACGGCGCTGCGCGACGTCCAGCGTGCTGGCGGCTTTATCCAGCAGCGCGTTGATCTGCGCATCATTGACCCGGCTGTAGTTGATCGCCCCGCCCTGGCTGATGGGCCGGTAGTGATTTTCAATATCGATACCGTCGGTTTCGGTATTGGAGTTGGCAATCGCGCCGAACCTGCCGCTGTTGCGCACCTCGGCATAGGTGCCGGAATCGACGTAGCGCAGCCTGAAATCAACGCCAAGCCGCTGCCGCGCCTGCGCCTGAATCGCCTGCAGCAGCACGTCGCGCTGGTCGCGCACCGTCGCCTGCGCCTGGATTACCTCAATGCTCAGCCGCTGGCCCGCTTTACTGCGAAAACCTTCGCTGTCGCGCGTGGCCCAGCCCGCCTCGTCCAGCAGCCGGTTAGCGGCCTCCGGCTGGTTGCCATATTTGCCCTCCAGCGCCTTGTCGTAGAGCGGTTCAACCGGCGAGGTAATGCCCCAGCCGCGCGTGCGTTCGCCGCGATAGACCGATTTCAGCAGCGGATCGATATCAAGCCCGCTGACGATCGCCTGACGCACGCGGACATCCTGCGTCGGGCCATAGTCGACGTTGAGATAGAGCGAGTACGGCGTACCGGTATTGAGCGCATGCTGAAAGGTGAAGTCGCCGTTGTCTTTAAATTCGCCCGCGTCGTTGCCGGAGATGCCCTCAATGGCGTCGAGCTGGCCGGAGAGCAGCGCGCCGGTGCGCACCGAGGATTCCGGCAAAAAGCGATAGGTGACGCGATCGAGATACGCCGGCCCCTGATGTTTTGCCGTGGCGGGCGCCCAGCGATAGTGCGGGTTGCGCACGAAGGTCACCTGCTGGCCCTTCTCATAGCTGTCGAGAATAAAGGGGCCGGTGCCGGCTATCTCCTTGCCGCCTGACTTGAGCTGCGCCGACCGCCAGCTGGCGGGCGCGAGGATCTCCAGCGCGGCGGCGAACGAGAGAAACGGCGTGTAGCCCTGCTTCAGGGTGATCACCACCGTAAAGTCGTCTGGCGTTTCGATGCTGCTGATGCGCGCCCCCATCATGCACAGGCTGGTTCCCGCGCAATATCGCGCATCCTGGGTATGGCGGAAATTCTCCGCCACCGCCTGCGCATCCAGCTTTTCGCCGTTGGAAAAGAGCACGTCGCGGCGCAGCGTAAAGCGATACTGGCTGCCGTCCGGGCTGGCCTGATAGCTCTGCGCCAGCCAGGGAACGAAGCTGCCGTCGGGCTGGCGCGCCAGCAGCGACTCCCAGACGTTGCGCAGCGTGACATCGGCCTTGGCCTGTCCGTTGAGCTGCGGGTTAAAGGTATTGGGTTCGGTTTCAACGCCGACGGTAAAGCTGCCGCCCGCTCGCGGCGTTTCGGCAGCGGAGACGGCGGCGACGTGGCCCAGCAGGCAGATCGCGCCCAGCGCGCGGTGCAGAGAATTGGCGTTCATAGTGTCCTTGTCCGCAAGAGTAGAAAGGTGCGCGCCAGCGACGCGCGCAAAGAGTCGAGCCGCGAAATGATTAAACGTCCGAAAAGGGGAAGTAAAACGAGAATAGTGACAATGGTTTGGCGCGAGGCGGGATTAGGGAAAGATGGCGTCCCTGCCATCATAGTTTAGCGGCTTAGTGGCGCGCGGCGACCACCGCGTCGGCTACCTGACGCGGCGCCTGCGCGTAGTGGGCAAACTCCATGCTGTAGGTGGCACGCCCCTGCGTCAGCGAGCGCAGCGCAGTCGAGTAGCCGAACATCTCCGCCAGCGGCACTTCGGCGCGGATAATCCGCCCGCCAAAATGCTCATCCATGCCCTGCACCTGTCCGCGACGCGATGAGAGATCGCCCATAATGCCGCCCGCATACTCTTCCGGCGTTTCAACTTCAACCTTCATTACCGGCTCCAGCAGCACCGGCTCCGCCAGCTTCGCGGCGGCGCGGAAGCCGAGGATGGCCGCCATGCGGAACGCCATCTCCGAGGAGTCGACGTCGTGATAGGAGCCGAAAGTGAGCGTCGCTTTGACGTCCACAATCGGGTACCCGGCAATTACCCCGGTGTTAAGCGCCTCGCGGATCCCCTTCTCTACCGACGGGATATATTCGCGCGGCACCACTCCACCCTTGGTGGCGTCTTCGAAGACAAAGCCGCCGCCCGGCTCCAGCGGTTCCAGCGTCAGCACCACGTGGCCGTACTGCCCTTTCCCGCCCGACTGCCGCACAAATTTTCCTTCCACGTCGCGCGCCGCTTTACGCAGCGTTTCGCGGTAGGTCACCTGCGGACGGCCGATATTTGCCTCAACGCCGAACTCGCGCTTCAGACGATCGACAATAATCTCCAGATGCAGCTCGCCCATGCCGGAGATAATCGCCTGACCGGACTCCTCATCGGTGTGCAGCCGGAACGAGGGATCTTCCGCCGCCAGCCGCTGCAAGGCCAGGCTCATCTTCTCCTGATCGCCTTTGGTTTTCGGCTCGATCGACAGCGAGATCACCGGTTCCGGGAATTCCATACGCTCCAGCGTAATAACGGCGTTGGGATCGCACAGCGTCTCGCCGGTGGTCACCTCTTTCAGCCCGACGCAGGCGGCGATATCCCCGGCGCGGATCTCCTCTATCTCATGGCGCGCGTTGGCATGCATCTGCACGATGCGACCGATGCGCTCTTTTTTGCCCTTTACCGCATTCCAGACGCTCTCCCCTTTGCGCAGCACGCCGGAGTAAACGCGCACAAAGGTAAGCTGGCCGACAAAGGGATCGCTCATCAGCTTGAACGCCAGCGCTGAGAAAGGCTCGTCATCGCCTGGATGCCGCTCCGCCTCATTGCCCTCTTCATCCACGCCTTTAATGGCGGGAATATCGGCGGGCGACGGCATCAGCTCGATCACCGCATCCAGCATGCGCTGCACCCCTTTGTTCTTAAAGGCGCTGCCGCACAGCATCGGCTGGATCTCGTTGCGCAGCGTGCGCTGGCGCAGGCCAGCGATAATCTGATCGTGCTCCAGATCGCCGCTCTCCAGCCAGGCCTCCATTAGCTCGTCGCTCGCCTCGGCGGCGGCCGAAACCATTTTTTCGCGCCAGAGCTTTGCCAGCTCCAGCAGCGCGTCGGGGATGGGCGCATAGCTAAAGGTCATGCCCTGCGACGCCTCGTCCCAGTAAATCGCCTGCATTTTCAGCAGATCGACCACGCCGCTGAAGTGCTCCTCCGCGCCGATAGGGATAACGATCGGCACCGGGCTGGCGCTGAGGCGATCTTTCATCATCTGCACCACGCGGAAGAAATCCGCCCCCTGGCGATCCATTTTGTTGACGAACGCCAGCCGCGGCACATGATATTTATTGGCCTGACGCCATACCGTTTCCGACTGCGGCTGCACGCCGCCGACGGCGTCATAGACCATAACCGCGCCGTCCAGCACGCGCATCGAGCGCTCGACTTCGATGGTGAAATCGACGTGGCCGGGCGTGTCGATAATATTGATGCGGTGCGGCGCGAAGCTGCCGTCCATGCCGGGCCAGAAGCAGCTGACCGCCGCCGAGGTAATGGTGATGCCACGCTCCTGCTCCTGCGCCATCCAGTCGGTCGTTGCGGCGCCATCGTGCACTTCACCCAGCTTGTGGCTCATTCCGGTGTAAAACAGGATGCGCTCGGTCGTGGTGGTTTTACCGGCATCGATATGCGCGGAGATGCCGATGTTGCGGTAACGCTCAACGGGAAGTGTTCGGGGCATGATGCGTCCTTAGTCAGATGACTGTCGGTGCGGCGCACAGGATTGCGCGCCGTCGAAAAGCAGCTTACGCTCACTGTACGACTAAATGCGAACAGTTTGAGCTATAATTGCGCAATTCATCGATCGTAGAACAGGAACGCCATGCTGGAAAATCATCCGCAGCCGCACGAGATCAAACTGGAGAACGTGCTGTTTGCCCTCGGCAACCCGATTCGCCTCGCCATTCTCCAGACCCTGGCGCAGCACGGCGAGCAGAGCTGCAACGCGCTGCGCGGCGAGATCGCCAAATCGACCATGACGCACCACTGGCGCGTGCTGCGCGACAGCGGCGTTATCTGGCAGCGCCCCGTCGGGCGGGAAAATCTGATTTCGCTGCGCCGCGACTGTCTGGATCAGCGCTTTCCCGGCCTGCTCCCCGCCCTGCTGGCGGCGATGGCGCAGCGCTGAGCAACGCGACGCTGGCAACCGCCGCCGTCAGGTTTTAAGGTAGGAGCCTCAACGGCTAAGGGAAAATCGATCATGCGCATTCTTATCGTGGGCGCCGGGGCTACCGGCGGATATTTTGGCGCGCGTCTGGCGCAGGCGGGGCGCGATGTCACCTTTCTGGTGCGCGAGCGCCGTTTTAAACAGCTACAGGAGAACGGGCTGGTGCTGCGCACGCCGCAGGGCGTGGAGAAGCTGCAGCCGCAGCTGGCGCAGGCGGGCGCGCTGCGCGGCACCTGGGATCTGATTATCCTGACGGTAAAAAGTTTCGGCCTGGCGCAGGCGATGGAGGATATCGCGCCCGCTGTAGGTGAGCAGACGCTGATCATGCCGATCCTTAACGGTATGCGCCATTTCGACAGGCTGCGCGAGCGCTTCGGCGATAAGGTGATTGGCGGGCTGGTGAAAATTAACGCCACCCTGGGCGAACAGGGCGAAGTGGTGCAGATGACGCCGCTGCATCAGATCTACTACGGCGCGCTGGACGGCCGTAACGATGCGCGGCTGCAGCGCGTCGACGAGGCGCTGCGCACCGCCAGCGTTGACACGATCTTTTCCGACAACATTATCGGCGAGCTGTGGGAGAAGTGGCTGCTGCTCAGCACCCTCGGCGCGGTCTGCTGTCTGACGCGCGGCGATACGCGGCAGGCGTTGACCGCTGAGGGCGGTGAAGCGCTGCTGCGCGGCCTTTTCAGCGAAGTGCTGGCGACGATTACCGCCGACGGCTATCAGCCGCGGCCGGCGGTGACGGCGAAAATCTTTGAGCTGCTGAGCAATCCGGCCACGCCGATGACCTCTTCGATGTATCGCGACTTAAGCCAGGGTCAGGATATCGAAGCGGAACAGGTGATCGGCGATCTGGTGCGGCGCGCGGCGCGCAACGGCGTCAGCGTGCCGCTGCTTAACGCGGTGAACGTCAATTTGCAGGTCTATTTACAGAGCCGTTAATTAGCGCCCGGCCGCCAGCCGCGCCTGCACGGCGGGCAGCTGCATCAGGCGATGCCAGGCGGCGTCTACCGCGTCGGGCATCTCAACGTCGCCGAAGAAACCCGCGCCGCGCGGGCCGTAGCCCGTTTCATCGTTGCGCAGGCGCTGCACTTCGCCCATCAGCAGCTGGACAAAGCGCTCCAGCGACCACAGCCCCTGGGGCGGCGCGCCGGTAATGCGCGCCATACCGGAGTCGATCGTCACGACCGGGGTAAACACCGGCCAGTTGATAAAGCGCGGCGCGTCGTCGCGCTCGCGCCACTGCCAGCGAAAGGTAGCGTCGGTACGGCGCTGCAGCAGCGGGTCCTGGATCAGCACCACGCGCTGCGGCCGGAGCTGACGGGCGTCAAGCAGACGCTGGCTAAAGGCGGCATTTTCGCCGGAGTGGCGCGACGCGCCCTCCAGCAGCAGCTGCTCCTCGTCAAGGCCGCCGAAAACGCGGGCGATCGCCGCCAGCATCTGCGCCTCGCTTTTGCCGCGCGTCTCGATATCGCGATAGAGCGGATGCAGCGCCATCGCCTGCGCCAGCGCGCCGGTGGCGTGGCCGATGCCGCCGCTGAGCAGCAGAGGCAGCCCGAATTTTTTCGCCAGCGCTACCGCGCCCTCGATATTTGGCAGCACCGCGTGGCCTGCCAGTATCGCCATATCGGCTTCAATGTCGCCTTCGGCAGGCATATCGTCCAGCGCCAGCCAGGCGGCGATAAGATTAAGATCCTGAATAGCCTGAGGGTTAAGCTGCATCTCTCCTCCGTTCGGGTGATGCGCTGGCGCGACGATACGCCTGCGCGGCGAAATTTTGCTACACTGGCCGCCTCTGTCCTGTGGAGAAATCAATGACTTCCCGCGCTATCACTCTTGATGACGTCGCCCGCCTTGCCGGCGTCTCCTATCAGACCGTTTCCCGCGTGCTGAACCATTCGCCGCAGGTGTCGCCGCGCACGCGGGCGAAAGTGGAAGCGGCCATGCAGCAGCTCAACTATGTGCCAAACCGCGTGGCGCAGCAACTGGCGGGCAAAGCGACGCGCACCCTCGGACTCGCCACCAGCGATCTGGCGCTGATGGCGCCGGCGCAGATCGCCTCGGCGATCCAGCAGCGCGCCAGCCGCGCCGGTTATCACCTGGTGATCGCCATGCGCAGCCACAACAGCGCCGCCGAGACCGTCAACGAGCTGCTGGCGCAGCGCGTCGACGCGCTGATGATTAACCTGCCGCTGGCTGCTGCCGAAGCAGAGCAGATCCAGACGCTGTGCGGCGATAAGCCGGTTATTTTTATGGATGTCGAACCGCAGGCAAAGGTGGCGCAGTGTCAGTACTCTAACGCGCGCGGCGCGCGGGCCGCTGTCGAGCATCTTATGGCGCTGGGGCATCGCCAGATCGGCCTGCTGAACGGCCCGCCGCAGGCGATTTCGGCCCAGCTGCGCGAAGCGGCGTGGCGCGAGGCGCTGGCAACGCACCGGCTGACGCCCTTCTGCGTGCTGCAGGGCGACTGGAGCGCGCAGTCCGGCTACCGGGCGATGCTGCAGCAGCTGCCGGACCGCCTGCCGCAGGCGCTGCTGGTGGCGAACGATCAGATGGCGCTTGGGGCGATGCGCGCGCTGCATCAGCATGGCGTGGCAATTCCGGGTGAGATTTCGGTTGTCGGCTACGACGATACCGCCGAAAGCGCCTGGTATCAGCCGCCGCTGACCACGGTGCGTCAGGATCTGCAGGCGCTGGGGGAACAGTGCGTCGAGACGCTGCTGGCGCAGCTGCAGGGTACATCGCCGCCCGCCAGCGCGCTGGAGCCGGCGCTGGTGCTGCGCGCCACTACCGCCGCGCCGGGCGGCGAAGGGCCCGACCGCGCGGCGCTGGCGCAGCAGCTGCAGCATATCGCGCGTCAGCTGCAGCAGGGCTAATGCAGCACTCACGCCGGTTTCAGAAGAAAAAAAACCCACGCTTCAGCGTGGGTTTTGTTATTCAGCCTGCGTTTAATGCGCTTTCGGCTCGCCCATCGCTTTCAGTTTTTTCGACAGATCGCGACGCTCTTTCGACAGATCGGCGTTTTTGATGATGTACTCATCCACGCGATCTTCATAGTCAGAGCGCATGGAAGCGATGATTTCCTGAATCGCCTCAATGCTCATGCCGGGCTTGATATATTCGCTCAGGTTGTCCAGCAGCAGAACGCGCTTCTGGTTATCACGGATTTTTTTCTCGTTATCAGTGATTTCACGCTGCAGTTTGTTTTTACGACGGAACATACGCACAAACTCCAGTACGTCCTGAAATGATTGCTTGGCATTTTCCATGGTGGCACCTTTTTTTGGGCCTGCTTACGCAGGGAGTAGAGTCATAACCTTCAGCTTAGCGGTTCGCCAGCCGGGGCGACAATTGTCGCCGCTAAAATCGGACTGGCGCTTATCTTAGCGCAAAGAATGCGCCTTTCACATTAAGTCATTGTCCCTGGTGATTATTTGCGCAGCGCCAGACGAATCAAATCGGTCATGCGCTCTAGCTGCTTCGCCAGCTCCAGACTCAGCCAGACATAGCCATAGATCGGCGCCTCTTCCAGCCCTTCGCTGCCCGCATCGGCGATCAGCTGCTTCAGCTCGCGGGTAATCTCCGTCAGCTCGTGGCTGTTAGCCACCACCTCGTCGGTCTCGCCGCGCAGCGCCAGCGCCGAGAGCGCAAGCAGCGTTTTTTCGGTCATCTGCTGGGTGCGCCGCAGCGTCGGCGCGTTGAGCAGAATAAGATGCGTTTCGCGCGAGGCCCACCAGGCTTCGATCTGCATCTCCACCGTATTAACCATATTGCGGTTGATGGTCTGAATCGCCTCGAACACCGATTTGGGAATACGCGTCTCTTTGCTCGCCGGCACCAGCAGCGCGCGCATTTTCACAACGCTGGTCAGCAGCTTGCCCAGCGGCTTCTTCAGGCGAGGCTTCTCTATCAGGTTTGAGGAAAAGCCGGCGTGACAAATTTTAGCGATCTCCGCCAGCGAGTCCGACAGCTGGATGCGCCAGTGGGTATAGGCGCGCTGCGCCCAGATGGCGCTAAACAGCAGCGCCAGCAGCGAGCCGAGGATGACGTCACCGCCGCGCCACAGCGCCACGGTGAAATCGCCCGCCGGTGCGCCCACCACCACGCCCAGCGTTATGCCGATCAGCAGCGCCATATAGGGATGCTTCCCTAACGTCAGGTAGCCGCACACAATCATAACCACGCCGCACCATGCAAGCATCACCGGCAGCGACATCAACTCCAGCTTGAGGGCGATCAGGCCAGAGATCAATCCGGCGAAGGTGCCGCAGATGCGCTGAATAGCGCGCGGGAAGACGTTCCCCCAGGTGGAGATAGGCCCCATTACCACCACCAGCGTAATTAGCGGCCAGGTGCCCTCGGGAATGCCGGTGAGCCGCACCAGCAAAAAAGTGAGTAAAAAGGCGATGGCGATACGGACGCCATGCACGCTGCGGTAGTGGCGATAGAACCAGAACTCGATATTCGATATGGGCTTATCTGGACGCAAGATGGCTTTCCGGCTGAGGATCATAAAGTGCGCTATTTTATCCCATGACGTTGCTAAGGCTTACTGCCGCTTCTACATTTCAATACCGTTTTGACACCTTCTTACAATTATCAACATTGTCTTTACAAGCACCCAAAACCATAAAAACAACCACATAACTACTTCGCTTATTTTCGTTTAATTGATAACACGACTAAAGGAAGCGACATGAGAAAAAGAGCCAAAACGCTGCCGGGCGTAACGCGACGCCAGGTATTGACATGGTCTACGCTGGGTGTAGCCGCTACCGTCACCCGCGCGGCTGACGCCGTCTCCCTGAAAGGTTCGCCGGGCTGGACGCCCTTCTCCGATAACCCGCCTGAAACCTTCGACCAGCCCGGCTGGCTCTTTTTTACCCAGGAAGAAGCTGAAACCATTGAGGCTATCGTCGATCGTCTGATCCCCGCCGACGAGCTGAGCGTCGGGGGCAAAGAGGCGGGCTGCGCGCAGTTTATCGATCGCCAGCTGCACGGCGCTTACGGCACCTTTGAGCGCATTTATATGGAAGGGCCGTTCCAGAAAGGCACCACCGAACAGGGCGATCAGTCTCCGCTGGTGCCGCAGCAGCGCTACCGCCAGGGCATCGCCGCCCTTAACCGCTATGTGCAGCAGACCTCGCAAAAGTCGTTTAAGGCATTAACCCCGGCGCAGCAGGACGCGCTGCTGGCCGCCATGGAGGCGGGCAAAGTGCACTTCGACGGTTTCGACGCCCAGTCGCTGTTTATCGAGGTGCTGAACAACACCATGGAGGGCTTTTTTGCCGATCCCATCTACGGCGGCAATCGCGATATGGCCTCCTGGAAGATGCTGGGCTTTCCCGGCGCGCGCTACGACTACCGCCCCTATATCGAGCGCCATAACCAGGATCTGCACCTTGAACCCATCAGCATCGGCCAGTGGAAAGGCAGGGAGAAGCCATGAAAAAACTCCCTAAAACGGATGTCGTGGTCATCGGCCTCGGCTGGGCAGGCTCGATTATCGCCAATGAGCTGGCCGATGAAGGGCTGGAGGTGATCGGCATTGAGCGCGGGCCGTGGCGCGATACCGCGCGCGATTTTAATATCGGGACGGTCACCGACGAGCTGCGCTATGTCATGCGCGAAGAGCTGATGCTGCGCACGCGCCAGAATACCTGCACCATGCGCAATAACCCGTCGCAGACCGCGCTGCCGATGCGCACCTGGGGCTCTTTTCACCCCGGCAACGGCACCGGCGGCGCCGGCAACCACTGGGCGGGTATTACCTTTCGCTTCCAGCCGCACGAATTCCAGCTAAAGAGCTACCTCACCGAGCGTTACGGCGCCGACGCGATGCCCGGCGAGCTGACTTTGCAGGACTGGGGCACCACGTGGGAAGAGATGGAGCCGCACTATATGCAGTTTGAGCGCGTGGCGGGCACCTCCGGCTACGCGGGCAACCTCAACGGCGAGAAGCGCGCCGGCGGCAACCCGTTCGAAGGCCCGCGCAGCGGCGAATATCCGACGCCGCCGCTGCGTCAGCCTTACGGTCCGACGCTGTTCGCGCAGGCGGCAAAAGAGATGGGCTATCAGCCCTTCCCGGTGCCCTCTTCGCTGGTCTCCGAGGCCTATACCAATCCCTACGGCGTCACCATGGGGCCCTGCACCTTTTGCGGCTTCTGCACTAACTACGGCTGCGCCAACTACTCCAAGGCCAGCGCGATTACTACCGTGCTGCCGGCGCTGATGCGCAAAGAGAACTTCACCGCCTATACCAACTGTGAAGTGCTGGAGGTGCTGACCGACTCCAGTGGCAAAAAAGCGACCGGCGTGACCTACGTCGACTCTTCTGGCGATACCTGGGAGCAGCCAGCCGATCTGGTGATCGTCGCCGCCTTTACCTTTGAGAACGTGCGCCTGATGCTGCTTTCACGCATTGGTGAAGCCTACGATCCGGTTACCAACAAGGGCACCACCGGCCGCAACTACGCCTACCAGACCGCCAACAACGTGACGCTGTTTTTCGATGACAAGAACTTTAATCCCTTTATCGGCGCGGGCGCGGTCGGCATGGGCATCGATGAGTTCAACAACGATAACTTCGACCACAGCGGCCTCGGCTTCTTCGGCGGCGGCAGCATCCGCGTGACGCCCATCGGCGCCGCGCCCATCGGCTACCGTCCGCTGCCGCCCGGCACGCCGAAGTGGGGCTCGAAATGGAAGCGCGCGCTGAAAGATAACTACCTCAGCACCATGTCCATCGGCTGCGAGGCGAGCAGCTACACCACCCGCACCAACTATCTTTCGCTCGATCCCAACTACAAAGATCCGCACGGCCGCCCGCTGCTGCGTATTACCTTCGACTTTTCGCACAACGATCTGAAGATGGCGCAGTACTGCACCGGCAAGGTGGCGGAGATCGCCAAATCGATGAATCCGCGCGAGATGATCGTTAAGCCGATGACCGGCCACTGGAGCAGTGTGCCCTATCAGTCCTCGCACGTGGTCGGCGGTTTTGTGATGGGTGCCGACCCCAGCACCAGCTCCGTTAACAAGCATCTGCAGGTCTGGGACGTGCCCAACCTCTTTGTGGTGGGCGCCTCCGCCTTTCCGCAGAATCCCGGCTATAACCCGACCGGCACCGTCGGGGCGCTGGCGTTTAAGGCGGCGCACGCCATCCGCACCTGGTATCTGCAACGTCCAGGGGAGATGATTACCGCATGAAAACGCTGAATGCACTCTCCGCCGCGCTGCTGCTCGCCGTCAGCCTCGGCAGTCAGGCGCAGCCGGAGTATGACCAGTATGCGCGCGGCAGCTACCTCGCTACCCTCGGCGACTGCACCGCCTGTCATACCACCGATGCGAAGCAGCCCTATGCGGGCGGCGTCAAGATTACCACCCCGTTTGGCGTGCTGGCCGGCGCCAATATCACGCCGGATCGCGAGACCGGCATCGGCGACTGGAGCTATGACGATTTCCGCCGCGCCATGACGGAAGGTATCGGCCACAACGGCAAACGGCTCTACGGCGCGATGCCCTTTACCGCCTACACCAAAATGTCCGAGAAGGATTTGCAGGATCTCTGGGCGTGGATACAGACGCTGCAGCCGATCCACCATGAAGTTGAGACCAACCAGCTGCCCTTCCCCTTTAATATCCGCACCAGCCTGATTGCCTGGAACTGGCTTAACTTCGATAAGGGCACTTTTATACCCGACGCGAAAAAGTCAGCGGAGTGGAACCGCGGTGCTTACCTGGTACAGGGACTCGGCCACTGCGGCACCTGTCACACCTCGAAAAACTTTCTTGGCGGTGACAAAGGCGATCGCTTCCTGAGCGGAAGCGAGGTAGAAGACTGGTACGCGCCAAATCTCGGCGCGGATGACCATACCGGACTGGGCAAATGGACCCAGGAGGATATCGTCAGCTATCTGCGCACCGGCGTAAACCGCTACGCCATCGCTTCCGGTCCGATGGCCGATGCGGTGCGCCACTCGACCCAGTACTGGCGCGACGAGGATCTGCGCGCGGTCGCGACCTTCCTGAAAGAGGGTAAAACCCACGATGAAGAGGTGCCGCAGCCGCTGGCCGCCAGCGACGAGCGCATGAAGCTCGGCGCACAGATTTACGAGGCGAAGTGTTCCGCCTGCCACAGCCCCGGCGGGCGCGGTGAGAAGAATATCTTCCCACAGCTGGCGTCAAATCCGCTGGTTAATCAGCCGAACGCCACCTCGCTGATCCGCGTGGTCAGCGCGGGCAGCCGCGGCGTCGATACCGACGCGCGGCCCACCGCGCCGGCGATGCCCGCCTTTGCCGGCGTGCTGGATGACGAGCAGATCGCTGCGGTACTCACCTGGGTGCGTAACAGCTGGGGCAACGCCGCCGCGCCGGTGTCGGCGAGCGACGTCAAAGCGGTAAAAGAGAAGCTGAAGTAGCGCAACAGGCGGCACGGAGGCCGCCTCTCCTGAATTAAAGCTTCTGCTTCAGGTAGTCCTGAATGCGCGTGATAACGCCCGCTTCCTCTACTGCATTTAGCGTGACCAGCGGATAGCTCGCCAGCTGCTTATCTTTGTCGAGCACCTGAATCTCACCGATGGTTTCGTTGGCCTTGAGCGGCGCTTCGAGATCCTGACGGTTAATCACATACTTGGCCTTCACGTTCGCAATCTCACTGCGCGGCAGCGACAGGAAGACGTCCTTAGCGGTACCCACCGCGACGCTGTGCGGATTACCGTACCAGACGTTTTCGGTGCCAATCTTTTTACCGGCGTGGAACAGCTGCACGGTGTCAAAGGTGTTCTGGCCCCACACCAGCAGCTTACGCGCCTGCTCTTCGCGCCCTTTCGCGCTTTTGCCACCCATAATTACCGCAATCAGGCGGTGCTGGCCCACCACATTTGAGGCGATGATATTAAAGCCTGCTGTTGCGGTATGGCCGGTTTTCAGGCCGTCGACGTGCAGGTTATTATCCCACAGTAAGCCGTTACGGTTGTTCTGCGTAATCCCGTTCCAGCTCAGCGTCTTCTCGCTGTACATCGCATAAAAATCGGGCTCCCCCTGGATAATGGCGCGGGAGAGAATGGCCATATCGCGCGCAGAGGAGAACTGGCCCGGCGCGTCAAGGCCGTGAACGGTTTCAAAATGGGTATTGGTCAGACCGAGCTTCTGTACGTACTGATTCATCATATTGACGAAGCTCTGCTGGCTGCCCGCGACGTAATCGGCCAGCGCCACGCAGGCGTCATTGCCGGAGTCGATAATAACGCCGCGGCTGAGGTCGCGCACCGTGACCTTGTCGCCGGGCTTAATGAACATCAGGGACGAGCCTTTAAATACCGGGTTGCCGGCAGCCCAGGCATCTTTGCCCACGGTGACCACGTCATCGCGGCTAATTTTTTTCGCATCAATGGCGCGATCCACCACGTAGCCAGTCATCAGCTTGGTCAGACTGGCCGGGTTGCGGCGCTCGTCCGGATTGCCTGCGGTCAGCACCTGTCCGGCGGTGGCGTCCATCAGAACCCAGGAAGCGGCATCAATAGACGGGGGCGTCAGGGGAAACGGCATATCGTCGGCCTGCGCCAGCGACGCCAAAAAGAGAGTTCCAGTTACAGTAATCAACAGACGCCTTTTCAACACTCAATCCTCAGGGTTACGGGGAAAACAGCGGCTCGTTTTACGGCAAAAGGGTTGAACAGGTTTGATTAAATTGAAAAAAAATGTGATCGGCTGCGGAGCGGGTTTCTGACTGCGGGCCAGCTTACCCTGTCTGCATCCGCATCCGTAACTTCTGACCGACTCTAATATGGTTTACCATGTAGAGAGCAGCGTCACACCGCGCCATCATTTTGCTATGGAGAAACAGGCCAGATACCTGCCGCGAGAGGACATAGCATGAATACACATATATCAACGGTAATGAACATTGAAAAACGATCGCGCACAATTTACGTTTCTCTTTCACGATTACGAAACCTTCGGTAAAAGCCCGTCGCTCGATCGTCCGGCACAGTTTGCCGGGCTGCGCACCGACAGCGACTTCAATCCGGTCGGCGAACCGCAAATTTTCTACTGCCGCCCCGCCGATGATTACCTGCCCCAGCCGGAAGCGGTGATGATCACCGGTATTACGCCGCAGGTCGCGCGGACGCGCGGCGTGTCAGAAGCGGAGTTTGCTGCGCGCATCTATGCGCTGTTTACCGAAGAACAGACCTGCGTAGTGGGCTACAACAATGTGCGCTTCGATGATGAAGTCACCCGCAATATCTTCTACCGTAACTTTTTCGATCCCTATGGCTGGAGCTGGCAGAACGGCAATTCCCGCTGGGATCTGCTGGATGTGATGCGCGCCTGTTATGCGCTGCGCCCCGACGGCATTGTCTGGCCAGAAAACGACGAGGGCTTTCCCAGCTTTAAGCTGGAACATCTCACCAAAGCCAACGGCGTGGCGCACGAAAACGCGCACGACGCCATGTCCGACGTCTATGCCACGCTGGCCATGGCAAAGCTGGTTAAAGAGAAGCAGCCGAAGCTGTTCGAGTTTCTGTTTACCCACCGCAATAAAAATAAGCTGATGACGCTTATCGACATCCCTCAGATGAAGCCGCTGGTCCACGTCTCCGGCATGTTCGGCGCGGCGCGCGGCAATACCAGCTGGGTCGTCCCGCTGGCCTGGCATCCCGATAACCGCAACGCCCTGATTGTGGCCGATCTGGCGGGTGATATGTCACCGCTGCTGGAACTGGACGCCGATGCGCTGCGCGAGCGGCTCTATACGCGCAAAAGCGATCTGCCCGAAGAGGCCGCAGCGGTACCGATTAAGCTGGTGCATATCAACAAGTGCCCGGTGCTGGCACCGGCGAACACCCTGCGTCCGGAAGACGCGGCGCGCCTGGGCATCGATCGTGAAGCCTGCCTGGCGAATCTGGCGCTGCTGCGTCAGCACGCTGAGGTGCGCGAAAAAGTGGTCACGCTCTACGCCGAAGCGGAACCCTTCACCTCACCGGACGATGTTGATGCGCAGCTTTATGACGGCTTCTTTAGCGACGCCGATCGCGCAGGAATGAATATTCTGCGGCAGACCGCGCCAGCGAATCTGCCCGCGATGGATCTCACTTTTCAGGATGCGCGTATTGCGAAGCTGCTGTTCCGCTACCGCGCCCGCAATTTCCCCGGCACGCTGGATGACGCCGAGCAGCAGCGCTGGTTGCAGCATCGCCGCGAGGTGCTGAACGCTGAACGCGTACAGGCCTTTTTACTGGAGCTGGAGTCGCTGGCCACGCTGCATGAGGATGATGCCGCGAAGATGGCGCAGCTGAAAGCACTCTATCTTTATGCGCAGGAGCTGGTCTCCTGATAGTCGCATCCAGCAGGGTTCTCCGCCCTGCTGGCCCTGATGATATTGCTCTTATTTTAACTTCCCCTTCATGCTTACCACCCTTTCCGTCGTGACCGTTTAATTCGCGCCCTTTTATAACGTTCAAAATAATATGGAAAAATCCTATATTCCATTTATTGATTTTATTAAACAAAAGTGAGATGGACATTTATTGATAAAATCTGCGACTCAAAAAATGTAAGATTCGTCTAATCTGGAAACCAGCTGCATCTTTAAAAAAACAAGAACTTTTAAGAATAAATAGTAACAGCGGCATCAATTCTGGCTATATATCTCCGTAAAGTTAGCGTTTCAAGTATTAAGTTCGGTTATGCGATTCCGCTGCCTGCTTGCTGATTTTAGTTTTTTAGCAATTAGTGCGATATTTTCTTTGATCGTCTGGCAATGTTTTACCGAATAATCTTAATCGCCGAGGAGAATTCCTAACTCTTAATAACGAATTTAAAAATTAAACTGCACCAGATTGAGAAATCTCAATGATCTTCTCACTGTTTTATCCTTTTGGCACATAAGAATTTTCTTAACAAACAAAACGCGCGATTTTTTTTAACTTATTGAAACTCAAGGGGTAAGATGCCAAGATAGGCTCAACTCTCTTAGCATGCGGATAAATCAGCCTATGAGAAATATCACCAGAGAGGATTTGTGCTGCGCCAGCTGCAAATACAGCTGCCAGTTAATAAGCCACGATAATGAAGTTATTAATCGATGCCCTATACAGAAGATAGCAATATGGCCCGACGGCAATTACTTTCTCAAAAAAGGTATACTCTCCCTGGTGGCAGGACGCTATGAGAGCATATTTTGCAGAGGATGTATTTTTGTTGATTTTTCCATATTTCGTCTTCGTTACTTCACCAATAATAACTGGCTGGATTATCTTAAATCGACAGGTTTAAACATCATTATTGTTAGCGATCGACCTATGGCCCCGCTGGCGGCCTACTGGAGCAGAAACGGAAATATTCATTCCGTTATCTACTGTGGCGGGCCAATAGAGAACATCAAAAAATCGATCAACCTTTATTATTATGGTTTAAAAGGAGGAGAGACCGGAAAAAAAGTGAATGCGCTGTCCAGTGAAGAGGTAGAACTGCTGGATTTTGCAAGAAATGGATATTCACTTTCATCAATAGCCAAAAGAATGAATCTCGACGTAAAAAAAGTATACAACATGAAAGAATCCGTTCGGAGAAAAACCGGACGCAGCCTTAATCAGCTGCTTTCATGCTAATGAATATAAAGGATTATCTAATGAAAACTAAATTTACTCTATCTACATTGACGTTATTTATTGGCGGTTTATTTATCTCTGCATCAGCGAACGCCGCGTCTGAAAACACCATTAATTTCCAGGGTGAAGTGGCTGACGAAACCTGCTCTATTGCCGTAAACGGTAATACGGCTACACCGGTAGTGAGTATGCCGACCGTCAGTAAAAAAAAGCTGGCGGCCAGCGGCGCTACCGCAGGACAAACCAGCTTTACCGTTGGCTTAACCGGCTGCACCGGCGGCGGCAGCAGTTCGACCAAGGTCTCAACGGTATTTATCGGCAACAACGTCAGCTCCACCGGTAATCTTCTTAATGCCGGCACGGCGCAAAACGTGGAAGTTCAGCTACTCGATCCCGCCGACGCCGTGATTAATCTGACAGGCGGTTATACCGGCAACGGCGACCTGACGCTGGCAACAGGTGCGACCGAAGCATCTGCCACCTACAACGCGCAGTACTACGCCACCGACGCCGTAACCGCGGGCACGGTGACAGCTTCACTGCAGTACGCCGTTACCTACCAGTAATGATCAAATCAGTGCGTACCTGTTGATCGGTACGCACTGTCCATCGGTGAGACCCTGGGTATGTTCTCTTTTATCAAATCCACGCAGCTAACTATTTTTATGCTGTTGCTTACCACTGCCTCTGCGCAGAGCAGCGTAACCATGGTGGGAAGCCGTATTATTTATCCGGCAAAGGCTGCTTCAGTAGACGTTCAGTTTAAAAACAACGATGACTTTCCCTACGTTATCCAGGCCTGGTTTGACAAGGGAAATATAGATTCCCAGCCTCAGCAGGAAAGCGGTGTTCCCTTTGTCGTCACGCCGCCTGTGTTTCGCATTCAGCCAAACGCGGGACAGATAGCGCGCATAATTTTTACCGGCAACGCATCACTGCCGGCCGATCGTGAATCGCTTTTTTGGTTTAACACCCTGCAAATCCCCCCAACCCAGCGCGGCGTGGAGAGCAAACAAAATGCCATGACGGTCATGTTACGCAACAGGGTGAAACTCCTTTATCGCCCGGCCGCTATTGGTAAGCCCGACAACATTCTTAAAGGCGTGCAGGTTAACTATGTTTTTGACCCTGCGCGAGGCAGCGGCATTGAAATTAATAATGCCCAGCCCTGGCATCTGTCGCTGGTTTCCCTCTCACTCCAGCTGGCAGGACAAAAACAGCGTACCGACGGGCAGACCATCGCGCCATATACCAAAAAGACCTTCTGGTTCAATAACATTAAACAACGCTTGCAGGGCGCAGGCACGGCAACCCTTGCCGCGATAAACGATCAGGGAGCAAGAATAAGTGAAGTTTTTGCGGTTAAATCCCAGCAGCCTTAAATTAAATTCTTTTGTTTTAGGTGTTTCTGCGTCTTTTTGCCTGCCGGCATACAGTGAGGAATATTACTTTGACGCCTCTCTTTTCAAGGGTTCCGCTTTCGGACAAAACATTGAGCAGTTTAATCACGGCACCATTGCGGCTGGCGATTACCTGGTCGATCTCTGGTTAAATAACCGCTTAGTAAAATCTGGCGTAAAGCTGACCTTTGTCGCGTCTGACGCCAATAAAAATGCAGAGCCCTGTCTGCCTCGCTCACTGCTTGAAATGATGCAGGTCAGGCTAAACAGCGTGGTTAACGTCAGCGAGCGCTGCGCGCCGCTCACCACATGGGTGCCGACGGGCAGCTGGGCGTTTGATCCTGCCGCGCTGCGCCTGCAGCTGACTATTCCGCACTCCGCCCTGAACAGAACGCCGCGCGGCTATATTCCGCCGTCGCAGTGGGATAAGGGCATCAGCGCGCTTTTTTTGCGTCACAACACCAACTATAGCTGGACGGAAAACAGCAGCGCCCACTATCGCTATCAATATTTATGGAGCGGCATCACCGCAGGAACCAATATTGCCACCTGGCAGCTGCGCCATCAGGGAAATTTACGCTATATGAGCAGCAGCACCGACGGCGGACGTTACCGCTACAACAGCGTTCGCAGCTGGGTTCAGCATCCCGTTGAACGCATTAACAGCCTGATGACCCTTGGCGACAGCTACACCGACAGCTCGCTGTTTGGCAGCCTGGCGTTTAACGGTATTCGCCTCGCCACCGACAAGCGGATGTGGCCGCAGGGCCGCCGGGGATATGCCCCGGAGATCCACGGCATCGCCTCGTCTAACGCGCGCGTTATCGTCAGGCAGATGAACAGCGTGATATATGAAACCAGCGTGCCGCCCGGCCCGTTCGTGATCGACGATCTCTATAACACCCGCAACCAGGGCGATCTGGAGGTAGAGGTCATCGAAGCCAACGGAAAAACCTCCTCTTTCACCGTGCCCTACTCGTCCGTGCCCGACTCGGTGCGTCCGGGTAACTGGCACTATTCGCTGGCGCTGGGACGGGTTCGCCAGTATTACGCGGTGCAAAACCACTTTTTCGAGGGTATCGTGCAGCGCGGCCTCAGCAACAGCCTGACCACCACGCTTGGCACCCGGATGGCCCAGGATTACCAGGCCTGGCTGCTGGGCGGCGTCTGGGCAACCGAGGCTGGCGCAGTGGGCCTGAATACCACCTTCTCCCAGGCAAAGGCGGAGAATAACGATCGCACCTCAGGCTGGCGCGCAGAGCTGAGCTACAGCAAGACCTTTGAGACCGGCACCAATCTGGTGCTCGCCGCCTGGCGCTACTCCACCAGCGGCTTCCGCGATCTGCAGGATGTGCTGGGCGTGCGGCGCGAGCAGCAGGCAGGCATCCGCTACTATTCCGATTCGCTGCACCAGCGTAACCGCCTGTCGGCAACGCTTAGCCAGTCGGCGGGCGACTATGGCCTGTTCAGCCTGAGCGCCAGCACCGCCGACTATCACGATAATCAGTCGCGTATTACGTAGCTTCAGCTCGGCTACAACAACAGCTGGCATAACATCAGCTATAGCCTCAACGTGGCACGCCAGCGCACCGCCTGGATAAGCCGCAGCCTGCGCGATCGCAGCGATAATGACGATCTCAGCCGCCGCCAGAAATATACCGAGAACACCCTCTCCCTGAATATCTCTGTGCCGCTCGACTGGGGCAAAGGACTCGCCTCTGTGGCCTATAACTACAACCAGTCAAAGCAGAGCCGCAGCTCAATGGTCTCGCTGACCGGTTCCGCCGGTGAACAGCGCGACCTTAGCTACTCGCTCTACGCCGGTCGCGACAGCTACCGCAGCGGTGCTGAGGGCGAGGCCACCTCCTTTGGCGGCAATCTACAGCAGAATACCCGCGTCGGGGCGCTGCGTGCCAGCTATGGTCAGGGCAATGACTATCGTCAGCTGGGATTAGGCACATCAGGCACGCTGCTGTTCCATCGCGGCGGCGTAACCGCCGGCCCCTACGCCAGCGATACCTTTGCTCTGATCCACGCCGAGGGCGCGCAAGGTGCCGTCGTGCGCAACGGTCAGGGCGCGGTGATCGATCGCTTTGGCTACGCCATTTTGCCGTCGTTAACCCCCTACCGCGAAAATAGCGTCAGCCTTGACACGCTAAATATGCGTACCGACACCGAGCTGAGCGGCGGCAGCAAGCGGGTGGTGCCCTATGCCGGTGCCGTCAGCCGGGTCAGCTTCGCCACGCTCCGAGGCAAAGCGGTACTGATTTCCCTCTCCACCACCGATGGCGAGACGCCCCCTATGGGCGCAGAGGTGCGTGACACCGATAAGGTCCTGGTGGGCGTAGTCGGTCAGGGCGGTCAGCTTTATGCCCGCGTGCCTCACGACTCCGGCACGCTGAAGGTGAGCTGGAATGAACAGAAAAGTGCCTGCCTGGTCAGCTATCAGGTTAGCGGGCGTCAGCAATCGGATCTTATCCCGCTCAACGGGTCATGCAGGAAGGAGTAATAGAATGAGATTAAAACAGACGCTGCTGGCGCTTATCCTGTTGTTCCCCACCGCGCTCTGGGCGGTGTGTATCAAGGTGACCAGCACCTCTTCGCTCTCAGCGGATGCCATCGCCGCGGGCTACACCGCCGCCAACTGGGCGGGTGCCTGCGATACCTGCTCTGGCAATATTGGCCTGCCGTCGGTGATTAGCATTAACAACGGCAGCGCCTTTCAGCCCGCCGGTACCCTGCTGGCCAGCGCGGTGGGTTCCTTCCCCACCGCCGCCAGCGACTCCCCCTACATGCCAAACCAGATCCTTTTTCGCTGCGCGGCAGAGGATGCGGGGAGCCTGTATGAGATGTACGCCACTAACGGCAGCAGCACCTATTCGGGTAAAAACATCAGCCACGAAGTGGAGGGGGCTTACTACGATGCGGCGAGAAATGTGGCCGTACGCATGACCAATCTTTCCACCGGCGAGTACTACAGCCGCTACTGGAAATCGCGTCAGCTTAGCGCCAGCAGCTGGTACAGCGACGGCACCTATATCTATATTCCGGCCAGCGCCTTCAGCAATGTGCTCTATGAGATGTTTAAAATCGACTCCATTGAGTATTACGTCAACGGCACCCGTTATTATGTCGATACCTGGGCGCAGCCGCGTGGCTATATCGCCTTTAAAGGGCCGGGGTTACTCGCTGAGAGCCTGGGGGACGGCCAGGACAGCGCCAGTAACTGGAGCGGCTGGAATAGTGCCGAATGGCCCGGCGCCTGGAGCACCTATAAAAGCGTTACCTACGTGCGCGGCGCGCTGTGCGAGGTAAAAGACTATCCCTCTGTGGTGCGGCTTCCCCTTATCACCGTCGGCGAGCTGGCCGAAGGCAACAGCAGCCAGACGCCCTTCTCCGTCTCTGTCCGGTGTGAGGCGGAGGCGAGCTCCGGCACCTTACCCTCATCCGAATTCGTTTCCAGTGTAGCGATGGGGTTTCTCGTCAATCAGCCTAACGCCGTCACCCAGGCGACCCGGCTGGGGCTGGTCAACTCCGGCGGCGGGCTGACCTGGCTGCTCGATACCCGCTATGGCAGCAGCGGCGTCGCCTCCGGCGTCGGGATAAAGATCTATGACGCGAAAGGGCGTGCGCTCAACTTACTGCCCGACCTCAGCTCAACCGGCACGGGCAACAGCCGGGGCTGGTATGGCTATAAAGAGTTAACCTCGCAGGTCTCTTCGGGGACGGGCAATATTTACAGCGGCGATTTTATCGCTTCGCTGGAAGCGATAAACGGTCAAACCATAACGGCAGGAGCGGTGAATGCGCAGTTACAGGTGGTGGTTAGTTTTCAGTAAGGCGCTGGCGCTTTTTGCTCTGCTGCTCGCCTTTCAGGCGCGCGCGGTGGTAAATGTGGATAAGACGCGCCTGGTTTTTAACCAGGGGGAGATCAGCCAGACGCTGAATCTGAAAAACGGCGCGGAGAGTCCGACTATCGTGCAGATCTGGAGCGATGAGGGAGACATCATGCTCTCTCCCGAACTCAGCAAAACGCCGCTGATTGCGCTGCCGCCGGTGATGAAAATGTCCCCCGGCGAACTGCGCTCGGTTCGGGTAATGTTAACCAGCAAAGCCGGTCTGGCCACCGACCGGGAGAGCCTTTACTGGCTTAATATTTATCAGATTCCGGCGCTGGAAAAGTCCTCAGAAAAGGCAGAGAGGAAGGTGGTTTTACCTTTGCGTATCCGCCTGAAAGTCTTTATTCGCCCTGCGGGCCTCGCCGCGCCTCAGCCAGCAGATATGCAAAAACTCCGCTTTGTGGTGCAGGGCAAGACGCTGAAGATCGTCAATCCCCAGCCCTGGTTTATTACCCTGCGACTGCGGGTCGGTGACAAACTCCGTCTGGATAATCTGATGATGGCACCGCACGCTCAGCACGCTGTGCCGCTGGATAAAACCCTTACGCCCGGCGAGAAAGTCAGTTTTAGCGTGTTAGAAGATGACGGCAATCCGGTCTCCTTTCAGGGGGTGGTTTCCGCCTCCTGAGCCTTCGGCGGCATAAGGAGCAAAAAAAAAGGGTGAGGCTGACGCCCCACCCTTTTTTATCGCCAGCGAATTACACTTCTTCGCTGTACTGCGGCACCGGATTACGGAAGCTGCGGGTAACAAACGCGAGGTAGATAATCCCCACGGCGGCCCAAATCAGGCCCAGTACCATCGAGCTCTCTTCCAGGTTGATCCACAGTGCGCCCACCGTCAGCGCGCCGAGCACCGGCAGCACCAGATAGTTGATATGGTCGCGCAGCGTGCGGTTACGCTTCTCGCGGATCCAGAACTGCGCAATCACCGACAGGTTTACAAAGGTAAACGCCACCAGCGCGCCGAAGTTCACCAGCGCCGTCGCGGTCACCAGGTCGAAACGGATCGCCATCAGCGCCACGGCGCCGACCAGCAGCACGTTCAGCGACGGCGTACGCCACTTCGGATGGATATAGCCGAAGAAACGCTCCGGGAAGACGCCGTCACGGCCCATCACGTACATCAGACGCGACACGCCCGCGTGCGCCGCCATACCTGACGCCAGCACGGTCACCACCGAGAAAATCAGGATGCCGAACTGCAGCACATGGCCCGCCACGTACAGCATGATTTCCGGCTGCGACGAATCGGGATCCTTAAAGCGCGAGATATCCGGGAAGTAGAGCTGCAGGAAGTAGGAGGCCACGATAAAGATCAGACCGCCGATCAGCGCCGTCAGGAAAATCGCGCGCGGAATGGTGCGCTCCGCGTCTTGGGTCTCTTCCGACAGCGAGCTGATGCCGTCAAAGCCCAGGAACGAGAAACAGAGGATAGTCGCGCCGGTAATCATCGGCACCACATGGGCGTCTGGGGACCAGAACGGCTGCGAGCTGGTAAGCGTGCCCGCACCTTCGCCGTGCGCCACGCCGTAGATCACCATGCCGGTAATACCGATCATCACCACAACCTGCAGCACCACGATCACGCTGTTAAAGTTGGCCACGGTTTTAATGCCGCGCAGGTTGGACATCGTCATAAACGCCACCAGCAGCACCACGAAAATCCATGACGGAATGCCGGGCACCAGCGCTTCGAAGTAGTTTTTCGCCAGCAGAATGTTGATCATCGGCATGAACAGGTAGTCCAGCAGCGATGACCAGCCGACCATAAAGCCGACGTGCGGACTGATCGCCTTCTGAGCGTAGGTATAAGCGGAGCCCGCAGATGGGAAGCGGCGTACCAGCTTACCGTAGCTTACGGCGGTAAACAGAATCGCAATCAGCGCAAAGGCGTAGGCGGTGGCGACGTGACCGCTGGTCAGACCCGACACGATACCGAAAGTATCAAACAGGGTCATCGGCTGCATGTAGGCAAGGCCAATCATGACGACCGGAAGCAGGGTCAGAGATTTTTTCAGGTGGGCACGCTGTGGTGCTGAGGTATCAAGCGACATGTTTCAGACCTCCCTGAGCTGCAACCTGACTGGATTGCATCACGGGAGCGAGGAAGGCGGCGTTATAAGCCTGAGCGGCGCCGTAGTCATCACGGAAACGAGTGCCAGCGCGCGCTGGCTGAATGAATAACATCCCCATCTTTGTATCCTCAGTTCGTACGCTTGCGCGTTTTTAACGTGTATCTATCCGGGCGCGCCCGGCCTCATGCGAATCGGCGAAGTACATGCAAAAAAATAACCGAGGCTCTTAAAAGCATCGGTTATATTCGGATTTTTGCAGGCCGAGTATTCTGCCCAACATGCAGTAAAAACACAAGAGCTACTGATAAGTATAGCGACTTTTTTCTCAGGCGTTTTTGAGCATCCAGTCGATCTCCGTGGCGGTCACCAGCCGCTCAAACTGCATCATCTCGTGGCGCTTACAGCTGTGCCACACCGCACCGAACCGCTCGCCCAACAGTTTTTGCAGCGGAAAGCTGCTTTCAAATTCAAACAGCGCCTCGCTCTGGCGCACCGGCAGCGGGATGCCCTCCGCCTCGTGGCCGTTGCCCTGAACCGGCTGCGGCAGCGGCAGCGCGGTATCCAGCCCGTGCAGAATTCCCGCCAGAATCGCCGACATCACCAGATAGGGGTTGGCGTCCGCGCCCGCGACGCGATACTCAACGCGGTGGTTTTCCACGTCGCCGCAGGGAATGCGCAGCGCCACGGTGCGGTTGTTATGCCCCCAGGAGGCGCGCATCGGCACATAGGCTTCCGGCACAAACCGACGGTAGGCGTTAACGTTGGGCGCCAGCAGCGCCATCGACGCTGGCATCAGGTCGAGCATGCCCGCCAGCGCGCGCTTCAGCAGCGGCGAATCGCTGCCGTCATCGGTGGCAAAGGCGTTGTGATCGGCGGCGTCCAGCATGCTGATATGCACGTGCATGCCGCTGCCCGCATACTCTTCATAGGGCTTGGCCATAAAGGTAGCGGTCATGCCGTGGTTCTCCGCCACCTGACGGATCAGCCTTTTAAGCTGCACGGCGTGGTCGCAGGCGCTCAGCACGTCGCGGGTGTGGTGCAGGTTGATCTCAAACTGGCCGGGCGAGGCTTCCGCCAGCGCGCCGTCGGCGGGAATGTTTTGCTGGCGCGCCAGCGCGTCGATATCGCGCAATACTTCACCAAAGCGATCGAGATTGTCCACAGAGTAGACCTGGCTCTGCATATTGCGATCGCTGCTGCCCGGCGCGCACGGCGGCTGAATATAGCCTTCGGCATCGCGAATTTTATCTACCAGATAGAACTCCAGCTCTACCGCTACCACCGGAAAGAGTCCTCGGTTGCGCAACTGCTGCCACAGCCGGTTCAGGACATTGCGGGGTTCAACGTCAAAGGGAGTGCCATCTTGGTTGCACATGGTCAACAGCAGCTGGGCGATGTGCTCAGGATCGGACGCAGAGGGAACTAAGGTGCCGGGAACCGGCAGGCAGAGATTGTCTGGTTCGCCGAGGGACTGGCCCAGACCGGCCTCTTCGACTGTATTACCAAGGATATCCATCGCGAAAACCGAGGCCGGGAAATAACACCCCTTTTCCAGCTTCGCCAGCGCGGCGACCGGGATGCGCTTACCGCGAAAGACGCCATTTAAATCATTTAATAAAATATCGACATACTGCGTTTCAGGATGGCGTTCCAGCCAGTTTTTCACTTCAAGCTGGAACGCGCTGGTTCGTCTCTCTTCACTGTGTCGCGTGAAGTCTTCTACTTCCACGAGGTTCGTCATATCCCACCCGCCTTCTACCGTTAGTTGGTTTGCGCAATGCTCAAAATAACAGCCACTCCTCTAACATAGCGCCAACAGAAAAAGTGTGCAAATGTAACAAATCTGTTTGAGAAACAATCAGCGCATTGCTAGATTGAAAAAATATTGCACAGTTTTCCCTGCTGCCGTCCCGATCGGTGAATTTTTTGAACAGCGAGTCGAGGAGTGAGATGGGCATTATTTTTAACAACCCTTTGATCGGCGTAGCGATGTGCCAGATCGACAACGGCGGCCATCCCACCCAGTCGGTGCATAACAAATACCTGACGGCGATAGCGCAGGCGGGCGGCGTGCCGATTGCCCTGCCCCAGCAGCTCTGCGCGACCCCTCACCTGCTGGAGCAGGCGCTGGCGACGCTCGACGGCGTGCTGCTGACCGGCAGCATCAGCAATATCGAACCCTGGCACTACGGCGAAGCGGGCAGCGAGCCGCTCGCCGATCCCGGCCGCGACCGGCTCGCCTTCGCCATTATTACCTGGGCCACCAGCCGCCGCATGCCGCTGCTGGGCATCTGCCGCGGCATGCAGGAGCTGGTGGTGGCCAACGGCGGCGCGCTGTGGCGCGATCTCGACCAGCGTAAAACCGGGCTGCCGCATCATGCCGAGTCGACGCTGCCGCTGAGCGAACAGTACGCGCTGGCCCACGACATCTTTCCCGAGGCGGACGGGCTGCTGGCCTCTCTGCTGGGCAGCGACGCAGCCCTGGCGGTCAATTCGCTGCATCATCAGGGCATCCGCGAAACGGGCCCGCAGCTGCGCATCGAGGCGCGCGCGCCAGACGGCCTGATCGAAGCGGTCAGCCTGCGCCACCATCCCTTCGCCCTCGCGGTGCAGTGGCATCCCGAATGGCAGCCGGAACATCACGACGCCTCGCGCGCCCTTTTCGCGGGGTTTATCCACGCCGCACAGCACTATCACAAGGAAAAATCACCATGAACGATGCCGCTCTGGCGCCGGGACGACGCTTATCGCAAATCCGGCAAGAGTTGGGATTGTCTCAGCGCCGCGCCGCTGAACTGTCAGGTTTAACCCACAGCGCAATCAGCACCATCGAACAGGACAAGGTCAGTCCGGCGGTCAGCACGCTGCAAAAGCTGTTAAAGGTCTACGGGCTGTCGCTGTCGGAGTTCTTCTCCGAACCCAAAGCGCATGACGCGCCGAAGGTCATCGTCAGGCCGGCCGATCTGGTGGAGATCGGCAGCCAGGGCGTGTCGCTGAAGCTGGTCGACAACGGGCAGGCGAAACGCTCGCTCGGCATGCTGCTGGAGACCTATCAGCCCGGCGCCAGCACCGGCGAAAAGCTGCGCCATCCGGGCGAAGAGACCGGAACGCTACTGGAAGGTGAGATCACGCTGGTGGTCAACGGCCAAAGCTACCACCTTAACGCGGGCGAAAGTTATGTCATCGATACCGGGCTGCCGCACAGCTTCACCAATCTTTCGGCGCAGCCCTGCCGTATCGTCAGCGCCCATACGCCCGCCAATTTCTGATGCACTTGCAGCCAGGAGGTTGAGATGAAACATGTTGAAAGCTACTACGCGGCGACCGCCAACGACCATGCGCCCTGGCCGACGCTGCAGGAGAGCATCCAGTGCGACGTCTGCATTATCGGTGCTGGCTTTACCGGCCTCTCCGCCGCGCTCTATCTTACCGAAGCGGGCTATGACGTAGTGGTGCTGGAGGCGGCGCGCGTCGGCTTTGGCGCCAGCGGCCGCAACGGCGGGCAGGTGGTCAACTCCTACAGCCGCGATGTGGACGTGATCGAGCAGCGCTATGGCAAAGAGAGCGCGCGTATGCTCGGCAGCATGATGTTTGAGGGGGCGGAGATTATTCGCGACCGCATCGACCGCTACGCCATCGCCTGCGACTACCGGCCCGGCAATATTTTCGCCGCGCTCAACCTGCGCCAGATGAATCACCTGCGCCGCCAGCAGCGGCTGTGGGAAAAGTATGGCAATCACCATCTGGAGCTGCTGGACGAGCGCGGCATCCGCCGCGAAATCGCCACCGAACGCTACGTCGGCGGCCTGCTGGATCGGCGCGGCGGCCATCTGCACCCGCTGAACCTGGCGCTGGGCGAAGCTGAGGCGATTCGACGCCACGGCGGGCGCATCTATGAACGATCCGCCGCAACGGCGCTGACCTACGGCGCGCCGAACAGGGTGAAAACTGAACATGGCGAGGTAAGCGCCACCTTTGTGATTTTCGCCGGCAACGCCTATCTGCCCTCGCAGCTGGAGCCGCGCCTGGCGCGCAACAGCATGGCGTGCGGGTCGCAGATCCTCGCCAGCGAGCCGCTGAGCCGCGATCGCGCGCTGGCGCTGCTGCCCAATAATCACTGCGTCGAAGACTGTAACTATCTGCTCGACTATTTTCGCCTGACGGCGGATAACCGCCTGCTCTACGGCGGCGGCGTGGTCTACGGCGCGCGCGATCCCGGCGACATCGAGGCGCTGATCCGTCCCAAGCTGCTGCGCACCTTCCCGCAGCTGCGCGACCTCACCTTCAGCTACCGCTGGAGCGGCAACTTTCTGCTGACGCTCTCGCGCCTGCCGCAGTTTGGCCGGCTGGAGAATAACGTCTACTTTATGCAGGGCGACAGCGGCCACGGCGTCACCTGCACGCACCTTGCCGGCAAGCTGATTTGCGAAGCGCTGCGCGGGGATGCGGAGCGCTTCGACGCCTTTGCGAAGCTGCCGCACCTGCCCTTCCCCGGCGGACGGCGCTTTAAGGTGCCGCTGACCGCGATGGGCGCCGCCTGGTATGCGCTGCGCGACCGGCTCGGCGTCTGAGGACCACGACTACTCCAGCGGCATCTTCGCCGGATCGTCGTAGCTGTACTCAAACCCCAGCTCGCTGCAGATGCGCGAGCCGTCGATCAGCTTGCCGGTCTCGCCGGAGGCTGACGGCAAAAAGGTCGGCGGCGTCAGGCCCAGCTGGCGCGAGACGGCGGGATAAAAGGTCGCGCGCGACGGGTGCTTTTGCGCGCAGAGGTTATAGACGCGTCCGCCCTTCGGCGTCTGCAGCAGCAGCGTAATTGCGCTGACCACATCATCCAGATGCACCAGATTGACGCCGTGCGCGCCATTCTCCAGCCCGGTTTTTCCCGCCAGGAAGCGGCCGGGATGACGACTCGGCCCCACCAGCCCCGCCAGCCGCAGAATATCCACCTGGGTGCCAGGCAGATCGTGCAGCCAGCTCTCCAGCGCGGCCAGGGTTTTTCCCGCCACCGTTTCCGGCTGCAGCGCACTGCTCTCTTTCATCACCCCGTTGCCGCTGCCGTATACCGAGGTAGAGCTGGTAAAGATAATGCGCGGCACCTGCTTCGCCAGCGCGCTGTCCACCACGTTCTGCACCGCCTGCATATAGCTTTCGCCGCCTTCCGCCGTCCGGCTGGCGGGCAGGGTCACCACCAGCGCGTCCACCGCCAGCAGCAGATCGAGATCCTCGGCGTCGCACTCGATTTCCGGCGTCAGCTGCAGCTGCACCGCGTCGATGCCGCAGCGGCGCGCCGCCTCGACGCCGTCCAGCGTGGTTTTACTGCCGGTGACCTGCCAGCCGCGCGCCGTTAGCGCCAGACCCAGCGGCATGCCCAGCCATCCCAGACCGATAATTGCGACCTTCTTCATATAGACTCCTGCGCCTGATTCACTGTCGTCCATCTTAGTGCGCCGCGCCGCCGAACCGCAAAGGTTAAAAAAGGGTTGCGCATCGCCGTTATCTTCGCTAGGTTAATCAGCACGCAAATGAATATCCATTCAGCAACGGAATTAACTATGACACGCGTTCAGTTCAACCATCATCATCACCATCATCCTGACTAGTCTTTCAGGCGATGTGTGCTGGGAGACATTCAGATCTTCCAGTGGTGCGAGCGCAAAGAGAACCCCCGGAAGATCGTCTTCCGGGGGTTTTTTTATGGGCTGAAGCGATACCTTTTCAGACAGGAATGAAACAGAGGACGGGAATGATGTTAGATAACAAGCGAATTCGCATAGCTATGCAGAAATCTGGCCGTTTAAGCGATGATTCACGCGAGCTGCTGGCGCGCTGCGGCATTAAAATCAACCTGCAGCAGCAGCGTCTGATCGCCTTCGCGGAGAATATGCCGATCGATATTCTGCGCGTGCGCGATGACGATATTCCCGGTCTGGTCATGGACGGCGTGGTGGATCTCGGCATTATCGGCGAAAACGTGCTGGAAGAGGAGCTGCTGACGCGCCGCTCGCAGGGCGAAGATCCGCGCTACTTTACCCTGCGTCGCCTGGACTTCGGCGGCTGCCGCCTGTCGCTGGCGATGCCGGTAGATGAAGAGTATAGCGGCCCGCAGTGTCTCAATAACGCCCGCATCGCCACCTCCTATCCTCACCTGCTGAAGCAGTATCTCGATAAAAAAGGCCTTAACTTCAAACCCTGTATGCTGAACGGTTCGGTGGAAGTCGCGCCGCGCGCCGGACTGGCCGACGCGATTTGCGACCTGGTATCGACCGGCGCCACGCTGGAAGCCAACGGCCTGCGTGAAGTCGAGGTGATCTACCGTTCAAAAGCGGTGCTGATCCAGCGCGACGGCGAGATGGCACCGGAGAAGCAGGAGCTGATCGACAAACTGATGACGCGTATTCAGGGCGTCATTAAAGCGCGCGAATCGAAATACATCATGATGCACGCGCCGAGCGATCGGCTGGAAGAGGTGATCGAGTTGCTGCCCGGCGCCGAGCGTCCAACCGTGCTGCCGCTGGCGGGCGACCAGAGCCGCGTGGCGATGCATATGGTCAGCAGCGAAACCCTGTTCTGGGAAACCATGGAAAAACTGAAAGCGCTGGGTGCCAGCTCGATTCTGGTGCTGCCAATTGAAAAGATGATGGAGTAAGCCATGTCCTTTATGACCCCCGTCGAATGGCAGCAGTGCAGCGAGGAGCAGCGCCAGGCACTGCTCCAGCGTCCGGCTATCGCCGCTTCCGACACTATCAGCGCCACGGTGCGCGCGGTGCTGGATCAGGTAAAGAGCAGCGGCGATGCGGCGCTGCGTGAGTTCAGCGCGCGCTTCGACAAGGCGCAGGTAGAGGCGCTGCGCGTGACGCCCGCCGAGATCGCCGCCGCCGGCGCGCGACTCAGCGACGAGCTGAAGCAGGCGATGGCCGTTGCCGTCGCCAATATCGAAACCTTCCACAACGCGCAGCAGCTGGCGACGGTGGATGTAGAGACCCAGCCAGGGGTGCGCTGCCAGCAGATCACCCGGCCGGTGCGGTCGGTCGGCCTCTATATTCCCGGCGGCTCCGCCCCGCTCTTCTCTACCGTGCTGATGCTGGCGACCCCGGCGCGTATCGCCGGCTGCGGCCGCGTGGCGCTCTGCTCGCCGCCGCCCATCGCCGACGAGATCCTCTATGCGGCGCAGCTCTGCGGCGTTGAAGAGGTGTTTCAGGTCGGCGGCGCGCAGGCGATCGCCGCCCTCGCCTTCGGCACCGAGAGCGTGCCGAAAGTCGACAAGATTTTCGGGCCGGGCAACGCGTACGTTACCGAGGCGAAGCGCCAGGTGAGCCAGCGTCTCGACGGCGCGGCCATCGATATGCCTGCCGGTCCGTCGGAAGTGCTGGTGATCGCCGACGAAGGGGCGACGCCCGCCTTTGTCGCCTCCGATCTGCTGTCACAGGCGGAACACGGCCCCGATTCGCAGGTGATCCTGCTGACGCCGTCGCTGACGCTGGCGCAGCAGGTGGCCGAAGCGGTAGAGGCGCAGCTGCAGGCGCTGCCGCGCGCCGCCACCGCGCGTCAGGCGCTGGCGAGCAGCCGCTTGATCGTGGCGCGCGACCTGGAGGAGTGCGTGGCGATCTCCAACCAGTACGGCCCGGAACACCTGATTATTCAGACGCGCCAGCCGCGCGATCTGGTCGACGCCATCACCAGCGCCGGCTCGGTGTTTCTCGGCGACTGGTCGCCGGAGTCGGCGGGCGATTACGCCTCCGGCACCAACCATGTGCTGCCGACCTACGGCTATACCGCCACCTGCTCCAGCCTTGGCCTGGCCGATTTTCAGAAGCGCATGACGGTGCAGGAGCTGACGCCGCAGGGCTTCCTCAACCTGGCCGCAACCATTGAAACCCTGGCTGCCGCCGAGCAGCTGGAAGCCCACAAAAACGCCGTTACGCTGCGCGTCGCCGCGCTGAAAGAGGAGCAGGCATGAGCCAGAATATTGAAGAGCTGGCGCGCGACAACGTGCGCGCCCTGACCCCTTACCAGTCTGCGCGCCGCCTGGGCGGCAACGGCGACGTCTGGCTCAACGCCAACGAATTTCCGCTGCCGGTCCCCTTTGAGCTGTCGCAGCAGACGCTGAACCGCTACCCGGAGTGTCAGCCAAAGATCGTTATCGAGCGCTACGCCGCCTACGCTGGACTACAGCCGGAGCAGGTGCTGGTCAGCCGCGGCGCCGATGAGGGCATTGAGCTGGTGATGCGCGCCTTCTGCGAGCCGGGCAAAGACGCGATCCTCTTCTGCCCGCCGACCTACGGCATGTACAGCGTCAGCGCCGAGACCATCGGCATTGAGTACCGCACCGTGCCCGCGCTGGAGAACTGGCAGCTGAACCTGCCCGCCATCGCCGAACAGCTCGACGGCGTAAAAGTGGTCTATATGTGCAGCCCTAACAACCCGACCGGCAACCTGATCGATCCAGATGATATCCGTGCGCTGCTGGAGATGACCGCCGGAAAAGCGCTGGTGGTGGCCGATGAGGCCTATATTGAATTCTGTCCGCAGGCGACGCTGAGCGGCTGGCTGAAAACGTATCCGCACCTGGTGATCCTGCGCACGCTGTCGAAGGCCTTTGCGCTTGCCGGCCTGCGCTGCGGCTTTACGCTGGCCAACCCGCAGGTCATCAATTTGCTGATGAAAGTGATCGCCCCCTATCCGCTGGCAACGCCGGTCGCCGACGTCGCCGGTCAGGCGCTGAGCGATCAGGGCATCGCGCTGATGCGCCAGCACGTCGCCGAGCTGAACGCCAGCCGCGCCTGGCTGCTGGAACAGCTGCCGCAGCTGAGCCTTGTGCAGCAGGTCTTCCCGAGCGAGACCAACTATATCCTGGCGCGCTTTACCGATTCCCATGCGGTGTTTAAATCCCTGTGGGATCAGGGCATTATTCTGCGCGACCAGAACAAAAATCCGGGCCTGGCGGGATGCCTGCGCATCTCAATCGGCACGCGTCAAGAGTGCGAGCGCCTGATCGCCGCGTTACAGGCTTTATCTGTGGAGAGAGCATGAGTCAGAAGACCCTTTTTATCGATCGCGACGGCACCCTTATCGCCGAGCCGCCTGAAGATTTTCAGGTGGATCGCATGGAGAAGCTGGCGTTTGAAGCCAACGTCATCCCGGCGCTGCTGGCTCTGCAGAGCGCTGGCTATCGGCTGGTGATGATCACCAACCAGGACGGGCTGGGCACCAGCAGCTTCCCGCAGGCCGATTTCGACGGCCCGCATAACCTGATGATGCAGGTGTTCAGCTCGCAGGGGATCCATTTCGACGACGTGCTGATCTGCCCGCACAAGCCGGAAGATAACTGCGACTGCCGCAAGCCGAAAACCAAAATGGTCGAGGCCTGGCTGGCGGAAGGCGCCATCGACGTGGCCAACAGCTATGTGATCGGCGACCGGCTGACCGATATCCAGCTGGCGCAGAATATGGGCATCCAGGGTATCCGCTTCGGGCGCGAAGGCGAGGAGTGGAACGCCATTCAGGCGCGCCTCACCAGACGCGATCGCCATGCGCTGGTTAACCGCAACACCAAAGAGACGCAGATTCAGGCCGAGGTGTGGCTGGACCGCGAAGGCGGCAGCAAAATCAACACCGGCGTCGGCTTCTTCGATCATATGCTGGACCAGATCGCCGTTCACGGCGGTTTCCGTATGAGCATCGAGGTGAAAGGCGATCTCTATATCGACGACCACCACACCATCGAAGACACCGGGCTGGCGCTCGGCGAAGCGCTGCTGAAGGCGCTGGGCGACAAGCGCGGCATCGGCCGTTTCGGCTTTGTGCTGCCGATGGATGAGTGCCTGGCGCGCTGCGCGCTCGATATTTCCGGCCGTCCGCACCTCGAGTTTAAGGCAGAGTTCAGCTATCAGCGCGTCGGCGATATGAGCACCGAGATGGTGGAGCACTTCTTCCGCTCGCTCTCCTACGCCATGATGAGCACCCTGCACCTGAAAACCAAAGGCAAGAACGATCACCACCGCGTGGAAAGCCTGTTTAAAGCCTTTGGCCGCACGCTGCGCCAGGCGATCCGCGTTGAGGGCAACACCCTGCCCAGCTCGAAAGGAGTGCTGTAAATGAACGTGGTGATCCTTGATACCGGCTGCGCCAACCTCTCCTCGGTGAAGTGGGCAGTAGAGCGCCTTGGCTATACGCCCGACGTCAGCCGCGATCCTGACGTGGTGCTGCGCGCCGACAAGCTGTTTCTGCCGGGCGTTGGTACCGCGCGGGCGGCGATGAACCAGATGGAAGAGCGCGACCTGGTCGACCTGATCAAAGCCTGCACCCAGCCGGTGCTCGGCATCTGCCTCGGCATGCAGCTGCTCGGCAGCAGCAGCGAGGAGAACGGCGGCATCAGCACCCTCGGCATTATCGACGCCGAATGTGGCCTGATGGACACGCGCGGCCTGCCGCTGCCGCATATGGGCTGGAACCAAATCACCGCCCAGGCGGGCAACCACCTGTTTCGCGGCATTGACGAAGAGAGCTACTTCTATTTCGTGCACAGCTACGCCATGCCGGTCAACGCCAGCACCATCGCCCAGTGCGATTACGGCCAGCCGTTCACCGCGGCGGTGCAGAAAGATAACTTCTTCGGCGTGCAGTTCCACCCCGAGCGTTCCGGCAAAGCGGGCGCGCAGCTGCTGAAAAACTTCCTGGAGATGTGATGATTATCCCCGCGTTAGATTTGATTGATGGCAAGGTGGTGCGCCTGCATCAGGGCGACTACGGCCAGCAGCGCGACTACGGCAGCGATCCGCTGCCGCGCCTGCAGGATTACGCCCGCCAGGGCGCGACGGTGCTGCACCTCGTCGACCTTACCGGCGCGAAAGATCCGGCGCAGCGCCAGATCCCGCTGCTGAAAACGTTGCTGAACGGCGTCGACGCAACGGTGCAGGTCGGCGGCGGCATCCGCACGCGCGACGACGTGAAGGCGCTGCTGGACGCCGGTGCCAGCCGCGTGGTGGTCGGCTCCACGGCGGTTAAACAGCCGGAAGAGGTGAAGAAGTGGTTCAGTGAGTTCGGCGCCGAGGCGATCGTGCTGGCGCTGGACGTGCGCATCGACGCGGCAAACCGCAAAGAGGTCGCCATCAGCGGCTGGCAGGAAGCGGCCGGCGTGACGCTGGAAGAGGTTGTCGCCTGGTTTGAGCCGGTCGGCCTGAAGCATGTGCTCTGCACCGATATTTCACGCGACGGCACGCTGAGCGGCTCTAACGTCGCGCTCTATCAGGAAGTGACCGCGCGCTATCCCGATATTGCGTTTCAGTCCTCCGGCGGTATTGGCGGCATTGAGGATATCGCGGCGCTGCGCGGCAGCGGCGTTAAGGGCGTGATCGTCGGACGTGCTCTGCTTGAAGGCAAATTCACGGTTTCGGAGGCTATCGCATGCTGGCAAAACGCATAATCCCCTGTCTTGACGTGCGCGACGGCCAGGTCGTCAAAGGCGTCCAGTTCCGCAATCACGAGATCATCGGCGACATCGTGCCGCTGGCGCAGCGCTACGCCCAGGAAGGCGCGGACGAGCTGGTGTTCTACGATATCACCGCCTCCAGCGACGGCCGCGTGGTCGATAAAAGCTGGGTGTCGCGCGTCGCGGAAGTGATCGATATTCCCTTCTGCGTGGCGGGCGGCATTAAGAGTGAAGAGGATGCGGCGCGCATTCTGGAGTTCGGCGCCGACAAAATCTCCATCAACTCGCCCGCGCTGGCCGATCCCACGCTGATCACCCGCCTCGCCGACCGATTCGGCGTGCAGTGCATCGTAGTGGGCATCGATACCTGGTTCGACGAGGCGAGCGGCAAATATCACGTTAACCAGTATACCGGCGACGAAGCGCGCACCCGCGTGACCCAGTGGGAAACTGAGCAGTGGGTGCAGGAAGTACAGCAGCGCGGCGCAGGAGAGATCGTGCTGAACATGATGAACCAGGATGGCGTGCGCAACGGCTACGATCTGGTGCAGCTGCAAAAAGTGCGCGACCTCTGTAAGGTGCCGCTGATCGCCTCGGGCGGCGCGGGCACCATGCAGCACTTCCTCGACGCCTTTGAACAGGCGAACGTCGACGGCGCGCTGGCCGCCTCGGTGTTCCATAAGCAAATTATCAATATCGGCGAGCTGAAAAGCTTTCTGAAAGAGAACGGAGTGGAGATTCGCGCGTGTTAACTGAAGAGCAACTGGCCCGCCTCGACTGGGTTAAAACTGAGGGCATGATGCCCGTTATCGTGCAGCACAACGTCTCCGGCGAAGTGCTGATGCACGGCTATATGAATCAGGACGCGCTGGCAAAAACCCTGAGCGACGGCAACGTCACCTTTTTTTCGCGCACCAAACAGCGTCTCTGGACCAAAGGTGAGACCTCTGGCCATTTTCTTCAGGTCGTCAGCATCACGCCGGACTGCGACAACGATACGCTGCTGGTGCTGGCCGATCCCATCGGCCCCACCTGCCATCGCGGCACCTCAAGCTGCTTCTCACCTGCCGCACCGGACTGGACCTTTTTTTATCAGCTGGAACAGCTGCTGGCGTCGCGCAAAAGCGCCGATCCGGCCAGCTCCTATACCGCGCAGCTCTATGCCAGCGGTACCAAGCGCATCGCGCAGAAAGTCGGTGAAGAAGGCGTCGAGACCGCGCTGGCGGCTACGGTAAAGGATCGCCACGAGCTGACCAATGAGGCCTCTGACCTGCTCTATCACCTGATGGTGCTGCTGCAGGATCAGGAGCTGGATCTCAGCGCCATTATCAGCAACCTGCGCGCGCGGCATAAATAGCAGCGCGCCATGCTGCTCAATACCGGAATGATATTGAGCAGCCTCTGTTCTTTAGCGTCAGGATCTGGCTATGACCACCCATGAAAAACTGATCGCCCTGCTGGAACAGCATCAGGCGCGCTATCAGCTGATGAGCCATGAGGCGACCGGCAAATGCGAAGCGGTGGCGGCGATCCGCGGCACCGCCATCGGCCAGGGCGCGAAAGCCCTTGTCTGCCACGTAAAAGGCAACGGCGTTAAACAGCATGTGCTGGCGGTGCTGCCTGCAGACCAGCAGGCGGATTTAGCCCGGGTAGCGGAAGCGGTCGGCGGTCGACGCGCCTCGCTCGCCAGTCCGGCAGAGGTTGATATGCTGACCGGCTGCGTGTTCGGTGCCATTCCGCCCTTTTCTTTTCATCCCGATCTCAGGCTGGTGGTCGATCCGCTGCTGTTCGAGCGCTTTAGCGAGATCGCCTTTAACGCCGGACGACTCGACAGGTCGGTGGTGCTCAACACGGAAGATTATCGCCGCCTCTGCAATGCTAACGTAGTGAAAATAATCCAGTAATTGTCATCGTGAAAACAGGCAGGTACTCTGCTTAATTCAACATCACGATAAAAGAAGACATTATGGCCACTCCTACTCTCTCTCGTCTGCGCGCCGCGCTGATAACCGCCGTACTGGCAGGCTGCGCCTTTGGCGCGCAGGCAAAAATCGAACAGGTACGCTTTGCCGTCGATCCGACCTATCCGCCTTTCGAGTCAAAAACCCCGCAGGGCAAGCTGGTCGGTTTCGATATTGATCTGGGCAACGCCCTGTGCCAGCAGATGCAGGCGAAGTGCGTCTGGGTGGAAAGCCAGTTTGACGGCATGATCCCGGCGCTGAAGGCGCGCAAGTTCGACGCGATCCTCTCGGATATGGGCATTACCGAAGAGCGTCTGAAGCAGATCGACTTTACCGTACCGCTCTATGATACCCATACCCAGCTGGTTGCGCGCAAAGGCAGCGGCCTGCTGCCGACCGCCGAATCGCTGAAGGGCAAAACCGTCGGTGTCGAACAGGGTACGGTGCAGGAGCGCTACGCGCGCGCCAAATGGCAGCCGTTTGGCGTCAACGTAGTGCCTTACGGCGATCAGGCGCAGGTTGAGAGCGATCTGGTTTCCGGGCGGCTCGATGCGGTATTCACCGATGCGGCGCAGGCGGCAATCGGCTTCCTCAAGCATCCGCAGGGCAAAGATTTCGAACTGGCGGGGCCTGTTGTCGAGGATCCTATTATCGGCCCCGGCACGGCCATCGGCCTGCGTAAAGGCGACAGAGAGCTGAAGAGCGCGCTGGACAACGCCTTTGCCGAAATCAAAAAGAACGGCACTTTCGATAAGATCCAGAAGCACTATTTCGCCACCGATATCTCTATCCAGCAGTAGTCTGAGGCGACCCGAGTGGTCGCCCGCTCTGATTCGGCACTATACTTTTCTTCATTTCCTGGGCGCAGTTGCGCCCTCTTCTAAATGAAAGGACAATCGGCGCCCTATGCATCAACAACATCATCCCCTTCTTAGCGCCTCGCTGGGCACTCAGCGCGAAATCGTCAGCTTCCACTTCGGCGAAGAAAAATATAAACAGGTCTATATTCAGGCGTCGCTGCACGGCGACGAGATCCCCGGTATGGCGGTCGCCTGGTTTCTGAAGCAGAAGCTGATGGCGCTGGAGTCCGCTGGCAGGCTGCGCGCTGGCTTTACGCTGGTGCCGGTGGCGAATCCGCTGGCGCTGGGCCAGCACTGGCACGGCACCCATCTGGGACGTTTTCACTGCGAGTCGGGCCAGGACTTCAACCGCCGCTTTCCGGCGCTGGGCGAGAAGCTGGCCACGGAGCTGGCGGGATCGCTGACGCCGAACGAAGGCGACAACAAGCGGCTGGTCCGCGAGGCTATCGATCGTCACTACCGCGATGTGATTGCAAAAACCGAACTCGAGGCGCAGCGCTTTACGCTGATGCGTATGGCGAGCCAGGCGGATCTGATGATTGATTTGCACTGCGACTGGGAGGCGCTGCCTCACCTCTATACCACGCCGCACGCCTGGCCAGACATTGAGCCGCTGGCGCGCTGGCTGGGGAGCGAAGTGCAGCTGCTGGCGCAGGTTTCCGGCGGTGAGCCGTTCGACGAAGCCTGCTGCGAACCCTGGCTGACGCTGGCGCAACGCTTTGGCGACCAGTATCCGATGCCGCGCGGCCTGCTGCCGGTGACGCTGGAGCTGCGCGGGGTGCGCGACGTCGATCCCGAGCAGGCGGAGCAGGATGCAGATGCGATTATCAGCGCGCTACGTGAGAGCGGTTATATCGCTGCGGAAAACCCGCTTGTGTCGGCGGAAGTCGCCGCGCCGGTGATTGGCGGCGACGAGCTGGCGCTGGTGACAGCCAATGCCGAGGATATCGCCGGCATGACCGAGAGCAGCGCGGCGGCCAGCGCGCTGGAAGCGGTGGATGTGCCAGCAGAGAGTGGCGTGATTAAGCCGCGCCACAGCGAAGGCGCAGGTGCGGTCTCCCCTGCCCTTAAGCACCCTGCCACACCGCTGGCTGCGTGCGAATATATTCACTCACCGGTATCGGGACTGATTCTGCACCGTAAGAAGCTGGGCGCGCATATTCGTCCGGGCGAAGTGGTGGCGGAGGTGGTGGATCCGGTTACCGACAGTGTGACGCCGCTGGTGGCGGAGTTCGGCGGCGTGCTCTATGCGCGGCACTGGGCGAAGTTTGCGACGGCGGGCATGCTGGTGGTGAGGCTGGCGGGTGAAGATGAGGTGAGAAGCGGGGATTTGCTGGTGGGATAAAAAAAGGCTTCCTGACGGAAGCCTTTTTAATGTTAGTCCAGCCACTCGGTGTGGAACACACCTTCTTTATCAATGCGCTTGTAAGTATGCGCACCAAAGTAGTCGCGCTGCGCCTGAATCAGGTTGGCAGGCAGCACTTCTGAACGGTAGCTGTCGTAGTAAGCGATAGCGGCAGAGAAGGTCGGCGTCGGGATACCGTTCTGCACGGCGTAGGCCACGACGTCACGCAGCGCCTGCTGGTATTCATCAGCAATATTTTTGAAGTAAGGCGCCAGCAGCAGGTTAGCGATGTTGGCGTTTTCTGCATAGGCATCGGTAATCTTCTGCAGGAACTGCGCGCGAATGATGCAGCCAGCGCGGAAGATTTTAGCGATTTCGCCGTAGTGCAGATCCCAGTTGTACTGCTCGGAAGCCGCACGCAGCTGAGAGAAGCCCTGAGCGTAAGAGACAATTTTGCCCAAATAGAGCGCGCGACGCACTTTCTCAACAAATTCAGCTTTGTCACCGGTGAAGGCCTGCGCCTGCGGGCCGCTCAGCACTTTGGACGCGGCAACGCGCTGGGTTTTCAGCGAGGAGAGGTAACGCGCGAAAACAGACTCGGTAATCAGCGACAGCGGTTCGCCGAGATCGAGCGAGCTCTGGCTGGTCCACTTACCGGTGCCTTTGTTAGCCGCTTCATCCAGAATCACATCAACCAGGTAGTTACCCTCTTCATCTTTCTTGGTGAAGATATCCTTGGTGATGTCGATCAGGTAGCTGCTCAGCTCGCCGTTGTTCCACTCGGTAAAGGTTTTCGCCAGCTCTTCATTGCTCAGACCCAGCGCGCCTTTCAGCAGGGCATAGGCTTCAGCAATCAGCTGCATGTCGCCATATTCGATGCCGTTGTGCACCATTTTGACGTAGTGACCCGCACCGTCTGGACCAATGTAGGTCACGCAGGCTTCGCCATCTTCAGCGCGCGCGGCGATTTTATCCAGGATCGGCGCAACCAGCTCGTAAGCTTCTTTCTGGCCGCCAGGCATGATAGACGGGCCCTTAAGCGCGCCCTCTTCACCGCCGGAAACGCCGGTGCCGATGAAGTTAAAGCCCTGCTCAGACAGCTCTTTGTTACGACGGATAGTGTCTTTATAGAAGGTGTTACCGCCATCGATCAGGATATCGCCTTTGTCGAGGTGCGGAGTCAGGGAGGCAATGGTTTTGTCAGTTGCTTCGCCCGCCTGCACCATCAGCAGAATACGGCGCGGTTTCTCAAGGGACTCCACAAACTCTTCAATGGTGTAGTAAGGCGCCAGTTTTTTTCCTTCGTTCTCAGCGATGACTTCATCGGTTTTTTCGCGAGAGCGGTTGAAGATAGATACGGTGTAACCGCGGCTTTCAATGTTGAGAGCCAGGTTACGACCCATCACTGCCATACCTACAACGCCGATCTGTTGCTTGGACATTATTTACTCCTGTCTGAGTTTGAGGCTAATAATCATACAAAATGAAATGAGCTTTAGTATCTTACAGTAGGATACAGGTAACATATATCAGCATATTAAAATCAAGCACTAACTGACAAAACCCATATAATTAATATGTGAACGAGGCCAGAGCATTCTATAATTTTATATATTGCTACGAAGTTGCTCTAATTCTTCCTCACAAGCGCGAACACGCTCTATATATCGCTGAAGCTCAGAAGCTAAGGCCGCTTTTTCCTTTTTCAGATCCTCATAAAGATCTATTGCAGCATAAGCATCTAACGTTGATTGCTTTGCTTTACGCTGCTCATACTCAAGACGGCCTTGAAGATCAAGAATTATAGGCATTAAAACATCAGATGGGTTGATATGCGCATCAACAACACCAAATTCAGGATCAAAATTTTCCAAAGCCTTATCAATAGCGTTCTCGAAATCAGATGGCGACTCGGGATTTATCCAATACTTTGTAAGGATATAAGTAAGCGTTTTCTTTTGTAAAAGATTCATTTTTTCAGGTTGTGACGAAAACGCTTTACTTAGATCGTTTTTATCTGAAATGATATTACAGCATCGCTGCCACTCACATCTTCCAGAACAAAATACACTTGCACCATCTATTAATGCTTCAATGCCAACGCCTGAATTAACCGTTATTACAGATCTTGATTTCCTTACAAGATCATGAATATTACTATTGGTGCGAATTACCCACGGATTGCTTTCCGTCAAAAGCGTAATAGTCTCTTCTATGGCAAAAGACTGACAAAATGGATGCCGCTTTACAAGCAAATAGACCTGATTTTCCCTTGCTAATTCTGCCGCGTCATGAAGTAACTTTAAACCGTCGTAGGGACTGTGAATAGATACGGGATCGTTCTGCACTTGCATTGGATAGAAGACAAAATCCGTGGCAATTTCTGGAACTAATTCATCTGACTGAGGATATTTGGAATTGTTTTTTTCTATAAACCGCTGCTTCCATTCTTCAAGAACCAGATCAACAGTCCCTTCATCTATTTTTGCAATCTCTTTCTCATAGCGCTCGAAATTGATAGAAATATCTGACCATCCAGAATAGCCAGAAGAATCCATTGAAAACAATGGAGTCACGGCTGCTTCTTTCATCCTTATGATATTTTTCTCTGCTCCCCAGGAATGATAAGAAAAAACTAAAGTTCCTTTTTCTGGTTGTCGAGGTGCTTCATCTGCGCCAAATGGCACTTCCCTAAAATACAATGGAATCTTTCTTTCTGTTAAGGCCAAAATAAGATTTGTAATAAAAGATTTATGTTTATATCCATCTACTGGGTTTTTCGTCCAGGAGACTGGGACTTCTACTACTATTTTATTAGGCATTAATTTCTCCACTTATTCAACCAGATGCCGATAAATTCCAAGTGTTTTCTCTACCACATATTTTGAACAAAAATGTGATTTAACTCTTAAATGCGCATTATGCCCAAGACTCTCTCTTAATTCCTTATTTTTTATTAAACACTCTAATTTATCCGCAAGGTCAATTATATCCTTATTTGCAATAAATCCAGTCAAGTTGTTTATTACTATACTGCTACATCCTCCAGTATTGTAAGCTATAGAAGGACGGCCTACGGCTGCAGCTTCAATAAGAATACGGGGAACCCCCTCTGCATAAACAGAAGGCAGTGCAACAATATTACATCTTCCTATTAGATCTTTGATATCATCTCGCTGACCTAACCAATATATAGCTTTAGAATTGGACCATTGCTCAATTACACTGTGAGGGATGGCATCAGGATCATTTTTGACAGTTATCCCTGCGACAAGTAATTCGAAATCAACGCCCTTATTTTGGAGCAAGTTTTTAGCTTTCACTAAATCAGCCAACCCTTTACTCCAAATTAGCCTGCTTGCAAAAAGAACAACTGGAGTGTTATTGGCAGGATCTGGCAAATATTTAAATTCGTCCGTATTAATTCCTGCACCATCTATAACTATGGTTTTTTCAGGCCTAATCCCTGTAATTGATATTAAGTCCGCCCGATCACTTTCATGTTCAAAAATCATAAAAATATCAGGTTTGGTGCTAAGCCATCGATAAAAACCCGAAACCAATCTTTTTATAATTTTATATTTTTTAGAAGGCGAAGAGAAAACTCTCCCCAACCCAACGAAACTCATCACAAGTTTCTTCTTAAAAAATTTTGCATACAACCCACCAATAATACAAGGCTTGATTGTAATACAGTGCAAAATGTCGGGATTAATAGCGCGGATGATCCTAAAGGAATTAATTAAATCTTTTACGATAACAAGCGGATTAAGTGATTGCTCAGACATTTTTGAATTATGGGCTTTAATACCTAAAGATGTAAATTCGCTCATAATCATTACGTCTTCAAATTTGCATACTACATGAACCTCATATCCGCTTTCTTTTGCAGCCAATGCTCGCTCTTTCCAGTGCAGATTAAAATACCAATCAGAGTTGATATAAAAACAAAGCTTTTTCATTAAACCCTGCCATTCTTTGATTCCTTTAACCTGAAACTAATTCCGTCAAAGATCCCTTTCGTCAGATATTTCACATAACTAAGTTTGTTATCTGACTTTACAACCATAAAATAGCATTTCACTAATCTTAGTATTATAGAAATCAAGCTAAAAGGTCTATTTTTCTTAAAAAGGAATCTCGATAAAATCAAATTTCGCGACAAATAATAAACCTTCCATGGCAGCATTGCTGAGTTAGACTCAAGAATATCGTGATAAAAATTTAATTCTGGATTGAAAATAATTTTACAATCATTGAGATGAAGTTCCCACGAAAAATATACATCGTCAAAATAAATAAACAAGTCTTTGTTTATTTTATGGTAATGTCTTTTTAAAACATTGAAGTTAATGAACACACCAACAAAGGAAAAAGTAACAACTTCTGAAACCTGGGAAGGATGGGCTTCGTAACGAGAAGGTTCATTATAATAGCTAATAATATCCCCCAGGCTATTCGGAATTTTGAGCCAGGGAATATTCATTTTACATCGTGAACCTTTCATATCAACAACGTTAGTAACAACTACCTGTGCGTTGTCATTATGACTCGTCATAAATTTTTTAAGTATATCTGGCTCAGGGTAGGCATCATCATCAAAGAAAAGCACCCAGTCAGGGGTGCTGTTTTTCGCTAACCATTCAGAGCCTTTATAAAAGCCACCTGCCCCGCCTTCATTAACGTCATTTGAAATAACTCTAAGACGTGAATCTTGTAGCTCATTAAGCCACTCTCCCGTAGCATCAGTTGATGCATTATTCACAATTATTATTTCGTGAAATGAAAGCGGCTCAATTGCAGCCCAACATTTTTTTAGTTTGTCGAGACGATTGTAAGTGACGATTAAAGCGGCGATTTTCATCTAGGGTTAACCACAAAGACCGGCATTTGCAGTTCATTCTGAATACAATTACGGTATGTCTTAACGACATCTAAAGCTTCTTTTATCGTAACATCCATATCAAGATAACGATAAGTGCCAAGCCGCCCTATAAAAGTAAGGTTGGTTTCTTTTTCCGCCGCATCCAGATATTGATTTAACAATTGCATTTCGCCCATTTGACGAATCGGATAGTAAGGAATATCTTTCTCCGTTGATGCACGACTAAACTCTTTATAACAAACGGTATTTTCATGATTTTCCCAAGGCGCGAAGTACTTGTGCTCTGTTATTCGTGTATAAGGAACATTCACGTCACCGTAATTCATTACTGCACAACCCTGAAAATCACCTTCCGCCTCAAGCCGTTGAAAGTCTAAAGTCCTGTAGCCTAAACGACCTAATGTGAAGTCAAAATATCCATCTAAAGGACCACTATAAAAAACATGATCATATTTATCTTTGTCATTTTTATCAAAGTGTGTATTTAATTCAACATGGATGTTTTCATGGTTTAAAATAGACTCTACGATTACCGTATACCCATCTCTAGGCATCCCCTGGAACTTATGATTGAAATAATTGTCATCATAATTAAATCGCACAGGTAATCTTTTCAGAATAGAAGCAGGCAATTCTTTCGGTTCAATACCCCATTGTTTTATAGTGTAACCTTTAAAAAATGCCTCATACAATTCCTTGCCCACAAATCGTAATGCTTGATCCTCAAACGTTTTAGGGTCGGTAATACCTTTATCGCCCTTAGAATCAATCAACTCTTTAGCTTGCGAAGGATTACAGGTTTTATTGAAGAATTGATTTATAGTATGCAAGTTAATAGGCAAAGAATAAACGCTTCCATTTACGGTCGCTTTCACCCTATTAACATATGGCATCATGACACCGTGAGCATTTATATAATCCCATACTTCTTCATTATCAGTATGGAAAATATGTGGGCCATAGGTATGCACCATCACATTAGTATTAGCGTCTCTTTCGCTATAACAGTTACCGGCTATGTGATTTCGCGAGTCGATAATATGGATATTATGTCCATCTTCAGCTAGCTCGCGACCAATAACTGCACCTGAAAAACCTGCACCGACAATCAAAATATTCTTTTTCATAGTTTAACCTAAAATTACGCGACGAACTCTGTAATAATTACGAGCAATTAACTGCCTGCGCTTACTTCCAACAGGTGCATATTTATTCAAATAGGGCATTAATTTTCTTTTGATTTTAGTCTGCAAAAGTATTTTATGTTCTATTTGAGGTGCGGCTGACACAAACGTTCTGTTAAGCCGATCATAAATTTCTTTTTGCCATGGCGTATTATTAACATACGACATAAAGTTATCAAAAAAATCTACATGTGGTGTATCCCACGGTTTATTTTCGCCTGCAAAATGAATCATTTTTGGATTTTTACGTGACTTCAAAAAACCCATATAAGTTTCAAATTTCAGGTTTGGGAAAAAATCATCGGTATTGCCATTACCATGATAAACGTTCCACTCGCCTGGTAGATAATGAACGCGGTCATTGAATACCTTATTCATGATATCCTGATCGAGGAACCAGTAGTTTCTGGCCTTCATTGCCTGCATTAATTTCCCATAAGTATTCTCTTTTTGCATTTGAGCAATATTAAAAAGAATTAGCCCTGCCTGGAAGTATTGTTGAGCCTCTTTCATCTCCAGGACAGTTTCGAGATATTCTTTTGCAGCAATGTCTTTAGGCTCATCAATATGGGCTATAGCACCAAACTTGACGAATCCTTCCATCACAATATCTCTAACAGCCGCAATCAAGTTATCGCCAAGTTGAATATGAACAAGCTCTGCCACATCGCTTTCAACGATTGTATCAGCATCGATAAATAGAACTTTTTCAAAATCAGAGAAAAGAGAGGGAATAAATAATCGTGCATAGGTCGCGGCACTAAAGTGCGCTCGCGTATAAACGCTCTTCATTTCACTAAAAGCATTTACATCGAAGAAACGAATGGAAAAATTTTCTTTACCTTTTAACAGGGAGCATAAACGAGTCTTGTTTCTTACTGAGACTCCATTTTCAAGCACGACGATATCATAATTATCATCTGCGTGGCTATTCTTAACGATAGAGTTGATTAATGCTCCACCGCTAAGAGAATAATTGTCATCAAAGCAAATTACCACCGGCACATTTTTTTCAGGAAATGCAGGCTTAAGCTTGCCATTAAAAGTTTCTGTTTTAACAAAGGTTCGCTGAAGCTCTTTTTTCTTTAAGGGCGAATGCTTTTCTTTATGAATGATGAAGATGTTAAAAAGCCTTTCTGAAATATGTCCAATGACCCTTTTCTCCTGTGCATTATAGTTACGTAATGCAAAGTTTTTTTCGAGATCATCAAATATATTGAAAAGCCATTCAGAGTATTCACAAAAAAGCTCTGAACGCATAACGAACATGTTAGTGTAATAACCATCATGTGCGCTGTTAAAGGTTTTAACAGCTGAAGCATACTCAGGATAAAGATATAAAAGACTATCAATTGCTGCCTGATAATCTTCAATATGTAGATGAGGGGATATCTTATAATGCTCATAATTATTTTTACTGCCAGCTTGCCTTACGCTCCACTTCCTGGGCAAAAGAATATCATTATCACCAATAGCCTTAACGATAGCTTCTTCATTTAAACCAAATTTCTCTTCATATTCAGGAGAAATAATATCTTCATTAACGACACCCCATGCATCTTCAACATAATCCTGATGCTCAGAAAAATTCAGGTGACGTCTGTAGTGCATAAAACCGACATACTCGGATGAAATATCGTTCTTCCAGACCCAATATTGTGCAGTCAGCTCACAATAAAAGGGGTTTTTGAATGAAATATTGTCTCCAGTGTCATCCCCATCGCAGCAAATTTCATTATAGCTGTTAGCTTTGCCTACATGGATAGGTTTGATGACAGGAGATGATAAGAAAGCGCTTGGCTTATGATGGCTTGTATAAAGCTTTACTTTTTCTTTGTTGATATTCATTAGATGTTTCCTTACATTGAAGAACGATATTCTTTTAATATATTTTCGGCATTGCCACTCGCTTTTAATCGGTGGTTTTCAATCCAGATAACACGATCGCAAATTTTCTCAATATCACTTAAATTATGGCTGACAAATAATATTGTCACCCCTTTAGCTTTGAATTTATCAATGGTATCAATACATTTCTTTTGAAATGCATAATCACCCACAGCTAACACTTCATCAATAATAAGAATATCCGGATCGACTTGTGTAATTACTGAAAAACCTAGCTTTGCAAGCATTCCACTTGAGTACACTCTGATAGGTTCATCGATAAACTCACCTAGCTCAGAAAACTCAATGATCTTTTCCAGCCGTTCATTCAGCTGCTTTCGCCGTAAACCAAGTAAAGTAGCATTGAGCCGAATGTTTTCACGCCCGGTCAGTTCTGGATGAAAGCCACCGCCTAGCTCCAGCATTGAGGCGACTCTTCCTGAAGTTGTTACTGAGCCTGCGCTAGGCTTAATTACTCCTGCAACCAAGCCTAGTGAAGTACTTTTACCCGCGCCATTTCGCCCAATGAGTGCAACAGATTCACCTTTATTTACGGTGAAACTTATATCTTCTATAGCTAAATAACTTCTGCCAGATAGCAATGTCAAAGCACGCTTTGGATTAAAAATGAGCTCTTTAATACCAGAACCAATATGGTGATATAAAGGGTAACGTTTAGTCACCCCTTTAAATTCTATTGCGACTTCCATTATAAGATCTCAGCAAATCGGAATTTTAATTTATTGAATACCCATGAACCAATGATGAGGGTGACCACACTCATTCCATATAAAGATAAGATTTTTTCATAATCGACGTGACCATTCATAAATAGCTCTCGCCAGCTCAAAATCATATCAGCAAGGGGATTATAGTTAATCAACCACTGATAATTTTGAGGGATCATATCTCCTGCATAGAGAATCGGAGTACAATAAAAGAGCAACATGATACCTAAAGTAATAAAACGCTCCAGGTCGCGAAAAAAAAGATTTAGCGTCGAGAGAAAAAGGGCAATGCCATATGAAAATAGTAGTTGCGCCAGGCCGATTAGAGGAATGCCATATATCCAGTTCCAGTGAGGCGTCATGTCATAAATAAACAGAAAAACAATTATCACTGGGATAGTACATAAAAAGTGCAGACATTCCATCATAACATTGCTGAAGGGGATAACAGAGCGAGGAAATACTGTCTTCTTGATTATCTGGGCGTTAGCAATAAATGAAAATAACGAGTTCGATGTCGTACTCGCAAACCATTGCCACGGAAATAATCCTGTAATGATGAAAATGGTGTAATTAGGTATTTGTACCCGCATGATAAGTTTGAAAATAAAATAGTAGATCATGGCAAAAAGCAATGGGTTTGCTATCGACCACAAATATCCCAGAAAGCTACTTTTGTATCGAACTTTGAGCTCTTTCTCAGTGATAACTGATACTAAATCAATGAGATAACCTAAACTAAACTTCATACTTTACGCTCTGTATTCAACTTTCAAATTGATTGATTTACGTTCGGCCTTGCGCAATAAATATGCTACCGCCCCTGGCTCAACAGCTACCAGTAAACTACAGACTAAGCCACGTTGTCGGGTCCTTTTGTAACAATGTTAAAGGCTAAAACTGCCAGTCAGTGCCTTATGATTGCTGCAACAAAATATAGTAAACGTTTGATATTAGCATTTCCTGCTAAGACTTCAAAGCCAGCAAATTTAGATTAGTTATAAAGTAAAAAAGCCTGTCCGTAGACAGGCTTTTGATTAAATAATCAGTTATTTAAATCCGTTCGGATTCTTCGACTGCCACTTCCACGTATCGCGCATCATCTCTTCGATCCCGCGCGTCACGCGCCAGTCCAGCTCTTTATCCGCCAGGCTCGCATCGGCCCAGAAGGCCGCCAGGTCGCCGTCGCGACGCGGTTTGATCTCATAAGGAATCTGCTTGCCGGACGCCGCTTCAAACGCCTTGATCATCTCCAGCACCGAGTAGCCTTTACCCGCGCCGAGGTTGTAGGCCTTATAGCCTTCCACCCTGGGTAAGTGATCGAGCGCTTTCAGATGCCCTTCCGCCAGGTCGACGACGTGAATGTAGTCGCGCTGACAGGTCCCATCCGGCGTCGGGTAATCGCCGCCGAACACGCCGAGCTGCGGCAGACGACCGATTGCCACCTGCGCGATATAGGGCAGCAGGTTGTTGGGAATGCCGGTCGGGTCTTCGCCAATCTCGCCAGACTCGTGAGCGCCTACCGGATTGAAGTAGCGCAGCGCGATGGCTTTGAATTTCGGTTCGGCGAAGGCGAAGTCACGCATCACCAGCTCAATCATCAGCTTGGAGGTGCCGTAAGGGCTGGTGGTGCCGCCAATCGGCGTGGTTTCCACATAGGGAACCGGGGCGTCAGCGCCGTAAACGGTGGCGGAAGAGCTGAAGATAAAGTTATAGACGCCAGCGGCGCGCATCTCTTCCAGCAGCACTACGGTGCCGGCAACGTTGTTCTCGTAATACTCCAGCGGCATGCGGGTCGACTCCCCTACCGCTTTCAGCGCGGCGAAGTGAATCACCGCTTCGATGTCGCTGCTGGCGAAGAGATCGCGCAGGCAGGCGCGGTCGCGGATATCGCCTTCGACAAAGGTCGCTTTTTTACCTGCCAGCTTCTCAACGCGATTAATCGCCTCGCGCGAGGCGTTGCACAGGTTATCCAGTACCACAACGTCGTCGCCGCGCTGCAATAACGCCAGCACCGTATGCGAGCCGATATATCCCGCCCCGCCCGTTACCAAAATAGCCATGTGTGCTCCTGTCTAAGCTGCCGCGTCAGGGCGCGGCAAAACGTGAGAAAAGGTTATTTTGCCAGAATTTTCTCGATAGCGGCGCGGAATTCCTGTCCCATGCCGTTGCTGCGCAGGCCGTAAGAAACGAACGCCTGCATATAGCCGAGTTTACGACCGCAGTCGAAGCTGCGACCCATCAGCAGGGCGGCGTCAACCGGCTTCTTCTGGCTCAGGCTGGCGATCGCATCGGTAAGCTGAATACGGCCCCACGCGCCTGGCTCGGTGCGCTCCAGCTCGCCCCAGATATCAGCGGAGAGCACATAGCGGCCGACCGCGGCCAGATCGGAGTTCAGCGGTGCCGGCTCTTCCGGTTTCTCGACGAAGTTGGTGATCGTGCTGACGTCCCCTGGGTTGTCCAGCGGCTGCTCGGTGGTGATCACTGAGTACTCAGAGAGATCGGCGGTCGGCATATGCTGCGCCAGCACCTGGCTGTGGCCGGTCTCTTCGAAACGCGCCACCATAGCGGCGAGGTTATAGCGCAGGTGGTCGGCGGTGGAATCATCCAGCAGCACGTCCGGCAGCACCACGACGAAGGGGTTATCGCCAATCATCGGGCGTGCGCACAGAATAGAGTGGCCGAGGCCCAGCGGCTGCGCCTGACGAACGTTCATAATAGTGACGCCCGGCGGGCAAATTGACTGCACTTCGCTCAGCAGCTGACGTTTTACGCGCGCTTCAAGCAGCGCTTCCAGCTCGTAAGTGGTGTCGAAGTGGTTTTCCACCGCATTTTTGGAAGCATGGGTGACCAGCACGATCTCTTTGATGCCTGCTGCAACGCACTCATCAATGATGTATTGAATCATCGGCTTATCAACGACAGGCAGCATCTCTTTTGGAATTGCTTTCGTCGCCGGGAGCATATGCATACCGAGACCCGCAACCGGGATTACTGCTTTAAGCTTGGTCATATTTTTTCCATTTCATGAAGTGAATACGTGCGGCCGATTATGCAGGATCGGCCAGAACTGCAAGTATAATCTTTATCCGAAAATCCGACACTAAATGCCTGTCATCCCTTAGAAATTCATCTTTTTCCCACTGTTCAGAGGCGCCATAAAGTGAGTAAAGACAAGCGCTAACCCAGGTGTTAAAACCTGTACCGGGCACGCTACATAATCAGGGGCAATGCCAGGCTAAAAAAGAGTCGGGCGGCACGCTGGCCGCCCGAGACAGGAGAGGTCGATCAGAGCCAGCCTTCAAACCACTCCGGCATGATAAACAGGTTGAAATGGCTCACCAGCCCGATCGCCGCGATAAATAGCGCCGATACCGACACCCACTGTCGCGCATAGGGCATAAAGCGAATACCAATCACCGGCCTGATAAAGAACGGGTGGGCGAAGGCGGAGATCAGCACCTGCGAGATCGACAGCGTCAGCGCCACATAGAGCACATTCGGCCAGATAAAGGTGGTCGCCAGCACCGCCAGCACCACCAGACTCGCGACCACATTCCAGTAGAACTCAACGCTGGTGCGTCCGTTGGCCTGGGAAATCGCGCCGGTCAGCCCGCCCATCGGTCGCAGCATGCCAAACAGCAGCATCAGCGGGATCAGATGGTAGACCTGCTCGTGCGACGCGCCATAGAGCACGCGCACAATCACCGGCGAGAGGATGCCGATGGCGAGATACATGGCGCTGCTGAACAGCATGATGACAAAGGTGCCCTTCAGGAACAGCTTTTTCAGCTGCTCCGGATCCTGCTGTTTCTCGGCGAAGCGCGGCAGCGCCAGGCGGTTGATCACCGGCGATACCAGCTTCAGCGGCTGAAGGATCAGCTCTTTCGCCAGCGAGTAGATGCCGAGCATCTCGGCGCCCATCACCTTGCCAACAATCAGCGCGTCCGCCTGGGTGCGCAGCTGGTTGATAGTCTGCGAGCCGAGCTGATAGATGCCGTAGCGCACCGCGCTGATAAAGGTCGCTTTGTCAAACTCCCACCCGGGCCGCCAGGACTTCTCGCCAAAGGCGATCATACAGAGGATGCGGGTAAAGGCGTTGATAAACAGGCCAAGGATCGCCGCTGCCACCGTCAGCGAGGTGAAGTAGAGCATCGCTACGGTACAGGCGAAAGCGAACAGCTTAGTGGCCATCTCGATTTTCGCCAGCAGCACCATACGTTTGGTCTTGATATAGTGCGCCTGATACTGAGACAGATGCCCCAGCACCAGGAAGTTCAGGCTGGTCAGCATAATCAGCCCCACCAGCTCCGGCAGGTGGTAGAACCAGGCGATGGGATAAGCGATGCCGAGCAGGATCAGGCCGGTGGCCAGACTCAGCGAGACGTTGACCCAGTAGATAGTGCTCTGCTCGCGCCGGGTGATCTGCTGCCGATGCACGATATAGCTGCTCATCCCCATATCCTGCAGCACGGTCGCCACCGCCAGAATGGCGTTGATGATCGCCAGCAGCCCCAGCTCATGCGCTTCCAGCTTGCGCGCCAGCACGCTAAGCTGCAGCACCTGCAGCAGCGCGGCGAAACAGGTACTACCAAACAGCCAAATCGCCTGTTTTTTCAAACCACTCACGCCAGCTGCTCCAGAAGCCTCGCCAGCTCGCCGTAGGCGATATGCTGGTTAAATTCCGTTTCAACTTTATGCCGCGCCGCCGCAACCACCGGCGCGACGTCAATATCGCCCTGCGACAGCCTGAAGAGCGTATCGGCCAGCGCCTCGGCGTCATCTTCCGGCACCAGCCAGCCCGAGACGCCGTTCTCAATCAGCTCAGGAATGCCGCTGTGGAAGGTGGACACCACCGGCAGACCCACCGCCATCGCCTCCATCAGCGCGACCGGAATGCCCTCCATATCGCCATCGGCGGCGGTTTTAGATGGCAGCAGGAAAATATCCGCTTCGCTCAGGGCGGCGCGGATCGCCTCCTGCGGCTTAAAGCCCGGCATGCTGACGCAATCTTCCAGGCCGGCGTTGGCAATATGCTCGCGCATCATCTCATCCTGGTCGCCGTTGCCGATAATGGTGAACTCAAACTGCCCGCCGCGCTGCTTCAGGATCTCGCTGGCCTTCACCGCCACGTCGAGCCCCTTCTTCTCGGTAAGACGCGCCACGGAAACAATGCGCAGCGGCGAGTGAAACGCCTGGCGCGGCTCAAAGCTGAACTTCTCCGGCTCGATGCCCATGCGGGTGACGTGGATCTTCTCCGGCGGGCAGCCCATCTCGATCAGCTTGCGCTCCCAGAGATGGCTAATCGGCAGCAGCAGCTCGCTCTGTTCGAACAGATTGACGTAGTCCTGCTTGTGCTCTTCCAGGATATGGCGGCGAGAAATATCCGCGCCGTGAAACACCGTCGCCTGTTTGCCCACCAGCACGCCCAGCTCGCGCAGCTTGTTGGCCAGCGCGCCCGCATAGCCGAAGTGTACAAGGAACACGTCGGCGGTATAGGGCTGGCGGGTATTGGCCACGATAGAGGGCAGCAGTAGCTTGCTGGACTGCGCGCCGTAGCGGCGCACGTTCAGCGAGCGGATTAGCGCAGGCTTCGCCACTTTCGGCAGCACCAGCTTCAGCCGCTGGTTGAGCTTGTCGATATTCGAGACTTTCTCTTCCGGCAGCAGATAGTGGGTGCGCGCCGCCAGCTGATATTCGTCGAAGGCCGCGTGACGGTTCACCAGATCGCCAGGGAACACAGAGATAATCTCTACGTCGTAGCCGGCGTCGATAAAATGGGTCACCTGGTTCAGCACGAAGGTCTCAGAGGCGACCGGGAAACGCATGGTGAAAAAAGTCAGTTTCATAGCATTACCCCAATACGTTGAGGATCTCTTCTGTGATCCGGTTACCGACTTCGCGCTCATGCGCAACCGCCGTATTGACCTGCTGCCTGATGGCGTCGTAATTCGCCAGCACCTCGTTAACTTTGCCGATCAGCGAGCCGTCCATCAGGCTCTTCACGTCGGTCGCCATCTGCGGCAGACCGAGCTGATTCATTACGCCCATCGACTTGTGTTCGTAGTTAATAGCCACGGCCGGCGTGCCGAAGTTCATGGAGATAATGGCGGAGTGCAGGCGCGTGCCGATGGTGAGATGGCAGTGGCTCAGCAGAATGCCCAGCTCCAGGTCGTTGAACTCATCCATAATGACGTGGTAATTCTCCGGGCGCTCGACGCTGTCGCGCAGCGTCAGCGCCACCATACGATCGTCTTTGGCATAGCTGTCGATGCCGGTGCAGGTTGAAAACGCCACCACCTGATAGCCTTCGGCGATCATCGCGTTGATGACGCGGCCAAAGGCGGCCTCATACTCCTGCTGCGTTACGCCCAGCCGCTTGTCGAACGGCGCCAGCTCGCGCACGGTGATAGCAATGGTTTTGCGGCTGCTGATAATCTTCTGCCAGTGCAGCAGGTTATGGCTCGGCTGTTCGACGCTGCGCGCGCGCACCAGAAAGGCGGTGTCGACGCCGGGGGCGACTTTGCGCGTGGTCACGCCATCTTTTTTCATCAGATCGAGGCTGACCGATTCGCGTAGCACCAGGCTGTCGACGCGGTCAAAAACAAAGTTCGCCAGCGCGTTAACGCGCGGATTCTGAAAAGGGCCGACCGAGTGGCCGATCAGATAGATCGGCTTTTTCGTCATCAGGGCGCAGAGCGCATGGTCGAACTGCGTCACGCCGTAGAGATCGACGAAGAAGGAGCCGCCGACCTGAATAATCGCGTCATACTGCTTCAGGCTGTCGGCAAAGGTCTGCAGATGTGCCGGTACGGCGAAGGATTTAAACGGGCCGCCTTTGCCGAGATGCGCCATCATAATGTTCGGCATCAGCCGGTTGGCAATCTTGCGCTTAACCGTGCCAATAAGGCCCTTCGCCCCTTTGCTGTTGTGCAGAAACAGCGAGTCCTGCTTAATGTCCTGCTGGAGCAAATACCCAGAGCTCGTTGGATAACGGCTGATCACATCAATCTCTATGTCACTGCGGGCGGCATGTATTGAATCGATCAGCCCGCGGAGAATCGCGCCATCCCCGCGATTCCCACACGTGTGGTTACCCACCAATAAAATTTTCATCCAAAACTCCGAAAAAATTCTTTTAATTTTTTACCCGGCCGGTACTGCTGCGATGCGTCGGATAAACAAACCGCCCTGTCCTGACGGGCAAAGTAAACTCTGTGTTTAAAAAACAACCAAAAGACAAGCTAAAAAACGCTCCAGAGGGTGCTGCTCGCGCGCTTCCCTGCGCGCGGTAAGAGGTTATTAGCCCTTCACGGCGAAATAGGGCACGGCGCACTGTTCGCCATTAATCACCATTGAGATAAAGCCTTTCGGCTTGCTGGTGTCGACCTGATCGGCATGCAGCGCGCGCGAGGCCAGCAGCAGATCGCCCTGCTCGTTGCCGCCGATGCCCGCCTTGCCGTTATGCAGGCTGAAGCGCTGCGGCGCCGCCACGTTGCCGGACGGCGGCGTGGCCTTCTCCATGCTGGCGCTGACGCGGGCGCAGCGGCCGGTGGCGAAGCGGTCTTTGCTGGTGGTCTTCATCAGCACCACCGCCGACGGCGTCCAGCCCGCCAGCTTAACGAAGAGGCGCACTTCGCTGTCGCTGGTGGCGACGTAGCGCACCTCGACCACCGGGCTGCTCCCCTCCGCCGACCAGCTCGCCTCCGCCTTGCTCTTCTTGCGCTGCACGTGGATTACCGCGCGGCCGCCGGTCGAACGATCGGCGATCGGGTTCATCAGCGGCTGGCTAGTGCTGCCGTTGCTGAACTCCGACTGACCAAAGATTTCGATCTCCCAGGCGTCGCCGACATCAGGGGAATAGATCGTGCCCAGCTCGAACCAGGTCTGCTGGTCGCTGTTGTTCACCAGCCGCCAGCGCGAGGTGATGTAGTTGTATTTCAGACTGCCGTCGATGGCGACGCCGTAAGACTCCACGCGCGTCGATCCCATCTCCCAGACGTTAAGCCAGCGCTCGCCCTGATCGGAGTTATCGATCCAGCTACCGGACTGTAAATTGGTCTGGCGCATATTGAGGCGCGAGTTGTGCGCAATCAGCGGATTTTTACAATCTTCCAGGCTCAGCGCATCGACGATCCACTGGCCGTTGGAGATATCGCCCGGATGGTCGCAGTGCTCGATCCAGCCATTATGAATAATCGACTGGCTGCAGCGCGGCAGGTTAAGCACCATGCCGCCGCGGCAGTTCTGCGCGTTGAAGTTAGAAAGCTCGATAGCGGTGCTGTGATCCCAGGCGCCCGCTTTACGGCCTGACCAGCCCGCTTTAATCACGTCGCCGGTGCAGCGCGAGGCGTACCACTGGTCGATTTTGCAGTCGAGCGTATCCAGCAGGCTGAGCGCAGTGCCGCCCACCGCGTTGAAACGCAGGCAGGCGCCGCGGAAGAACTGGCCGCCGTCGCAGGTGTTGCGAAACAGCCCCTGTTTATTGGGCCGCTTGTCGCTGTTGCCGTTGAAGATCAGGTTAGAGATCTCCACCCAGCGCGCGTTGACGTCGAAGACGAACTCCGACTGGCCGTCGGAGATGATAGTAGTGGCCGGGAAGTAGCCGAAGTTAACCATCGCGCCAGAGATGCGGAAAAAGCGGCGGCCTTCGCTGCCGAAATCGCAGGCGGAGACAAAGAAGGTGCCGGCAGGGAACTGCACGCAGATAGGCTGCTGCGCCTGTTCCGACCACTGGTACATCGCCTTGATGGCGGGTGCGGCGTCGGTTTTGCCGTCGGCGATGGCGCCAAAGTCGAACAGCGACAGGCGGTTAAAGTCGTCTACCACGCGGCGCCAGTAAAAGCCCTCGCCGGCAAAGTTTACGCCGCCGTCATCTTTCACGCTCTGGAAGCTGCCGACGAACTCGCCGCCGCCTACTTCCAGCCCTTCATGCCAGCTTTTTAGCTTGATTTTCGCCCCTTCAAACAGCGGACGGGTTTTGCGCAGCTCCTCAACCGAGGCGATCTCGCCAATCAGCTGGTAGCCGCCCGGCTGCGCCAGGCGCTGGCTGAACGCCGCCTGCCCCGGACGGCTGACGTCGGGAATGTTAAACAGCGTATTGCCGTCTTTGTCTTTCACCGTCATGGAGTGCGCCGGGTCGGCGATCAGCGCGGCGTTGTCGTGAACGAAGCGGGCGAAGCTGCCTTTGTTGAGCGCGATGGGCTGGGTGATTTGCGCCAGCTTGCCGCTGTCGTCGCGCAGGAAAACCGGGATCTGGTTGCCGGCCTGGCTGGCGTCGCTGCCCGCTTTGCCGATCCAGAGCTCTCCTTCGAAGCCCTGCCAGAACTGCGGCGGCATGGCGTAGAGGTTCTCCGGGGTCAGAATCGGCACGTCGCCTTTCGGCACCGCCGCCGGATCGACCGTTTTCAGGGTGACGCCGCTGTTTTTCGCGGCGTGGCTGGAGAACGCACTGACGGAGAGTGCGGCAACAATGGAGGAGGCTGCGCTCTGCAAGACTTCTCTTCTTTTCATGCATCTAATCCCGTAGTCGATGGGGCCGCGCAATGGGCCATAACAGTGTCCCCTGAGGCACGTTGCAATCGGGCCCGTCCCTTGCCGCTGTTAAACCAGCGCCAGCCAGCTCTGCTTGATCTGCTTACCGTCAAATTTCAGCGCGGTAATTTTTGTTTTCTGACTCATGGCGTAGAAGAGCGCGTCGTCGCTGGCGAGCTGATCCATGCGCGCCAGGAAGGTCGCTTTGTCATTCATCGGCACCAGGAAGCCATCTTCGCCCTGGTTGATAATCTCCTGCGGGCCGGTCGGGCAGTCATAGGCCACCACCGGCAGCGACCAGGATTTGGCTTCCAGCAGCACCAGCGGCAGCCCTTCATAACGCGAGGTCATCAGCGCCATATCGCTGTCGCGGTAGTAGTCGTTGATATTGCTGACGCGGCCGACAAAGTTGACGCGGCCGCTGATGCCGAGCGCCGCCGCCTGATCTTCCAGCTGCTGGCGCAGTTCGCCGTCGCCGGCGATGACCAACGTCCATTCCGGATGGGTCTGCGCGAAGTCGCGCCAGATATCGAGCAGCAGATCGAATCCTTTCTGATGATCGAGACGGCCCACCGCCAGCGCCTGACGGCTGCGCGAGGTGCGCTCAAAGGCTTTGTAGACCACCGGATTGGGAATTTGCTTGCTCGGAATGCGCCAGCGGGAAAAGACCTGGTGGTCTTTGTCGGTCAGGACGATGACCCGATCGTAGTAGCGCAGCAGCAGGTACTTGAGGAGTTTGATCGGCTTGCTGAAGGAGTTGATGGCGATATGTTCACAGGCATAGGCCTTGAAGCGCTTCTTCTTGCCGGAGAGCAGGCTCCAGAAGGCGAACATCACGCTCAGGCGCCCCATGCTGATAAGAAATACGCTATCGACCTCTTCGCTGTGAATGCGTTTGACGATGCTTTTGATCGGATTGCTGTGCCCCTCGAAGCTGACGATCTCTTTCACGTGCTCAAAGGGATAGAAGGTTTTACCGCTGCCTTCCAGCGAATAGATGGTGACGTCATGCGTTTCGCCCAGACACTCGGACATAAAGTTACAGATGTTCTCAGTGCCGGCGTACGAATAGGCATCTTTGATCACCAGGACGATTTTTTTCATTTAACGCTACCCACCTCAAAAGAGTAAAAAGACAATCCTGTTATCGATGCTTGAGGGTAAACAGCACGCCGTTCACCATATACCAGCCGTAATAGTAATAGATTTTTAAAGGATTGTTTTTATAGATAATTCTTAATAATTCCAGGTGCCATTTCGCCGCTTTATTCTTGTTGCGCGAAAGGGAATCGCCTAATTCGTAGTAGTTGACGAGGATGCTCTGGATCACGCGCGCCTGTTTATAGCGGGTGAAGAGTTCGTAGAGGAACAGGAAATCTTCGTGCCCTTTACGCTGGAAGAAAATGCCCTGCGGCGGGCGGCGGAAGCAGACCGAGGAGAAGCAGACGCGATACTGCTTCTTCACGAAGTTTTCCTGCTGCAGATAGGGTTTGCTGTAGGTAATGTCGTGATCGGCGTTTTTGGTTTTGTAGTGATATTCGGTGATCACAAAATCGTCGCCGGCGGCGATAGCGGCCGCCTGCTGCGCCAGCTTGTCGACGTGCCATTCGTCATCGCTGTCGAGAAAGGCGATGATCTCCTCTTTCGCCGCGCGCAGCCCGACGTTACGGGTCTCCGCCGCGCCGAGGTTCACCTCGTTGTCGAGGATGGTAATACGCGGATCGTTACAGTGCTCGCGCACCAGCGCCAGCGAATCATCGGTAGATTTGTCGTTGATCAGGTAAAGGTGCCAGTCCGGCCAGGTCTGGTTCATTACCGACTGCACGGCGCGTAAAACCGTCTGGCGAGCGTTATACATCGGCATCACAATGCCTACGGTGCCAACATGATTCGTCATATTCATACCTGAATAAAAAAGTGTCTTTCCGGGAAAACGCTCCCGCACTGGGGAGCAAGAAGAAGTCAGGAAACCGCTTTCTCACCGCCCAGCCGCGCCCTTAACTTGTCTTTCACGCGGTTAAGGAAGTAGGCCTGGTTATCTTTGTTGGTGAGAAAGAAGTAGCGCGCAAAGGTCAGGCTCGCCATCAGCGATTTGCCGTCCATTTTGTAGCGCAGCGGCAGCTTAAACGCCTTGTAGGTGTCGATATCGCGCGCGGTCAGGTGCGGCTTCATGGCATCCAGCCAGAAAAGCGAATATTTCACCGATTCGCCTTTATGTTTGGATCCAAATTTCGTGACCAGATGGTAGGTGGCGAGCGGGCGCGCGATCATCACAAACTCATAGCCGAGGCGATCGGCGCGAATGCAGAAGTCGTAATCCTGATGGCGGATGTAGCGCGTATCAAACTGGATGCGCAAGGCGTCCTCACGCTTCAGCACGATGGTGCTGGTCTGGATAAAGCCGTAACAGCCGAAAAGATATTCCGCCACGGTTTCGTTCTTGCCCGGCGACTGCATCGGCATCACCTTCAGGAAGCTGCCGTCCTGATAGATGTTCACCTGGCTGTAGATCACAAATTTGCTTTTGCCCTGCGCTTCCAGCTGCTCGATTTTGCGGCTGGTCTCAAGCAGCTTATCAGCGTGCCACTCGTCGTCGGCGTCGAGAAAGCTGATGTAGTCCCCTGTCGCCAGCTCAATCCCTTTGTTGCGCGCGCCTGCGCCGTTCAGTTTCACCTCGGAGAGCACCAGGTTAATGCCCAGCTCCTGATAGCGCTCGCTGTTGACTACCTCCGCCAGGGCCGCCGCATCGGCGGATTTGTCGTCAACGATAATCACTTCGAAATTGCGGTAGCTCTGCGCCTTGACGCAATCCAGCGTCGCGACGATCGACTGCGACGCGTTATACGCGGGGATTACAATGGAGAAACGAATGTCCTTCATGCCAGTACCTCTTAAAAACAGGGCTGAAATCGATAAAAAAACGGACTGCGTGCCGCGCGGCGCCGGACGCAGTCCCGTCAATCAGTAAGGGTTACCGGAGCGATCCTGCTTTGTCGGCGCCACCTCGGCCGCCACCTTCTTCTTGTTGCTGCTGCCGATAAACGGCTTTTCAACATAGAGATAGGTCAACTTCGCCACGTAGAACGAGAGCACGAAGAACAGCGTGGAGATCAGGGTGTAAGCCACCATGTTGTGCGGCACCATGCTCTGCGGGATCTGCTTGATAAAGTAGAGCACCACGCCGTGGATCAGATAGAGGCTGTAGCTCACCTCGCCGATCGACATCAGGGTTTTGTTCTCCAGCATCCCCAGCAGGTTATTGCCGCTGCTTACCACGAAGAAGATCGCCGTCAGGCAGCAGAGGAACACCAGATACCAGAAGGCGTTGCTGGTGAAGGCGAGCGCGAAAATCGCCAGCAGGATGCAGGCCACGCCCGCAACGCGCGACTCTCTAAAGCCCACCAGCCGGTCGCGCCAGGTGTAGGCGAAGTAGCCCATGGCAAAGCCCAGCACCGGACGCGGGTCGGTATAGGTTTTGCCCCACAGGCGCAGCGCCACGGCGACGCAGAAAATTGCGCCGATAGAGCCGAGGATCAGCAGGGTTTTATATTTGCCACGGGTGGCACGGTTCACCACGAAAATCAGCGGAATAGAGAGATAGAGCAGCCACTCAAGACGCAGCGTCCATTCCACGCCAGCGTTAACGTCAGCGGTGAGAAAATCACCCATATGATAGCTGCCGACGAACAGCAGCCAGAGCACGGCGTCGGTAATGCTGTGCGCGTCGATCTGCAAATCGCCCTGCACCAGACCGACCAGAATGATCACCAGCCCGGAGAACCAGAACATCGGCACGATACGGCGCACGCGCGACTTCAGCAGCTTCCAGGTGAGCTGGCTCGCCGGCATGCCGTCGTTGTCCAGCCAGCGATAGAACAGAAACGCCGAGATCATAAAGAACAGCAGTACGCCGAACTTGCCGGCGTTGACGAAAAAGTTGCCTTCGGAGAACCAGACAAAGTAGTCCTTATCGAAGATCCAGTTGCCGTCCAGTGAATAGAGATAGTGCACCAGATGGGAAAAGGCGACGATGCTGGCCAGCAGCGCGCGCAGCCCAGAGATGCTCTTAATGCCGCTGCCGTTATAGACATCTTTATGGAAGCCGGTCGCGCGCAGAATAAGCAGCGCCAGACAGAACGACACCACCATGATTAATACATACATGACAACTCCTGAAGCCCAGAGGGAAGTTGAATTTAGCTACCCGGCTGCGCCAGCTGTTTGCCGAAGCTGGCGCTGATGACGTCGAAGGTCTGCTGCGCTTTTAGCTTATAAAGCGATTCGGAGGGATGAATGCAATCCGCCGACATGCCGCTCTGCCAGTCGCGCTGCGCCTTAATGGCCGACCACTGCTTCACCACCGGCACGCCTTCCGCCTTCGCGACCGCGTTAAGCTGATAGACGTAGGGCCAGACATTCCAGCGCTCGACCTTGCCGCAGATAGGGTTAGGCTCCTGCAGCACCACCAGCTTGTTGTGCGCCTTCGCCTCTTTCACCAGCGCGGTCATAATGCGGCCGTACTCTTCCGGGCTTTCCAGATGGGCGTTCTTGTCTTTAAAAAAGTAGTGACGTGCATCGTTAATGGCGTAGTTAAGCAGGATCAGCTGCGCGCTGGAGTTCGCCATGCGCTCGCGCCAGGGGCTGGTATCGTCAGTGCCCTTCTTGTAGAGCAGCTCCGCCGCCTGCGCCCCGGGCACGCCGTGGTTTTTCACCTCAATAGCGCTGCCATATTTGCTCTGCAGCATTTGCTGCAGATAAGCCATCTCGTTGCCTGGCGCGATAATATTTTTTCCGCCAGAGGAGGTGACGCCCGCCGTGGTGGAGTCGCCGTAGGCGTCGATAATAAATGCGCCGCGATCGGCGGCCTGCGCGAAGCAGGAGAGTGAAAGGATCGCTGCGGCAATAAGTGATTTAGTCATGTTACCTCCCCGGTTAATGGAACAGCCTGAATCCCTGAGCCACTTCATAGCCGACAACGGCCTGCTTCAGAGAAATCGTGTTGTAGTAGAGGTAGTAGACAAGGAAGAAAGCGAACATCGCGAACATTGCCGGCTTGAGTATCGGACGCACCTGATAGACCAGCGAGGCTAAAATAATCGGCTCGACCTGCAACAGGTAGTTGGAGAGGCGCGCGCCCGACGAATAGTTATAGAAGAAGATGCGGATGCCGCCGCCGATGGCGAAGGTCAGCACCAGCAGGTAGTTAAGGCGATACTGCTGGTAGTTATACTTTTTAATCTCGTTACTCAGCAGGAAGTAGACGAAGATAAACACCAGCATGATGTTTTTCAGGTTCGATACCGAGAAGATACTGCCTTCACCGGTATTGGAGGTCTCGTTGCTGTAGCCTTCCGCCCTCTCCCCCAGCGATCCCAGATGTGCCGAAATCAGCGAGATAAAGCTGGTGCCGCCAACTTTTGAGGCGGGGATACTCAGCAGGATAATCGCCACCGGCCACCAGCGCGAGTCGCGGATAAACAGGAACGGCACAATGGTCACCACCATTACCGCGGTGTTGTGGCTGAAAAACGACAGCAGGGTAAAGGCGAGCGCCATCCAGTAACGCTTCAGATAGATATACCAGATCACGCCGAGAAACAGCGCCGAACTGAGGCCGAAGCGGATCTGGTTCATATCTTTGTTAATAAAGATATGCGCCGAATAGAGCGCCAGCGCCAGAATGGGATAAGGCGACATCTTTTTAAAGAAGACGGCGTTAACCGCTACCGCCAGCAGGCAGAAGATAAACAGGAAAACGTCGGCGTTGTGTGACACCAGGCTGGTGAGCCAGGCCAGGCCAAAAATCAGCGGTTCATAGCGGAAAAAGGCCACTGTGTTGGCGAAGCCGTTAACCTGAATGCGGTTGATAAAGTCGGCGAAAAAGCTGCGGTACTGATAATCATCCATGCCGGTGCCGAGGCCGCGGATACCGCCAAACACCACCAGCGTCGCAGCGGCGATGCAAAGCAGATAAGTCAGGATGTGCGTGGTGCGTTCGTCTTTTTTCAGCAGGATTTCTACGATCGAAATCAGCAGCAGAAACCCTGATATATACCAATATGGAGCCATGGTGTGATTCCTTAATTCCACACGTTGCCAGCTCGACAGGCGTTTACGCCTTCTGCGTAAAGCCGCGCCTCAAGGCGCCTGCCTGTTGCTGAACCATTCTGTTATGGGCGCCCGCCCGGTTATGCGTGTTATGCGTGGCGTCTGGCGCGAAACACAGAATCACCTGTGTACATCGTTGCGTGTCGTCTTTAAGAGACGATAAAAAGGGGCGGTCTCGCCGCCCCGTTAATCGTCAAAGTTTAGCTTTTGGTCGGCTTGCCATATTCGTAGTCGTAATAGTCGTAGCCATACCCGTAGGCGTTGGCGGCTTTACGCACCACGGCGTTCAGAATCACGCCTTTGATCTCGATACCGTTCTGCGCGAAGCGCTTGAAGCTGACGTCGATCTCTTTGGTGGTGTTGGTCTCAAAGCGCGCCACCATCAGCGAGGTGCCCGCCAGCTTGCCGATAATCGAGGCGTCGGTGACGGCCAGAATCGGCGGCGTATCGATCAGCACCAGGTCGTAGTTCTTGCTCGCCCAATCCAGCAGCTCGCCCATGCGACGGTGCATCAGCAGCTCCGACGGGTTCGGCGGCACCTGGCCGCGCGGCAGGAAGTCGAAGCCGTATGCGCCGCGCTGGATCATCGCCGGGGTAAACTCGGTTTTGCCGGAGAGCACGTTAGAGAGACCAGACTTGTTCTCCGCACCGATCAGGTCGTGGGTATAGCCGCGACGCATATCACCGTCGATAAACAGCACGCGCTGACCCGCTTTCGCCACCAGCGTCGCCAGGTTGGCACAGATAAAGGTTTTACCAATGCCTGGGCTCGCGCCGGTGATCATCAGGATGTTGTTCTTCGCTTCCATCATCGCGAAGTGCAGGCTGGTACGCAGGCTACGGATCGCTTCGATAGAGAGGTCGGTCGGGTTGCCCAGCGCCAGCAGCGTTTCGTGCGGATCGGTCTTCACTTTATGACCGCGACGCGCCAGCGCTTCGGTGTCTTTCTTACGCTGCCATTCAGAGAGCGGCACGCTCGCATAGACGTTCATACCCAGCTCTTCCAGCTGTTCCGGGTTCTCGATGCCGTGATGCAGCAGCGCCTTCAGCAGTACCAGACCCACAGAGACAACCAGACCAAACAGCAGGCTGGCGACAATAATCAGCGCTTTCTTCGGCGCGACCGGCGCGTTAGCCGTTTCGGCGTTGTCGATGATGCGTACGTCGCCGACGGTGCTGGCTTTACTGATGCCCAGCTCCTGCTGACGGTTCAGCAGCTGCATGTAGATCTCCTGACCCGCCTGCACGTCACGCGTCAGGCGCAGGATCTCTTGCTGCGTCTGCGGCATCTGGGAGATTTTCTTGTTCAGCTGCGCCTGCTCGCCTTCCAGCGTTTTGCGTTTTTCCAGCAGCGCGCGGTAGGTCGGGTGGTCTTTGGTGAACAGCTGCGACACTTCAGCTTCGCGGAAGGTCAGCTCGTTGAGCTGGCTCTGCACGCTGACGGAGGAGTCGAGCGCTGATTTCGCTTCCAGCGACATATCCACCGATTCGTTCTGACGACGGAAGGTGTTCAGCTTGTTCTCAGCATCGTCCAGCTTGGCGCGCACCTGCGGCAGCTGGTTGCGCAGAAACTCGAGGCTCTTCTCAGCCTGCTCAGATTTGCGCTCGACGTTTTGCAGCAGATAGTTGTTGACGATCTGGTTCAGCACCTGGCTGATGCGCTCCGGATCTTCGCCGACATACTGCAGACCCAGCACGCCGGTGTCTTTGCCCTTGTCAGCAACGGTCAGGTTCGCCAGCACGGAGTTGATCGCCTGCAGCTCGTTCAGCTTGGTGACGGTGAAGCTGGTGCCCTCTTCCGCCTGGATGCCGCTGACCAGCATAGTGATTTCGCCATGCTGCTCCAGACGACCCACCTGGCCTTTAAACAGCTCGTCGCCATCTTTGGTCACGGTATAGGTTGTCGGGCTGTTCACTTCCAGCTCAACGCTGCGCTTGTCGACGGTGCGCGGGATCTCCAGACGCGAGATAGCGATCTGCGCCGGTTTATTGCCCATCAGGCGCGACAGACCTTTACCGATGATCGGGAAGTATTTCTGCTCCACCACGGTGTCCAGACCGAGATCGCTCACGGTCTTGCCGATCACCATGCGCGATTCCAGGATCTGAATCTCGGTGTCCGATTCCGGCGTCGCTGGAATGATGCTTTGCAGATCGGAGAGCACGGTGCTGCTGTTCTTCTGCTCGACCTGCACCATGGCGTCAGCGCTGTAAATCGGCGTTGCAAAAAGTGTGTAGAGCGTTCCCACCAGCATAAAGAAGGCGGTTACGGCGACAATGATCCAGCGATGATCGATCAGCTGTCCCAAAAGGTGGCCAAGATCGAATCCTGTGGACTCCTCTCTTGGCGCGGTCATAACCTTATTTTTAATATTCATGGATAATCCCAACTATCGGCTTAATACGTTGACCCATTTCTGGGTAGCGTTTTCCAGTAACCCGTAAATCTCTTCAAAGGCCTCACGACTTTTTCTATACGGATCCGCGATTTCCTGTTGGTTGAGCCAGTGCCCAAGCAGCATGGTTTTTCCGCGCGCGGCTGGATCGATGCGATTGACCTGTTCGATATGACGTTTTTCCATCACCAGAATCAGGTCGAAATCGCGGCACATACTGGCAGTGAGCTGCTGCGCGTGATGCCCCTCCAGCGAGAGGCCATGGCGTGCAGCCACCTCGCTGGCGGTTTGGTCCGCCGGATAGCCCTTGAGGGCGCCAAGCCCCGCCGAGGCGATGCGCTTTTCCGGCAGCGCGCGCTTCAGTAAGCGCTCTCCGGTAGGAGAGCGGCAGATGTTGCCGACGCAGACCACTAACACGGAGGTAATCATGGCTTAACCTAGTTCGACCAGTTGCGGAAACGCAGCGCCGCCTCGCTCGCATCGTTGATGCCGGCGATGGTCGGCAGCAGCTGCGAAATCACGCGGTTCCAACGCGTCAGCGGCGTCGAGGTGACATACACGATATCGTAAGGTTCAAGTTGGAATTCGGTACCCATGACCATCGCCGCCGCATCTTTGGTGTTCAGCTGATAGATGTTGGCGATCTTGGTGCGGTTGGTGCCGCGAATCGGACGGATAACGAACACGCCGGTGGCGTCAGCGGCAGTCTGATCCATGCCCTGCGCGTTGCCCAGCGCTTCCGCCAGCGTCATGCCGCTGCGGTCCATTTTCAGCGTCGACTGCTGACGGACTTCGCCCATAACGAAAACTTTCAGGTCGTCGTTGCGCGGCACGTAAAGGATGTCGCCCGGGTAGAGCAGGTGGTTCTGGCTCAGGTCGCCGTTCTGCATCAGCGCCTGCAGCGAGATGCGCTGCTCGGTGCCGTTGTGCGTCAGCACCACGTTGCGCCAGTCGGCGTCTGCCGCCAGACCGCCCGCGGCGTTGATGGCGTCCAGCACCGTCAGCGGCACGTTGGTGATCGGCTGCTGACCTGAGGTGGTCACCGCGCCGGTCACGTAGGTTTTCTGCGACTTAAAGGAGGCGATGCTGACGTCAACCTGCGGGCTCTCGATATACTGCGCCAGGCGACGCGCAATCTCACCGCGCACTTCGGTGACCGTGCGGCCAACGACGCGGACTTTGCCGATATAGGGGTAGAAGATGGTGCCGTCAGAGTGTACCCAGTTGCCGGTGTCGCTGGCGCTGCGGTACTGGCCAGCCGGCGTCGTCAGCTCCGGGTGATCCCATACGGTTACGTTAATCACGTCGCCGATGCCGATGCGGTATTCATAGTTCTGAATTTCGTTCTGCAGCCCTGGGTTAGCTTGCGCCACCAGCGGCTTGGGACGCATCTGCTCAACCAGGCGCGGCGTTAACGGGAAGACATTGACATACTTATCGATGTCATAGTTGCTGTCCTGCTGCTCAACGACATCTTTTCCGCTAGTGGAAAGGTGCTGGCCTGGAACAACCGTACACCCTGAGAGAAATGTGGCGGATACCAGCATGGGTATCAATTTCGTTTTGATTGTAATCATTTAGATCTTCGCTATCAGTTATTGATTGATAGAGGCGAAAACGCCGCTGTGTAAGCGCTGAAAAAAAATAAACTCGCCAGCCTAAGCACTGAAAATGCCTGTCATTATCACTTGCTCCCTAACTCTTTTTTGTTGCTACCGTTAACAGATGAATAAGCAAACGCATGCGTTGCGTTCCACCCGTTAACGGCTTCCTTCAGCCACGATAATGGCGGCTATCGCCAATGACGTTGCCAGCAGCGGCGCTTGAAATCAGGGAGCGTCTGAGCTTCACTCCCCGCACTCGCCTGCTATCAATACGCCCCATCGCGCTTCAGTACGACACCAACCGTTTTGAACAAAATGGCGATATCGTTCCACAGCGACCAGTTTTTTACGTACCACGAATCGAAATAGACACGCGTTTCGTAATCAACGTCGTTACGACCGCTGACCTGCCACAATCCCGTCATGCCTGGCTTCGCCATCAGATAGTAGTCGACATCCCCGGCATAACGGCAAAGTTCATCTTCAATCACCGGGCGCGGACCGACGAGGCTCATGTCGCCGCGCACAACGTTCCACAGCTGCGGCAGTTCATCCAGACTGGTTTTGCGGATGAAGTGGCCGACCTTAGTGATGCGTGGATCGTTTTTCAGTTTGAAATCTTTATCCCACTCGGCGCGCGCCACGGGGTCGGTGCGCAGCACCTCTTCCAGCACCTCTTTGGAGTTGATCACCATCGAGCGGAACTTCAGGCATTTGAACTTGCGGCCGTTCATGCCGACGCGTTCATGTCCGTAAATCGGCGGTCCACCGTCGCGGCCGACCAGAAAGCCGAGCACCAGCAGCGCAGGCAGCAGCATGATAATAATCGACAGCGCGCCGACGATATCGAATGCCCGCTTCAGGAAGCGCGAGGTGCGCTTCGCCAGGTTGTTATTCACGCGCAGGATCATCACTTCATGGCTGAAGATGTAGGCCATGTCGGTGCCGTAGAGCGGCACGCCGCGCAGCGTCGGGATAACAGAGACCGAGCGGCAGTTGTGCATCGCCAGGTTCTTCAGCCATACGTCGCGATACTGGCTCTGCTCAAACTCGACCGCCACGATAAACTGCGTTTCGCTGTGGGTCAGGTTCCAGAGTTCGGCCTCTTCGCGCAGCACCGGCACGCCGGAGATGCTCGCCTGCGGGCAGCTGCCGTCGACGTCGTAAAAGGCGATAACGTCGAAGCCCATCACCTCTTCGCTCTGCAGCGCCTGCCAGGCTTCCTGCGCGTTCTTGCTGCTGCCGATAATAATGGTCTGCTTTTTCCACAGGCCATAGTGATTAAGCATATGTTTGACCACCGCGCGCGACAGCGGAATCAACACCAGCGCCAGCACCCAGGTCAGCAACCAGACGAAGCGCGACATTTGCCACTGTGACAGCGCGGTAATCGACAGGTCGATAATAGAAAAAATAAGAATGGTACGAAAAACTTCTTTCAGCTCGAACCAGAATGGTTTGCGGTAGGTAAAGTGACGCAGCCTGACCCAGAACCATCCGACGCAAATTACCGACAGGAGAATATGCGTAGCTATTTTCAAATTCAGATCTTTTTCAGAAATATCTGCCAGCGGTGAATCAGACATCATATTAATTAACGCCAGCGCGATGAATAATGCTGCGTTAAAACAAATTAAATCCGAACCTGCCAACAACAATTTAGTGAAAAGACTTTTAAACGTAATTTCAGTATCGCGCATATTTAACTCTTTATTTTATTTCCTTTAACCCGTGACGCCCTGAGCTGTGTAATAATTGAGCGAACCAGTCTCTCGTCGACATATGCGTAACTGAGGGGAGTTCCAGGGTACGTCTACACCCGTTTCCTTAGTAAAAAACAGGAAAATCGTGATGAATACCAACAGATTACTCTGACTTACCTGTGGTGACGCACTGATTATTTTCTAAACGTAAAAGGCGTTTCAGGCACGCTACCGCCCTTGGCTGTCGCTGCCAATACCGCTTTTGATATCCTGTTTCCGGCCTGCTATTCCCGGACCGGTTGCCTGATGCATACCCACGGGGCAGATCACAATTCACAACATTAGGTGCCAAATCAGTGGGCGAATATCAACATAAGCGCAGACTTTTAACAGCACGTTGCTATACTAGTTATTACTGGCTTCTTTACAAGTAGGCCCCGCTGTCCCCTGACTATTTTAGGAAAAAGACTACCAGCCATTAGTATTGAGGCCCGCCAACCGGTAAAAATGAAAGTGCAATACCCTGCGCAAAAATCAGATTAATGCCATATTCGCGACGCTAATAAATTCTTCAGATGCCGCCCTCTCGTCTTAATCAATTCATCAGTTATTCATCGCGCCGCCATCTTCGCATTTACCTGATCCTGACAAAATGGTGAAACAAACCTGGCACTACCCTTCCATTATTCCCTGATAAGGCACGGCACCCCGGTCGCCATCCCCTGTTGTGCCCTGCCCCCTGCTCCACTATCCTCAGATTTTACTGACTTCGATATATTCAGGCGGCTAAGGCATGTTGGAGGTGTTTGCGGATCCCTCGCTATGGGCGGGGTTAATTACGCTAATCGTTCTTGAACTGGTGCTGGGGATAGACAACCTGGTATTTATCGCCATTCTGGTGGAAAAGCTGCCCGGCAAAGATCGCGATCGGGCGCGCGTTATCGGTTTATTGCTGGCGTTACTCTGTCGCCTGCTGCTGCTGGCCTCCCTTTCCTGGCTGGTCACGCTGACGCAGCCGCTGTTTACGCTGCGGGGCCACCCCTTTAGCGCACGCGATTTGCTGCTGCTGCTCGGCGGACTCTTCCTGCTGTTTAAGGCCACCACCGAGCTGAATAGTCGGCTGGAGGGTGAGGATCACGCGGATAATCAGCAAAAGCGCGGCGCTAAATTCTGGCCAGTCGTGGCGCAAATCGTGGTGCTGGACGCTATTTTCTCGCTGGACGCGGTGATCACCGCCGTCGGCATGGTCAGTGAGCTGCCGGTGATGATGACGGCGGTTACCATCGCCATTTTGCTGATGCTGCTGGCCAGCAAGCCGCTGACGCGCTTCGTCAACCGCCATCCCACTATCGTTATTCTCTGCCTCAGCTTCTTGCTGATGATCGGCTTCAGCCTGGTGGCGGAAGGGCTCGGCTTTGTGATCCCCAAAGGCTATCTCTATGCGGCGATTGGCTTCTCTATCGTTATTGAGGCGTTCAACCAGCTGGCGCAGCGCAACCGGCGCCGCGCGCTGTCGGCCGGGCGTCCGCTGCGCCAGCGCACCGCAGAGACGGTGCTGCGGCTGCTGCGCGGCGAAGCGGAACATGCCGAGCTGGATCCGCAGAGCGCGATGATGCTCGCCGACAGCGACCGGCAGGCGCTGTTTAACCGCCAGGAGCGGGTGATGATCGCGCGGGTGCTCAACTTCGCCCAGCGCCACGTCAACAGCATCATGACCTCGCGTCACGATATCGAACATATCAATCTGGACGACGACCCGGCGGAAATTATGGCGCGCCTTGACCGCAACCAGCATACGCGCCTGCTCATCACCGATCAGAGCAATGAACTGCTGGGCGTGGTGCACGCCATCGACCTGCTGCATCAGTCGCTGCATCACCAGTCGCTCGATTTGCGCGCGCTGGTGCGTCAGCCGCTGGTGTTTCCCGAGCGGCTGACGCTGCTGCAGGCGCTGGAGCAGTTCCGCCAGGCGCGCACCCATTTTGCCTTTGTGGTAGATGAATTCGGCTCGGTCGAGGGGGTGGTAACGCTGAGCGATCTGATGGAAACCATCGCCGGCAACTTACCCCTTGAGGGGGAAGAGATTGATGCCCGCTACGATGTGCAGGCGCAGGGCGAAGGCCGCTGGATCGTCAACGGCAATATTCCGCTTGAGGATTTAGCGCTCTACGTCAGGCTGCCGCTGGATGAGCGACGCAGCTACCACACGCTGGCGGGCCTGCTGATGGATAGCCTGCAGCATATTCCTGAAGAGGGGGAAACCCTGCAGGTCGGCAGCTATCTGCTGCGCACGCTGCAGGTGGAGAATCATCGCGTGCAGAAGGTGGAGATCCTGCAGCAGCCGCAGGATCCCGATTACGAGGTGTGACTCAGGGTCGCAGCAGCTTGCGCAGGCTGTCGCTGTCGCTGTTTTTCGGCTGGCGGTCCAGCCACTGATTGAGGCGCGACTTCGCCTCGCTCTGCAGCTGCTGGCGCAGCAGCTGATCCACCGGCAGCGAATACTGCACGTTATTCCAGCCGCCATAGATGCGCAGCGGCACTGCCTGCTGCGACAGCAGTGCAACCAGCCTGTCGTCGCCTTTCCAGCCGGTGAGCGTGAGGCCGAACGTCATATCCAACTGCTGCGTCGGCATATTCACCTCGCCGCCGCCCTGCAGCCTGAGCCGATCGCCCTCGCCTTTGAGATCCGTCAGGCGCAGCACGCCATTATTCAGCGCCAGCCTGCCGTCGAGCTGGCGAATGCCCTGCTCGCTGCTCTCGTCGCTGCTGACCCGATCGCTGGCGCGCGCCACCGCGCGGCGCACCATCTGCTGCAGGTTGAGCTGCGCCAGCTTAACATCGCTGGCGCTGAGCTGCGCGTCGCCGCGCCAGCGGCGTTTGGCCGCCTCCAGCGACAGCCCTTCGCCGCTCAGCTCGCCGTTAAGGGAGAGCGCCCCCTGCACGGTCTGTGGCAGATCGAAGGCGGCGAGCAGCGGCTGGATCGCAACCTTATTCAGTACCGGCTGCAGCGCGACGCGGGTTTCCGCCTGGCGAATATCAATCGTGCCCGGCGCGGAGAAATCCCCCTCCCCCAGCCTGCCGCGCAGCGTGCGCAGCGCGATCAGCCCCTGCTGGTTAGTGACATCCAGCGCAAAGTCCTGCAGCGTCAGTCCACGCCACACCGCGCTGTCCGCTTTCAGGTTCACCGCCAGATTCATCGCGTTAAGGGGCGAATCGAGATTATTCTGCTCGCGCGGCGTCGCAATGACCGGCGCGCGCGCCACCGTGGCGTGCTGCGCCGCGCCGTCGCCCGCCTGCGGCGCGTTTGCCATCAGGTTATCGAAGTTAAGCTGCGTGGCGTGCAGCTGAAGCGCCAGCTGCTGCGGCGACGCCAGCGAACCGCTCGCCTCGCCCGACAGCGCGCTGTCGTTGGCGCTCAGCTGCATCTGCGTCAGCGCAAACTGCTGCGTCTCGGCGCGCCAGCTGCCCTGCGCGCTCAGCGTGCCCTTAATGCCCTGCGGCGGAATATCGGCGCCGCTCAGCGCATAGTTGAGTTCGTCGATTTGGCCGCTCAGGCGGTGGGGATACTGCGACGCGTCGAGCTGGCCCTTCAGCGACAGCACGGCGTTGCGCTGATTGCGCGTCAGGCTGGTGCTGAGTTCGATGCTCGCCAGATGGCGGGCGTCCTGATTAAGGTTGATATTAAGGTTGCGGAAGTTGTACTCGTCGCCGCCCGGCTGGCGCCAGATCAGCAAACTGTTGGCGACGCGCAGCTGGCCAATATCGAACGACCAGCCGCTGGCTGGCGCGGCGGCTTCGCTGCGGCCGGGGGCCACCGGCGCGTTTTGCGGCTGCTGCGGCGCGCTTTCCGGCGTGGCGCGCACCACCGCGTTGCTTAACATCACCTGGCTGACGCTGAGCTGGTGCGACAGCAGCGGCCAGAGATTAACGTCAAGACGCATATTTTCCGCCGTGACCAGCGGCTGCGCGGCGCCGGGAGCGGTCAGGCTCATGCGACCGGCCAGAATGCTGAGCTTAGGCCAGACGTGCCAGCGCAGATCGCCGCTCACCTCCAGCCGATAACCACTGCGTTGCTCGACCTGCTTCACCATGTAGGATCGAAAATCGTTTGGATTGACCAGCAGCACCAGCGCGGTCATGCCTGCAACGATGACCACCAGTAAAATGGCCAGCGTGGTTATCACTCTTTTCATCACATCCCCATGCTCGCGGTTTAATCTTTGTCGATACGACTGGCGACAGCGCCCTGCTGTCCGCGATATTTAGCGTCTTCGCGACGGTTGTAAGGCCGCACCGCCGGCCCGGAAAGGGGCTCAAAGCTTAGCGCGCCGATCAGCATGCCTGGACGCAGCGCCAGCGGCAGCTTACCGGAATTATAGAACTCCAGCACGATACGGCCCTGCCAGCCGGGATCGATACGGTGTGCGGTAACGTGCACCATCAGCCCGAGACGCGCCAGCGAGGAGCGGCCGTCCAGCCAGCCCACCAGATCGTCTGGAATAGTGACCGACTCGAAGGTTACCGCCAGCGCCAGTTCGCCGGGATGCAGGAAAAAGGCTTCGCCTTCCGGCAGCACAATCTCATCGCTCATTACGCGATCCAGCGCAGCGCTGACTTCATCTTTCGGGCCGCTTAAATCAATAAAGGCGGCGGTGTGGCCCCGGAACGTGCGGAACTGATTGCCCAGACGGACATCGACGGTGGCACCGTTGATGCGCTCGACCGGGGGACGCGGATCGATAGCAAGCCTGCCGTCATCCAGCCAGGCTTCAATATCGCGGTCACATAATCTCATTCATCTGTCTCCATGATATAAGTGTAGCGAACTGCCTGAAACTCGCGTGACAGGCGGCTCGCTGCGCGCCAGACCCGACGCGGCTACTCAAAAAACTGGTTGATCCTCGACTTGAGGATATCAATGGCGATACGGTTTTTCCCGCCGCGCGGCACGATAATGTCGGCGTACTGCTTCGAAGGTTCGATAAACTGCAGGAACATCGGACGCACGGTTTTCTGATACTGGCTCATCACCGAATCCATTGAGCGGCCGCGCTCGTTCACGTCGCGCTTCATGCGGCGCATCAGGCAGATGTCGAGCGGCGTATCAACGAAAATAGAGAAGTTCAGCTCCTGGCGCAGGCGCGCGTCGGTGAGCAGCAGGATCCCCTCCAGAATAATCACCTTTTTCGGCTTCAGGTGAATAGTGTCGCGGGTGCGGGTATGCTCAACGTAGCTGTAGACCGGCAGATCGATCGCCTGGCCCGCTTTCAGCGCCTGCAGATGCTGCAGCAGCAGATCGTGATCCATCGCGCTGGGGTGGTCGTAGTTGGTTTTTACCCTCTCTTCCATGGTGAGGTGACTTTGATCCTTGTAATAAGCATCTTCAGGAATAACCCCGATATGCTCGTCACCGACCTGATCGCGGATTTCACGATAGAGCGTGCTGGCGATTAAACTTTTTCCGGATGCGGAGGCACCGGCAATGCCCACAATCACGCACTGATGAGACTTGTCACTCATACTTTTTTTAAGACCTGATACTGGAGCCTGCGCTGTACGCGGTTTAGACGTTTTGACGCAGGACGGAATGGAGAGGGTTTAGTAGGCGCTAAGTATAGGGATTTCATTCTTTTGACGCCAGAAAAAGCCGCTCCAGGCATTTCAGAATTTCCCCTTTTCAAACCGAAACCATTACCCGATAAACTAACTGACAGATCTGTTTTTACTTATGCGGCTGGCGCAACAGGCGACGGAAGCGCGTTCCGCCCCGGAAAAGGGCGCGGGAATATCACTGTCGGCCCACAAAAAGGAAGCTTATGCACTGGAGAACACTGACCTATTTCGGCGACAGCATGCTGCTGATCCCTACTGCGGTGATCATCGCCCTGATCCTGCCGTGGAAGAGCGATAACCGCCGCACGGTCTGGTACTGGCTGCTCGCCTTTGGCCTGGCTGGCCTGCTGGTGAGCCTGTCGAAGATTCTGTTTCTCGGCTTCGGCATCGGCAGCGCCCGCTTTAACTTTACCGGCTTCAGCGGGCACAGCGCGATGTCGGCAACGCTCTGGCCGGTGATGCTGTGGCTGGTCTCCGGCCGCTGGCCGACCCCGCTGCGGCTGCTCGCCATCGGCGTCGGCTATCTGATTCCGCTGATGGTGGGCTTCTCACGCCTGGTGATCCACGCGCACTCCGCCAGCGAAGTGGCAACCGGCCTCCTGCTGGGCTTTACTCTCAGCTCGGCGTTTCTGCTTAGCCAGCGCCGCACCGCCCTGAAGGGCTTTAGCTGGCCGCAGATTGGCGCCGCTTTTTTAGTGCCGCTGCTGCTGCTGGGCCACGGACGCCTGGCCACGACCCAACAGTTCCTCGAGCGCTTTTCCGCCGATCTGGCGGGGCTGGAGAAACCCTTCACGCGCGCCGATCTCTTCCGCCAGTAGCCTGTCTACGCCCTGTTGCGCCGCGACAGGGCCAGTCAATCCGTTGAATAACACACTAATTTGATTTAACCGACCCACGGCAGCGGCGATGTGCTAGCATGCCCAAAAGAGAATGACTGGCGCATTTTTCGTCATCCAGACGCGGTGCGCGTTGCCGGGTTAGTGAATGAGTATTGAACTGTTGTCCTTGCCGGACAAACCGCAAAAAACCCTGCTGAGCGCCCTGATTCTGGCAGCGCTCGCTTTTCTGCTGACGCTTTTCTGCCTGGAGCTGATTGTCTTCAGCGGCCGCATTTCGCCTCTCTGGTTCGCGACCGCGCTGATGACCATCGTCGCCTTTCGCTCGCCTTCCCGCCATGCGCCGCTGCTGCTGCTGGGCTGTGCGGCGGGCACCGCGCTGGCGAACGCGCTGATACTCGGGTTCAATCTGGGGAACCTGAAATTTACCCTGCTTAACGTGCTGCAGGCGATGGTGGGCGGCCTCTTGCTGCGCGCGCTGCTGAAGCGCCATGCGCCGCTGAACGCCCTGCACGACTGGCTGCGATTTGTGCTCTCGGTCGGCATTATTACGCCGCTGGTGGGCGGCCTGCTGGCGCTGTGGATGCTGAATATCAGCAGCCACGGCACCTTATCCTTTTTCTCGACCTGGGTAATTTCTGAAATCATCGGCATGCTGGCGCTCGGCCCGGTGCTGCTGCTGATGCCCTGGCCGCTGCGGCTTGCCGCGGTTAGCCTGCACCGCGTGGCGGAGTTCCTCTTTACCCTGCTGCTGACCGCGGGCGCGAGCTGGCTGGCGCTGCGCTTTATGCCCTGGCCATTTACCTTTATCGTGGTGATCCTCTTCTGGTGCGCCGTGCGGCTGCCGAAGCGTGACGCCTTTTTACTGTTTTTGCTCAACGCCTGTGCGATTTCGCTGTTTCTGACGCTCGGCCCTACCCCCATCGAAACGCGCAGCGACGTGCCGGGCCAGATCGCCAGCTGGCTGCCCTTACTGCTGGTGCTGATTCCGAGCCATGTGATGGCGCTGGTTATGGACGCCTTTCAGCGCGAAAAGCATCACATTAGCGAAAGCGAAACCCGGTTTCGCCACGCGATGGAATATTCCGCCATCGGTATGGCGCTGGTGTCGCCGCAGGGAGGCTGGCTGCAGGTCAATCACTCTCTCTGCCTGACGCTGGGCTTTCCCGATGCCGAGCTGAAAAAGCTCACCTTCCAGCAGATTACCCACCCCGACGATCTGGAAAACGATCTGCAGCATGCCGACAGGCTGCTGCGCGGCGAGATTGACGCCTATACCATCGAGAAACGCTACTTCCGTAAAAGCGGCGAGATCGTCTGGGCGCGCCTGACGGTGTCGCTGGTGCGCGACGGCGTGCAGCAGCCGCTCTACTTTATTTCCCAGATTATCGATATTTCAGAGCTGAAGCAGAGCGAGCAGGTAAACCGGCAGCTGATGGAGCGCATCACCCTGGCCAACGAGGCGGGCGATATTGGCGTCTATGAATGGAACCTGACGCGCAATGAGATGATGTGGGACCGCCATATGTACCGGCTGTTCGACCTGCCCGCCCACCAGCCGCCCAGCCGCGAGCTGTGGCGCAGCCAGGTACACCCGGCGGATCGCGAGCGGCTCGACCGCGCGCTGCAGCCGTCAGAGAAGGTCGACGTTTTCGATATTGAGTACCGCATTCAGCGCGCCGACGGGACGCGCACGCTGCGCACTCAGGCGCGTCGCTTCTTTAATCAGGAGGGACGCATCGAACGCATGCTGGGCATCTGCCAGGATGTGACCCACCTGCGCCACCTCACCGACGCGCTGTTTCAGGAAAAAGAGCGCATGGCGATTACGCTCGATTCCATCGGCGAAGCGGTTATCAGCACCGACAGCGAGATGCGCGTGACCTTTATGAACCCGGTGGCGGAGAAGATGAGCGGCTGGCGGCAGGAAGAGGCGGCGGGTAAACCGCTGAGCGAACTGCTGCATATCACCCAGGGCGTTCACGGCGCGCCGATGGAAAACCAGCGCCTGCGCCGCCTGCCGACGGAAAAAATTACCCCCGATCTGGATGACGAACTGGTGCTGCACGGCGCCGACGGCGGCGTGGTAGAGATCCACTACAGCATCACCCCGCTGCGCACCCTGGAGGGGGAAGAGATCGGGGCGGTCATCGTTATTCAGGACGTCAGCGAATCGCGCCAGATGATGCAGCGCCTTAGCTACAGCGCGCTGCATGACACCCTGACCCGGCTGCCGAACCGCGCCAGCTTCGATGGTCAGCTGCAGCGTCTGCTGGGCGACGCGGTGACGCGTGGGCATCAGCATGTGCTGGCATTTATCGATCTCGATAAGTTTAAAGCGGTCAACGACAGCGCCGGCCACGCGGCGGGCGACGCGCTGCTGCGCGAACTCGCCGAGCTGATGCAGCGCCATCTGCGCGGCGCCGATTTCCTGGCGCGCCTCGGCGGCGACGAGTTCGCCCTGCTGATGCCGGAATGCGCAATGCCGCAGGGGTGCGAGGTGGTGCAGCGCATCGTCTCAGCGGTTAACAGCTATGAATTTAACTGGCAGGGCAGCGTGTATCAGGTGGGGGCCAGCGCCGGGCTGACGCAGATAGCCGCCGACAACGGCGTCGGTACCGAGGTGCTGTCGCAGGCGGACATCGCCTGTTATAACGCCAAAAATGCCGGCCGCGGACGGTTGATGGTTTACGCGCCGCAGGCGCGCTGAGCCGCTTGCCAGCCCCGCCCAGCTGCGCTAAAGTCGCCCCCTTTTTTCCGGGAGGGGCATCAGATGTTCATTGGTTTCGATTACGGTACGGCGAACTGTTCCATTGCGGTGTGCGAAAATCACACGCCGCGTCTGCTGACGCTGGAGAAGGGTCAGCGCCTGCTGCCGTCGATGATTGCCGCACCCACGCGCGAAGCGGTGAGCGAATGGCTCTATCGCCACCATCAGGTCGCGACCCCGGACGCGGAGACCACCGCGCTGCTGCAGCGCGCGCTGCGCTACAACCGCGAAGAGGATATCGAGGTGTCAGCCACCAGCGTACAGTTCGGCCTGAGCGCGCTGCAGCACTATATGACCGACCCGGAAGAGACCTGGTTCGTTAAATCCCCCAAATCCTTTCTCGGTGCCAGCGGCCTGAAGCCGCAGCAGATCGCGCTGTTTGAAGACCTGGTGTGCGCCATGATGCGCCATATCCGCGAACAGGGCGAAGCGCAGCTCGACGCGGCGATCGATCAGGCGGTTATTGGCCGTCCCATAAACTTTCAGGGGCTCGGCGGCGACGACGCTAACGCCCAGGCGCAGGGCATTCTGCTGCGCGCCGCGAAGCGCGCCGGTTTCCGCGACGTGGAGTTTCAGTTCGAGCCGGTGGCGGCGGGACTCGATTTCGAAGCGACGCTGGACAAAGAGACGCGCGTGCTGGTAGTGGATATCGGCGGCGGTACCACCGACTGCTCGATGCTGCTGATGGGGCCGGAGTGGCGCAAGCTGTCAGACCGCCGCGAGAGCCTGCTCGGCCACAGCGGCTGCCGCGTGGGCGGCAACGATCTCGATATTATGCTGGCGTTTAAAACCCTGATGCCCCTGCTCGGCCTCGGCGGCCGGACGCAGAAAGGCACCGCCCTGCCCGCGCTGCCGTGGTGGAACGCGGTGGCGATTAATGACGTACCGGCGCAGAGCGAGTTTTACTCCGCCGCCTGCGGCAAGCTGCTGCGCGATCTGGTGCGCGACGCGGAACAGAGCGAACAGGTGGCGCATCTGCTGAAAGTCTGGCAGCAGAAGCTCGGCTATCGTCTGGTGCGCGCGGCGGAGGAGAGCAAGATCGCCCTTTCCGATCGCGCCGCTTTCGACGCCAGCCTCGACTTTATCGCGCCACAGATGCAGGCCGCCATCAGCGACGGCATGCTGCAGGAGGCGATTAATCAGCCGCTGGAGCGTATTCTGGAGCAGGTGCATCTGGCGCTCGCCAGCTGCGACGCAAAACCCGAGGTGATCTATCTGACGGGCGGCAGCGCGCGTTCGCCGGTGCTGCGCGCCGCGCTACAGCAGGCGCTGCCGGAGACGCCCATCGCCAGCGGTGATGACTTCGGCTCGGTTACGGCCGGTCTGGCGCGCTGGGCAGAGGTCATGTTTCGCTAAAAGAAAAGACGCACCTCATCTCTGAGGTGCGTCCGTAAAGGGGCAAGGCGCCGCGTTGAGCAAAAACGCGCCCGGCGTTTTGTCCCGGTCGCGGCAGGCTTTGCACCATGCCATGTTCTGTGCGACCTGAGGCGTCAGCCTCAGGCCGCTGCGCTATCAGAAGTTGATATTGGCGCTGATGCCGCCGACAAAGGCGTCTTTCACTTCGCTTACCGCACCCGGCGCCACGATATACTGCACGTTCGGACGCACCTGCAGCCATTTCGCCAGCTTCACGTTGTAGTAAAGCTCGTAGTTATATTCCGAACCATCCTGAATCGGCAGATAGGTCGGGCTGTTAAAGTCCGTTTCGCCGTTGGCGGCGTTCTGCTGACGCTGCGCGCGGGTGTAGTCGCTGTTAACGTGAATACGCGCCGCGGCAATGCCGATCTCATCTTCAGGACGCGCATCAAACGGCCCCGCCCAGGTAAAGGCGATCGACTGATAGTTGTCGGTCTTCGACGTTTTGTGATCGTTCATCACCGCCTGCACCGACACGCCGATGCCGCGGCTGGCGTCGCCGCCCTGCGCGGTCAGCTGCTGCTGTAACAGCACGTAGCCGCCGTAGGCGTGATCTTTATCCTGATAGGCACCGTCGCGCCAGCTGCCGTAAACGTCGCCGTTGGCGGACGAATAGTAGTAGCCGATGCGGTAGTTACCCGGCAGTTTATCCGGGCCCAGCGTCGGCTTCCAGCCCAGTTCCACCGGCACCAGGTTGCCCTCGGAGTTGCTGGTATCGAGACGGAAACCGTCGCCGCGATCGTAGTTAGCGCGGTTCTGGTTATAGAAGCCGACCTGGAAGAAGACTTCCGGCGTGATATTGAGCTTCACGCGGCCGCCCCACTGCGATACCGGCCAGTTAAACCAGCGGTCGCCGCGCCAGTTACCCGCCTGGCCGCTGCCGAACGCCAGGTTCTGGAACTTGCTGTCGAAGTTATCGAAATCTTCGCCCACGGTCACGCGACCCGCTTTCAGGTTGACGACGTCGTCAAACAACCCTTTGCTCAGCCAGAACTGCGTCAGACGCCAGGTCTGCCCGCGTCCGTACACTTCCTGCACCGAAGAGAGCATGCCGGTGCGACGATCGGCCACCTGATCGGAAATATTACGCCCGTCGCGGTTGGTGATGGTCGCCTGGAACTGCGTATCCTGCCAGCCCAGCAGCTTTTCCAGATCGAGATTGGCACCGAACGCCCACTGATCGCTGTAGCGCATAGAGGTGTTAGTATCGGCGCCGCCGCCGAGGTTCGATGCGCTTTCCATGGTGTAATTAACGTCAAATTTAACGCCGTCATTTTCCAGCTGCGTTCGCGAACCGCCCCAGTCGCCGAACATATAAGGCGAGTCATAGCTGAAAGCGTCTGCGGCCACAGCAGAGGCGCTCAGCATGGCAAACATCAGGGAGCCGGCCGCCACTCGGCGCAGCGGGAAGCGTTGCACTGCTTTATTTGTGTTCATAATCGTTCTTCTTATCTGGATGGAGGTTATTTCCACGCAGAGAATAGTGCTGCAAAAAGTTCAACTTTTGTAAAAATGTGCGCACGAATAGGCAAAGAGACAGTTTCTTCAAACAATTGTGAAGGGGATCGCTGAACAGAAACGCGGCTGAAATTAACGCACTATATGGCACGCAAATTAAAGACGAGGCGCTAACGCCCCGTCTGGCGGGATTAGCGGCTGGCCTGGGTCAGCTTTTCACTCTCTTCCGGCGTCAGGCGCAGCTGCCTTGCGCCGATCAGATCGTCGAGCTGAGCGAGCGACGTTGCGCTGACAATCGGCGCGGTAATGCTGGGTCGGGCAATCTGCCACGCCAGCGCCACCTGGGTCGGGGTCACGCCGCGCGTCAGGGCGATCTCATCCAGCGCCGCCAGGATCTTCAGGCCGCGCGGATTGAGATACTTCTCCACCACGCCCTGCCCGCGCGCGCTTTTGCTGGCGTCCGCCGCGCTGCGATATTTGCCGCTCAGGAATCCGCTCGCCAGCGAATAGTAGTTAATCACCCCCAGCCCATGCCGGGTCGCCACCGCCTCCAGCCCCGACTCGTAGCCTTCGCGATCGTAAAGGTTGTACTCGGGCTGCAGGGTGGCGTAGTGCGCCAGGCCCTGCTCCTCGCTGATCTTCAGCGCCTCCTGCAGGCGCGGCGCGCTGTAGTTGGAGGCACCAATGGCGCGCACCTTGCCCTCTTTGATCAGCGAATCAAACGCCGCGAGGGTTTCCGCCAGCGGCGTATCGGTATCGTCACGGTGCGCCTGATAGAGATCGATATAGTCGGTTTGCAGACGGCGCAGCGAATCCTCTACCGCCTGACGAATATACTGCGGCTTCAGGCCGGTTTTCTCCGGCGAAAGCGCCATGCCGACCTTGGTCGCCAGCACGATGCGGTCGCGTTTGCCGCTCTTTTTCAGCCAGTTGCCGATAATGGTCTCAGACTCGCCGCCTTTATTGCCCGGCGCCCAGCGCGAGTAGACGTCGGCGGTATCGATAAACCACAGCCCTTTCTCCACCAGCGCATCGAGCAAGGAAAAAGAGTTCGCCTCATCCAGCGTCCAGCCGAAGACGTTGCCGCCGAAGGTCAGCAGCGGCACCTGAATACCGGTATCGCCGAGCTGGCGGGTTTCAACCTGACTCATCATTTTCTCCTTCTGTAAGAAATGCCCTGCTTAACAGCATAGCAAAAGCAAAAACCACTCCTTATGCGTAATTCCTCGATAAGTTTGTTCTGACAGGGATACTTACGTCGGTCTGACAGATATCCTTAATTCCTTCAACTTCTGCCCGCGTTGCGGGTCTACACTCTGCTATTTGCAGGCTGCCGCGTTTCAGCCTGCGTTTTGGGGATTTCGACACTGCTGGAGAGCAACCGATAAGATGAACCGACCTTCCTTGTTGAAAAAGAGCCTGCTGCTGCTGGCCCTGCTGGCTGCCGCCGCAGGCGGCTACTACTGGTGGCACCATCCGGCGCAGCCTGACGCCGACCCTCAGGCGTCAACCCGACCGCAGCGCGGCAAAGGGGGCGCAGGCGCCCCGCCGGCCCCGGTGCAGGCCGCCACCGCCGTCAGCCAGAGCGTGCCGCACTTTTTAAGCGGGCTCGGCACCGTCACCGCCGCCAGCACCGTGACGGTGCGCAGCCGCGTCGATGGCGAGCTGATGGCGATCCATTTTCAGGAAGGCGAGCAGGTCAAAGCGGGCCAGCTGCTGGCGGAGATCGATCCCCGGCCTTATCAGGTAGCGTTAACTCAGGCGCAGGGCCAGCTGGCGAAAGATCAGGCGACGCTGGCGAACGCCCGCCGCGACCTGGCGCGCTTTGAAAAGCTGGCGAAAACCTCGCTGGTGTCGCAGCAGGAGCTGGATACCCAGCGTTCGCTGGTGAGCGAAACCCTAGGCACCATTAAGGCGGACGAAGGCAGCGTCGCCAGCGCCCAGCTCAATCTGACCTACAGCCGCATTACGTCGCCGATAGCGGGTCGCGTCGGCCTGAAGCAGGTGGATGTCGGTAACTACATCACCAGCGGCGATACCAACGGTCTGGTGGTGATCACCCAGACCCATCCCATCGACGTGCTCTTCAGCCTGGCGGAAAATTATCTGCCCGAGATTATGCAGGCGCAGAAAAGCGGCCAGCCGCTGGTGGTCGAGGCCTGGGATCGCAGCAACCAGACGCTGCTGACCCAGGGCGCGCTGCTCAGCATCGACAACCAGATCGACGCCACCACCGGCACCATCAAGATGAAGGCGCGCTTCGACAATCAGGATGACAAACTCTTTCCTAACCAGTTCGTTAACGCGCGGCTGAAGGTCAATACCCTGCAGGACGCCATCGTTATTCCGACCGCCGCGCTGCAGATGGGCAATGAAGGCTACTTTGTCTGGGTGGTGAACAGCGACAATAAGGTGAGCAAGAAAAGCGTCACCCCTGGCCTGCAGGACAGCCATCAGGTGGTGATTAACGCCGGCCTGAGCGCGGGCGAACGCGTGGTCACCGACGGGCTGGATCGCCTGACGGAAGGGGCGAAAGTTGAGGTCGTTGCGCCGCAGAGCACCGCGTTGAAAAGTAGCCGCGCGGCGCAACCGGCAAAAGGAGCGCGCGAGTAATGCAGGTTACGCCTCCTGACGCCAGCGGCGGACCGTCGCGTCAGTTTATTTTACGTCCGGTCGCCACCACGCTGCTGATGATCGCTATTCTGCTGGCGGGCATCCTCGGCTACCGTTTTCTGCCGGTTTCGGCGCTGCCGGAAGTGGACTATCCAACCATCCAGGTGGTGACGCTCTATCCCGGCGCCAGCCCGGACGTCACCACCTCCGCCATTACCGCGCCGCTTGAGCGCCAGTTCGGCCAGATGTCAGGGCTAAAGCAGATGGCGTCGCAAAGCTCCGGCGGCGCATCGGTGATTACCCTGCAGTTCCAGCTCACGCTGCCGCTCGACGTTGCCGAGCAGGAAGTGCAGGCCGCCATTAACGCCGCCACCAGCCTGCTGCCTAATGACCTGCCTAACCCGCCGGTCTACAGCAAGGTCAATCCCGCCGATCCGCCGATTATGACGCTGGCGGTCACCACCAGCAGCATGCCGCTGACCCAGGTGCAGGATATGGTGGAGACGCGCGTTGCGCAGAAGATCTCTCAGGTTTCCGGCGTCGGGCTGGTGACGCTCTCCGGCGGTCAACGCCCGGCGGTGCGCGTGCAGATGAACGCCCAGGCGCTGGCGGCGCTCGGCCTCAGCAGCGAAGAGGTGCGCACCGCTATCAGCAGCGCCAACGTCAACTCGGCGAAAGGCAGCCTCGACGGCCCGGAGCGCTCGATTACCCTTTCCGCCAACGACCAGATGAAGTCGGCGGAGGATTACCGTCAGCTGATTGTCAGCTATAAAAATGGCGCGCCGGTCCGGCTCGGCGATGTTGCCACTATCGAACAGGGGGCGGAAAACCGCTGGCTCGGCGCCTGGGCGAACCGCGAGGCCGCCATCGTGCTTAACGTGCAGCGCCAGCCGGGCGCCAATATTATCGCCACCGCCGACAGTATCCGCGCGCTGCTGCCGTCGCTCACCGCCGCGCTGCCGAAGTCGGTAAAGGTGCAGATGCTGACCGATCGCACCACCAATATTCGCGCCTCGGTCACCGATACCCAGCATGAGCTGATGCTGGCGATCGGCCTGGTGGTGATGATTATCTACCTGTTCCTGCGCAACGTGCCGGCGACAATCATTCCCGCCGTCGCCGTGCCGCTGTCGCTGGTTGGCACCTTCGCCGCCATGTACTTCCTCGGCTTCTCTATCAATAACCTGACGCTGATGGCGCTGACGATCGCCACCGGCTTTGTGGTGGACGACGCCATCGTAGTGATTGAAAACATCACCCGCTATCTGGAGAAGGGGGAAAAACCGCTTACTGCCGCGCTCAAGGGCGCAGGCGAAATCGGCTTCACCATTATCTCGCTCACCTTTTCGCTGATCGCGGTGCTGATCCCGCTGCTGTTTATGGGCGACGTGATCGGCCGCCTGTTCCGCGAGTTCGCCGTGACGCTGGCGGTGGCGATCCTGATCTCCGCCGTGGTCTCGCTGACGCTGACGCCGATGATGTGCGCGCGCATGCTCAGCGCCGAGTCGCTGCGCAAGCAGAACCGTTTTTCGCGCGCCAGCGAAGCCTTTTTTGAGCGGGTCATCGCCGGATATGGCCGCTGGCTGCGCAAGGTGCTGGCGCATCCCTGGCTGACGCTGTCGGTGGCGCTCGGCACGCTGCTGTTGACCGTGCTGCTGTGGATCGTGATTCCGAAAGGCTTTTTCCCGCAGCAGGATAACTCGATTATTCAGGGCACGCTGCAGGCGCCGCAGAGCGCCTCGTACGCCAGCATGGCGGCGCGCACGCGCGACGTCGCCTCGCTAATCGTGAAGGATCCGGCGGTGCAGAGCATCACCTCTTTCGTGGGGGTCGACGGCACCAACGCCGCTCTCAACAGCGCGCGTCTGCAGATCAACCTGAAGCCGCTGAGCGAGCGCGATGACCGCATTCCGCAGGTGCAGCAGCGGCTGCAGCAGCAGATCAGCCAGCTTCCCGGCGTTACGCTGTGGCTGCAGCCGGTGCAGGATCTCACCATTGATACCCAGGCGAGCCGCACCCCCTATCAGTTCACGCTGCAGTCCGGCTCGCTGGAATCGCTTGGCACCTGGGTGCCCAAACTGCTGGAGGCGCTGCGCCAGTCGCCTGAACTGCGCGACATCAGCAGCGACTGGCAGGATCAGGGGCTGGAGGCGTACGTCAATGTCGATCGCGACAGCGCCAGCCGCCTCGGCATCAGCATGGCCGACGTCGATAACGCGCTCTATAACGCCTTTGGCCAGCGCCTGATCTCCACCATCTACACCCAGGCGAACCAGTATCGCGTGGTGCTGGAGCAGGATAACCGCACCACGCCCGGCCTGGCGGGCCTGGAGGGGATCCGGCTGACCAGCGCCGACGGCGGCAGCGTGCCGCTCAGCGCCATTGCCAGCGTTGAGCAGCGCCACAGCGCGCTAAGCATTAACCATCTCGATCAGTTCCCGTCGGCGACCTTCTCTTTTAACGTCGCCGACGGCTATTCGCTGGGCGACGCGGTGAAAGCGGTCAGCGCGGCGGAAGCGCGGCTCGGCATGCCTTCCGAACTGATGACCCAGTTCCAGGGCAGCACCCTGGCGTTCGAGGCGGCGCTCACCAGCACCGTCTGGCTGATCGTCGCGGCCATCGTGGCGATGTATATCGTGCTCGGCGTGCTCTATGAGAGCTTTATTCATCCCATCACTATTTTGTCGACGCTGCCCACCGCCGGCGTCGGCGCGCTGCTGGCGCTGATAGTGAGCGGCGGCGAGCTGGATATTGTCGCCATTATCGGCATTATTCTGCTGATCGGCATCGTGAAGAAGAACGCCATTATGATGATCGACTTTGCGCTGGCCGCCGAGCGCGAACAGGGGATGACGCCCTATGACGCCATCTTCCAGGCGTGCCTGCTGCGCTTCCGTCCGATCCTGATGACCACGCTGGCGGCGCTGCTGGGCGCGCTGCCGCTGATGCTCAGTACCGGCGTCGGTGCGGAGCTGCGCCACCCGCTCGGCATCGCCATGGTGGGCGGGCTGATCCTGAGCCAGGTGCTGACGCTGTTTACCACGCCGGTGATCTATCTGCTGTTCGATCGCCTCGGCCGCGCCGCGCGCCGCCGCTTTCACGGCCGGGAGGCGCAGCAGTGAGGTTCTTCGCGCTGTTTATCCATCGTCCGGTAGCGACGACGCTGCTCACCATCGCCATTGCGCTGGCGGGCGCGCTCGGCTTTCGCCTGCTGCCGGTCGCCCCGCTGCCGCAGGTCGACTTTCCGGTAATTGTGATTTCCGCCTCGCTGCCGGGCGCCTCGCCGGAGATTATGGCCTCGTCGGTGGCGACGCCGCTGGAGCGTTCGCTGGGCCGCATCGCCGGGGTCAGCGAAATGACCTCCACCAGCTCGCTCGGCAGCACGCGCATTATCCTGGTGCTCGATTTTGACCGCGATATCAACGGCGCGGCGCGCGACGTGCAGGCGGCCATCAACGCGGCGCAAAGCCTGCTGCCGACCGGGATGCCGAGCCGCCCTACCTGGCGCAAGGTCAATCCCTCGGACGCGCCGATTATGATCATGACGCTAACCTCGGATATCTATAATCCCGGCCAGCTCTACGACTACGCCTCGACCCAGCTGGCGCAGAAGCTGTCGCAGATCGAAGGCGTCGGCGACGTCACCGTCGGCGGCAGTTCGCTGCCTGCGGTGCGCGTCGCGCTGAATCCGCAGGCGCTGTTTAATCAGGGCGTCTCGCTGGACGCGGTGCGCGAGGCGATCGCCAACGCCAACCAGCGGCGTCCGCAGGGCGCGGTAGAGGATGGCCAGCAGCGCTGGCAGCTGCGCACCAACGACGAGCTGAAAAGCGCCAGCGACTATGCGCCGCTGGTGGTGCACTACAGCAACGGCGCGGCGGTGAAGCTGGCCGACGTCGCCAGCGTGCAGGACTCGGTGCAGGACGTGCGCAACGCCGGGATGGCGGACGGCAAGCCCGCGGTGCTGCTGCTGGTGCGTAAAACGCCGGAGGCAAACGTGATCGATACCGTCGATCGCATTCGCGCCGAGCTGCCGACGCTGCATCAGACCATCCCCGCCGCTATCGACCTGCAGATTGCGCAGGACCGCTCGCCCACCATTCGCGCCTCGCTGCATGAGGTAGAGCAGTCGCTGACCATCGCCGTGGTGCTGGTGATTATGGTGGTGTTTGTTTTCCTGCGCTCCGGTCGCGCTACGCTGATCCCCGCCGCTGCCGTGCCGGTGTCGCTGATCGGCACCTTCGCCGCGATGTACCTGTGCGGCTTTAGCCTGAATAACCTGTCGCTCATGGCGCTGACCATCGCCACCGGTTTCGTGGTGGATGACGCCATCGTGGTGCTGGAGAATATCGCGCGCCACGTCGAGGCGGGCATGAAGCCGCTACAGGCGGCGCTGACCGGCGTGCGCGAGGTGGGCTTTACCGTGCTGTCGATGAGCCTGTCGCTGATCGCCGTCTTTTTGCCGCTGCTGATGATCGGCGGGCTGATTGGCCGCTTCTTCTCTGAATTCGCCATTACGCTGTCGGTGGCGATCGCCATCTCGATGGTGATCTCCCTGACCCTGACGCCGATGATGTGCGCCTATTTGCTGAAGCCGCATGCGCCGCGCGCCCAGCCGCGCCGCCGCGGCGCAGGCCGGATGCTGCTGGCGATCCAGCAGGGTTATGGCCGCTCGCTGGGCTGGGTGCTGAATCATGCGCGCTGGGTGCTGCTGCTGCTTTTTGGCACCGTCGCCCTGACCGTCTGGCTCTTTATTCAGGTGCCGAAAACCTTTATGCCGGAGCAGGATACCGGCCGCCTGATGGGCTTTATTTCCGCCGACCAGAGTATCTCTTTTCAGGCGATGCGCCAGAAGCTGCAGGATTTTATGGTGATCGTGAAGGCCGATCCGGCGGTCGAGAGCGTGGTGGGCTTTACCGGCGGCATGCGCACCAACAGCGGCTCGATGTTTATTTCGCTAAAGCCGCTCTCCGAGCGCAGCGAAAACGCCCAGGCGGTCATCGCCCGGCTGCGCACGAAGCTGGCGAAAGAGCCTGGCGCCAGTCTCTACCTCAACGCGGTGCAGGATCTGCGCGCCGGCGGCCGCGAGGCGAACGCCAGCTATCAGTATTCCCTGCTCTCTGACGATCTCGCCGCGCTGCGCGAGTGGGAGCCGAAAATCCGCCAGGCCTTCTCCGCGCTGCCGCAGCTGGCGGACGTGAACTCCGATCAGCAGGATAAGGGCAGCGAAATGGCGCTGATCTACGATCGCGAAAGCATGTCGCGCCTCGGCATCGACGTCTCTGAGGCAAACGCCCTGCTGAACAACGCCTTCGGCCAGCGGCAGATTTCCACCATCTATCAGCCGCTGAATCAGTACAAGGTGGTGATGGAGGTCGATCCGCGCTACACCCAGGATATCAGCGCGCTGGAGCAGATGTTTGTGATCAACAGCGACGGCAAGGCGATTCCGCTGTCGTGGTTCGCCCGATGGCAGCCCGCCAACGCGCCGCTTTCGGTTAACCATGAGGGGCTCTCCGCCGCCTCGACTATCTCCTTCAACCTGCCGGAGGGCGTTTCGCTGTCGCAGGCGTCTGAGGCGATAGACCGCACCATGACGGCTATCGGCGTGCCCGCCAGCGTGCGCGGCAGCTTCGCCGGCACCGCGCAGGTGTTTGAGCAGTCGCAGGGCAGCCAGATCTGGCTGATGCTCGCCGCCATCGCCGCCGTCTATATTGTGCTGGGCATACTCTATGAGAGCTATGTCCATCCGCTGACCATTCTCTCTACGCTGCCCTCGGCCGGGGTCGGCGCGCTGCTGGCGCTGACGCTGTTCGATACGCCGTTCAGCCTGATCGCCCTTATCGGCATTTTGCTGCTGATCGGCATCGTGAAGAAGAACGCCATTATGATGGTCGACTTTGCGCTGGAGGCGCAGCGCAGCGGCAATCTGAGTGCGCGTGACGCCATTTTCCAGGCCTGCCTGCTGCGCTTTCGCCCGATTCTGATGACCACGCTCGCCGCGCTGTTTGGCGCGCTGCCGCTGGTGATCACCAGCGGCGACGGCGCGGAGCTGCGCCAGCCGCTCGGCATCACCATCGCGGGCGGACTGATTATGAGCCAGCTGTTGACGCTCTATACGACGCCGGTGGTCTATCTCTATATGGATAAGCTGCGGCGCAGGCGCAGCGCAGGCGCACGTACGGCAGAGACTTAAGGGGGAGCAAAGCAATGAACGCCCAAAACGCGACGGTTCGCTGGCAGCTGTGGATTGTCGCCTTCGGTTTCTTTATGCAGACGCTGGACACCACCATCGTCAACACCGCCCTTCCCTCAATGGCGCACGACCTGGGCGTCAGTCCGCTGCATATGCATTCGGTGATCGTCTCCTATCTGCTGACGGTGGCGGTCACGCTGCCGATGAGCGGCTGGCTGGCGGACCGCTTCGGCGTGCGCAATATCTTCTTCAGCGCTATCGTGCTGTTCAGCGTCGGCTCGCTGCTCTGCGCCTTCTCCTCGACGCTCGATCAGCTGGTGATGGCGCGCGTGGTGCAGGGCATCGGCGGCGCGATGATGGTGCCGGTCGGCCGCCTGACCGTAATGAAAATCGTACCGCGCGAGCAGTATATGTCGGCGATGACCTTCGTTACCCTGCCGGGACAGATCGGCCCGCTGGTGGGGCCAGCGCTCGGCGGCGTGCTGGTGGAGTACGCCAGCTGGCACTGGATCTTTCTGATCAATATCCCGGTCGGCATTATCGGCGCTATCGCCACCCTGACGCTGATGCCCAACTACTCGATGCAGACGCGGCGCTTCGATTTCCTCGGCTTTCTGCTGCTGGCCATCGGCATGGCGACGCTGACCCTGGCGCTCGACGGCCGGCGCAGCAGCAATTCGTCGCTGCTGCTGGGCGCGATGATCCTGATCGGCTTCGCTTCGCTGCTCTGTTATCTGCTGCATGCGCGCGGCAACGACAACGCGCTGTTTAGCCTGAAGCTGTTCGACAACCGTCTTTTCTCGATTGGCCTGCTCGGCAGCTTCCTTGGGCGGATTGGCAGCGGTATGCTGCCTTTTATGACGCCGATTTTTTTGCAGGTCGGCATGGGATTTACGCCGTTTCACGCCGGGCTGATGATGATCCCGATGGTGCTTGGCAATATGGGCATCAAACGGGTGGTGGTGCGCATCGTTAATCTGTTCGGCTACCGCAACGCGCTGGTGGGCACCACCCTGGCCCTCGCCGTGGTGGTACTGCTCTTTCCGCTGGTGGCGCTGCTCGGCTGGCTCTGGCTGCTGCCGCTGGTGCTGCTGATGCAGGGCATGGTCAACGCGCTGCGCTTCTCCTCGATGAATACCCTGACGCTGAAAGATCTGCCCGACGAACTCGCCTCCAGCGGCAACAGCCTGCTGTCGATGATAATGCAGCTGTCGATGAGCGTGGGCGTCACCATCGCCGGTCTGCTGCTGGGGGCATTTGGTCAGGATGCGCTGGCCAGCAGCGACCATACCCACAGGCTGTTTATGACCGCCTGGGCCTGCATGGCGCTGATTATCGCCCTGCCCGCGCTGGTGTTCTGGCGCGTGCCGAAGGAAACCAGTAAAAACGTCGATTTGCGACGTCGGAGAAAACCATGAAGTTGCCGTTGCGCCTGGGCATCAGCGCGAAACTCTTTTTAGCCATTTTTTCCACCTGCATGCTGGTGCTGATCACCATGCACTGGGGCGTGCGTCTCAGCTTTGAGCACGGCTTTGTCGACTATATCAAGCGCGGCAACGAGCAGCGGCTCGCCATGCTCGGCGACGCGCTGGCCGATCAGTATGAACAGCACGGCAGCTGGGATTTCCTGCGGCATAACGATCGGCTGGTGTTTACCATACTGCGCTCGCTGGAGCAGAATCCCGACAGCAGCAATCAGCTGCCGCCGCACGGCTGGCGCACCCAGTTCTGGATTATCGACCAGCAGTATAAGGTGCTGGTCGGGCCGCGCGCGCCGGTGCCGCCGGAAGGCTCGCGGCGCAACATCACCACCAGCAACGGCAAAGTGGTCGGCTGGGTGGTCGGCTCGCCGCCCGAGCGGCTGACGCGCAGCACCGATATCAATTTCGATCATCAGCAAAAGCGCACCAGCTGGCTGATTGTCGGCCTGTCGACGCTGCTGGCGGCGCTGGTCACCTGGCTGATGTCGCGCGGCCTGCTGGCGCCGGTCAAACGTCTGGTAGCGGGTACCCATCACCTGGCGGCGGGCAATTTTGCCACGCGCGTCGAGGTGGGCAGCCGCGACGAGCTGGGCCAGCTGGCGCAGGACTTTAACCGCCTCGCCAGCTCGCTGGAGAAAAACGAAAGCATGCGCCGCGCCTTTATGGCCGATATCTCCCACGAGCTGCGCACGCCGCTGGCGATCCTGCGCGGCGAGCTGGAGGCGATGCAGGACGGGGTGCGCAAGCTGACGCCAGCGGCGATCGGCTCGCTGCAGAGCGAGGTTGGCGTGCTCAGCAAGCTGGTGGACGATCTGCATCAGCTGTCGCTCTCCGACGAAGGCGCCCTCGCCTACCGCAAGCAGGCCACCGATCTGGTGCAGCTGCTGGAGGTGACCGCCGGCAGCTTTAACGAACGCTATCGCAGCCACGGTCTGACGCTGACGCTGCAGATGCCCGACGAAGCGCCTTTCTTCGGCGATCCCGATCGCCTGATGCAGCTTTTCACCAACCTGCTGGAGAACAGCCTGCGCTATACCGACGCGCCGGGCCAGGTCGAGGTGCGGCTCTGGTATGAAGCGCCCTGGTGGCAGATGAGCTTTGCCGACAGCGCGCCGGGCGTCGACGCGCAGCAGCAGGCGAAAATCTTTGAGCGCTTTTACCGCACCGAGGGATCGCGCAATCGCGCCAGCGGCGGCTCGGGGCTGGGGCTGGCAATCTGTAAAAATATCGTTGATGCCCACGGCGGCCATATCGCTGCGGAGCACTCTGATTTAGGTGGACTGAAAATCGCGCTACAATTGCGCTATGTTCCCCAGCCGTAACTGACGATGATCCCCGAAAAAACCGACCCGCTGATTCTGGTAGTGGAAGATGAGCCGAAGCTGGCGCAGCTGATGATCGACTATCTGGAAGCCTCTAACTACCGCACGCACCATATCGCCCACGGCAGCGAGGTGCTGCCTTTCGTCCAGCAGACGCCGCCCGATTTGATGCTGCTGGATCTGATGCTGCCCGGCAAAGACGGGCTTTCGCTGTGCCGCGAAATCCGTCGCTTCTCGGAGCTGCCGATCATTATGGTCACGGCGCGCACCGAAGAGATCGATCGCCTGCTTGGCCTGGAGATTGGCGCGGATGACTATATCTGTAAGCCCTTCAGCCCGCGCGAAGTGGTGGCGCGCGTAAAAACCATTCTGCGCCGCGTGAAGCGCGCGCCGGAAGAGTCTGGCAAGGCGTCGCCGCTGAAAATCGACGAAGGCCGCTTCCAGGCGAGCTGGCGCGAACAGCCGCTGGAGCTGACCCCCGCCGAATTCCGGCTGCTGAAAACCCTGGCGCTGGAGCCGGGTAAAGTCTTTTCGCGCGAGCAGCTGCTGAACCATCTCTATGACGACTACCGCGTCGTCACCGATCGCACCATCGACAGCCATATCAAAAATCTGCGGCGCAAGCTGGAGAATCTCGACGCCGACCAGCCGTTTATCCGCGCCGTTTACGGCATGGGCTATCGCTGGGAAGCGGATCTGTGCCAGTTGATCTAGATCAATTAGCTGGCGCGCTGCGCCGCCTACAATTCTGCACCTTTTGCCGGGCCGCCAGTATCGCGGCCGCGGCACGTGCCGCGCCAGGCGGCATGCTGACCTGACATCAGTGAGAACACCATGAAACCAGAACTGCTTTCTCCAGCGGGAACGCTGAAGAATATGCGCTACGCCTTCGCCTACGGCGCCGACGCGGTCTATGCCGGCCAGCCGCGCTACAGCCTGCGCGTGCGCAATAACGAATTCACCCATGAGAACCTCGCCAAAGGCATTGCCGAAGCGCACGCGCTGGGCAAGAAGTTCTATGTGGTGGTGAATATCGCCCCCCATAACGCCAAGCTGAAGACCTTTATTCGCGACCTGACGCCGGTGGTGGAGATGCAGCCCGACGCGCTGATCATGTCCGATCCCGGTTTGATTATGCTGGTGCGCGAAGCCTTTCCGCAGATGGCGATCCATCTTTCGGTGCAGGCCAATGCGGTCAACTGGGCGACGGTGAAGTTCTGGCAGCAGATGGGGCTGACGCGCGTGATCCTGTCGCGCGAGCTGTCGCTGGAGGAGATCGAGGAGATCCGCCAGCAGGTGCCAACGATGGAGCTTGAGATCTTTGTGCACGGCGCGCTCTGCATGGCCTACTCCGGCCGCTGCCTGCTCTCCGGCTATATGAACAAGCGCGATCCCAATCAGGGCACCTGCACCAACGCCTGCCGCTGGGAATATAAAGTCGAGGAAGGCAGGCAGGACGAGGTGGGCAATATCGTCGAGGTGCAGGCGATCACGCCGACGCTGGGGCTTGGCCAGCCGACCGATAAGCTCTTTCTGCTGGAAGAGAAGATGAAGCCGGGCGAGGTAATGAGCGCCTTTGAAGATGAGCACGGCACCTACATTATGAACTCAAAGGATCTGCGCGCCGTGGCGCACGTTGAGCGCCTGAGCAAGATGGGCGTTCATTCGCTGAAGATCGAAGGCCGCACCAAATCATTCTACTACTGCGCGCGTACGGCGCAGGTTTATCGCCGCGCTATCGACGACGCCGCGGCCGGAAAACCCTTCGACCCCGCGCTGCTGACCACGCTGGAGGGTCTGGCGCATCGCGGCTACACCGAGGGTTTTCTCCGCCGCCACACCCACGACAGCTATCAAAACTACGCGCAGGGCTATTCGATTTCCGAGCGGCAGCAGTTCGTGGGCGAATTTACCGGCGAGCGGCGCGGCGACTGGGCGGAGGTGGCAGTGAAGAATAAGTTCCTGCTCGGCGACAGCCTGGAGATTATGACGCCGGGCGGCAACCTGAACTGCACGCTGGAGGCGCTGCAGGACGCGCGCGGCGGCGCTATCGAGGTGGCACCCGGCGACGGCCATCGCGTCTGGATGCCGGTGCCCGCAGAGGTTGAGCTCGCCTTTGGCTTGCTGCTGCGCAACTTTACCGACGGCAGCACCACGCGCGATCCCCATAGCAAATAAGTCAGATTCTGCAAGTAAAAAAGGGAAGTTAGAACAGGATCACAGACGGTCGCAGCGCGCTCCTTTATAGTTGCGCCTGCTGCTAACGAGTAACAACTAATAGCTGTTGTATCAGGAACCACCTCATTCACCCGCCCGGCTCCCCCGTGCGGGTTTTCTTTTTTCCGCTTTTCTCCCGTAAATTTTCCCCCCTGACTATGCTATAAGCAGAAATCTTTGTAGGTTTTCAAGGAACGGACAATGGAACAAAAACCGCTGACTCTACTTATTCTTAATGGCAAAGGCGCGGGCAACGAGGATTTGCGCGCGGCCGTCACCACGCTGCGCGATGAAGGCTTTGACGTCGCCGTGCGCGTGACCTGGGAGAAAGGCGACGGCGAACGCTACGTCGAGGAGGCGCTGCAGCTGGGCGCCGAGACCGTGGTTGCCGGCGGCGGCGACGGCACCATTAACGAGATTGCCACTGCGCTGGCGGCCGTTGACGCCGCGCGTCGGCCGGTGCTCGGCATTCTTCCTCTCGGCACCGCCAATGACTTTGCCACCAGCGTCGGCATTCCCGTCGAGATGGAGCCTGCGCTGCGCCTGGCGGTGCAGGGCAAAGCCCACGTTATCGATCTGGCGCGGGTTAATCAGGATCGCTATTTCATTAATATGGCCACCGGCGGCTTCGGCACCCGTATCACCACCGAAACGCCGGAGAAGCTGAAGTCGGCACTGGGCGGCGTCTCCTACTTTATTCACGGTCTGATGCGTATGGATACGCTAAAGCCAGACAGCTGTGAGATTTCCGGGCCAGGCTTTCAGTGGCAGGGTGACGCGCTGGCAATCGGCGTCGGCAACGGCCGCCAGGCGGGCGGCGGGCAGCGCCTGTGTCCCTCGGCGCTGATCAATGATGGCCAGCTCGATCTGAGCATCGTTACCGCGCAGGAGCTGTTGCCTACCCTGCTGCACTCGCTGACCAGCAACGATGAAAACCCGAATATTGTCACCGCGAAGCTGACCTCGCTGCGCATCGTTTCCCCCAACGAGATGACCTTCAATCTGGATGGCGAACCGCTTTCCGGCCGCGAGTTTGAGATTGAGGTGATGCCCGGCGCGCTGAGCTGTCGCCTGCCGCCACAGTGCGCGTTGCTGGCTTAAGGTCACGTTTCGGGCAGTAAAACAGGCGTTTACGCGGGCAGACTGGCCCGCGTAATGATCTTTATCCGGCCGGTAAAACAAACCCTATCCCCTGACCTCAGACAGGGGGCAAATTCTCTCTGTGATTGCCTTCACAACTCCGCGCGACCAACTTGTATGGTAGTATAAATGCGCGTACTTTTTCAGCATTGATTGCTGAAAGAAGGCCACGAGAGATGAAAATTGTTAACGCCGAAGTCTTTGTCACCTGCGCCGGCAGAAACTTCGTTACCCTGAAAATCACCACCGATGAGGGTCTGACCGGCCTCGGTGACGCCACCCTCAACGGCCGCGAACTGCCGGTCGCCTCCTACCTGAAAGATCATATCTGCCCGCAGCTGATCGGCCGCGACGCGCATCAGATCGAAGATATCTGGCAATATTTCTATAAGGGCGCCTACTGGCGTCGCGGGCCGGTGACGATGTCAGCCATCTCCGCGGTCGATACGGCGCTGTGGGATATCAAAAGCAAAGCCGCAAATATGCCGCTCTATCAGCTGCTGGGCGGCGCGTCGCGCACCGGCGTTATGGTCTATTGCCACACCACCGGCCATACCATCGACGAAGTGATGGATGACTACGCGAAGCACAAAGAGATGGGCTTTAAAGCGATCCGCGCCCAGTGCGGCGTGCCGGGCATGAAAACCACCTACGGCATGGCGAAAGGCAAAGGCTTGGCCTATGAGCCGGCGACCAAGGGCAGCTGGCCGGAAGAGCAGCTCTGGTCAACGGAGAAATACCTCGACTTTACGCCGAAGCTGTTCGAAGCGATCCGCGACAGGTTCGGCTTCAACGAGCATCTGCTGCACGATATGCATCACCGCCTGACGCCGATTGAAGCGGCGCGCTTCGGCAAGAGCGTCGAGGATTACCGCCTGTTCTGGATGGAAGATCCGACGCCTGCGGAAAACCAGGCGTGCTTCCGCCTGATCCGTCAGCATACCGTGACGCCGATTGCGGTCGGCGAGGTGTTTAACAGCATCTGGGACTGCAAACAGCTGATTGAAGAGCAGCTGATCGACTATATCCGCACCACTATCACCCACGCCGGCGGCATCACCGGGATGCGCCGCATTGCCGATTTCGCCTCGCTCTATCAGGTGCGTACCGGCTCACACGGCCCGTCAGATCTTTCGCCGATCTGCATGGCGGCGGCGCTGCACTTTGACCTCTGGGTGCCGAACTTCGGCGTGCAGGAGTATATGGGCTTCTCCGAGCAGATGATGGAGCTGTTTGACGCCAGCTGGCGTTTCGAGGATGGCTTTATGCATCCGGGCGACAAGCCGGGCCTGGGCATCGGATTCAACGAGAAGCTGGCGGCAAAATATCCCTACGAACCCGCCTGTCTGCCGGTGGCCCGTCTGGAAGATGGCACGCTGTGGAACTGGTAAGGAGCGCATCATGAAAAGTGTCGTGATTGAACAACCGGGCGAACTGCTGCTGGCGGATCGCCCGCTGCCGACGCCTGCGGCGGGCGAGGTGCGCGTAAAGGTGAAATACGCCAGCATCTGCGGCTCCGACGTGCATATCTGGCACGGCCACAACCCTTTCGCCCAATACCCGCGCGTTATCGGCCACGAGTTTTTCGGCGTAATTGACGCGGTCGGCGACGAAGTGGACGCGCGCCGCATCGGCGAACGGGTGGCGGTCGATCCCGTCGTCAGCTGCGGCCGCTGCTATCCCTGCTCGGTGGGCCGCCCTAACGTCTGCACCACGCTCAGCGTTATCGGCGTACACCGCGACGGCGGCTTTAGCGAATATGCGGTCGCACCCGCCGGCAATGCTTACCGGCTGCCTGAGACCATCCCGGACCAGCTGGCCAGCCTGGTGGAGCCTTTCACCATCGCGGCCAATATCACCGCCTTCTTGAAGCCGCAGCCGCAGGATGTGGCGCTGATCTACGGCGCCGGGCCGATGGGCCTGACGGCGATTCAGGTGCTAAAGGGGGTTTATCAGGTGGCGCAGGTGCTGGTGGTAGATCGCCTGCCGGAACGGCTTGAGCTGGCGAAAGCCAGCGGCGCGGATCGGGTGTTTAACAACGCAGGGATACCGCTGGCGGCGCAGCTGGAGGGGGTGCAGCCGACGCTGATTATCGACGCCGCCTGTCATCCCGCTATTCTGGCGGAAGCGGCGGCGCTCGCCTCGCCCGCTGCGCGTATCGGACTGCTCGGCTTCTCTGGCGAGCCGTGCAGCATTACCCAGCAGAGCCTGACCAGTAAAGAGTTGTCGCTGTTTACCTCCCGCCTCAACAGTCACCGTTTCCCGCAGGTGATTGAATGGATGGCGCAGGGACTTATCCAGCCGGAGAAACTGGTTACCCACTACTTTCCGCTCGCCGAAATCGAACGCGCGATGACGCTGTTTGAAAAAGACCCCCGCACCTGCTGCAAGGTTGTGCTGGCCATGTAGCTGTTGCCCTGCCCTCACCGGGGATTCAGCCGGCGGCGCGCTGCCGGCGTAATATCACTATAAAAAAGCGTTGGAGCCACTATGTTTAAAAATCTGCGCTGGACAATCGTACTGCTGCTTTTCCTTGTTTACATGATCAATTATCTCGATCGTGTCGCCCTCTCGCTTACCCTGCCGCTGGTAGAAAAAGATCTGGCGATTAATGCCGAACAGTTCGGCATGATCTTCGGCAGCTTCTTCTTCGGCTACGCTCTGTTTAACTTCGTCGGCGGCGTCGCCACAGACCGCTTTGGCCCGAAAATCGTGCTCGCCATCGCGGTCGGCATGTGGTCGCTGTTCTGCGGTATGACCGCGCTGGCGACCGGCTTCTGGTCGATGCTGATCCTGCGCGTGCTGTTCGGCATGGCAGAAGGCCCTATTTGCGCCTCGGCCAACAAAGCGATTAACGGCTGGTTCCCGAAAAAGCAGGCGGCGACCGCGATGGGTCTGCTGAGCGCCGGCTCGCCGCTGGGCGGCGCGGTTGCTGGTCCGATTATCGGCTATCTCGCCCTCGCCTTTGGCTGGCGTCCCGCCTTTGTGATCATCTGCCTGATTGGCCTGGTATGGATGGCGATCTGGCTGTTCGTTTCGGCGGACAACCCGGCGAAAAGCCGCCACGTTTCCGCCGAGGAGCGCGCGCTGGTCGACCAGCTAAAAGCCGAGCAGCCGGGCGAAGAGGCGGATCTGGCGCAGGCGTCGCACGGTTTTGGCTACTATCTGCGCCAGCCAGTTATCCTGGTCACCGCCTTCGCCTTCTTCTGCTACAACTATATTCTGTTCTTCTTCCTGAGCTGGTTCCCCGCCTATCTGGTGCAGGCGCACGGCCTGGATATCAAATCAATGTCCATCACCACCATGATCCCCTGGATTGTCGGCTTTGTCGGCCTCGCGCTCGGCGGCTGGATCTCAGACAAGATCTTCAATATTACCGGCAGGTTACTGCTCTCGCGTAAAATTGTGCTGGTGGTCTCACTGTTTGCCGCCGCCGTTTGTGTGGCGCTGGCGGGTACGGTAAAAGAGGTCAATTCTGCGGTAATGATGATGTCGATCTCCATCTTCTTCCTCTACATCACCGGGGCTATCTACTGGGCGATTATTCAGGACGTGGTGCACAAGAGCCGCGTCGGCAGCATCAGTGGCTTTATCCATCTGGTGGGCAGCCTGTCGGGCATCATCGGCCCGATCGTCACCGGCTTTATCGTGCAGCATACCGGCAAGTTTGACAGCGCCTTTGTGCTGGCAGGCGGCGTCGCTGCCGTCGGCGCCTTCCTGGTGCTGTTCGTTATCCGCAGCCCGAAAGTGAATAAGAAGCCGGTTTCGGTGTAAACAGATCGACATGACTGAATCCCGGGGCGCAGGACGCCCCGTTTGCCATAAGGACGAACTATGTTAGAGATTGATCGCCTCCCCGCCGACGTGCAGCGCCCGCGCTACGACCGCCGCAAGCTAAAAACCCGCATGGTGCATATCGGCTTCGGTGCTTTTCACCGCGCCCATCAGGCGCTGTGCAGCGACAAGCTGGCGGAACAGGGCAGCGACTGGGGCTATTGCGAAGTTAACCTCAACAGCGGCGAGCTGATCCAGGCGCTGCGCCAGCAGGATCACCTGTACAGCCTGACGGAGATGGCTGACGACTCGCTCACGACGCGGATTATCGGCGTCGTGACCTCGGCGCTGCACGGTAAAGGCGACGGCATTGAGGCGGTGATCGCCGCCATGAGCCAGCCAGACGTGGCGATTGTTTCAATGACCGTTACTGAGAAAGGCTACTGCCATCATCCCGCCAGCGGCGACCTTAACCCGGATCATCCCGATATTGTGCACGACCTGGCCCATCCCGATGCGCCGCGCTCGCTGCCGGGCCTGATTCTGGCGGCGATCCGCCGCCGCCGCGACGCGGGCCTGCCGCCGTTTAGCGTCATGTCCTGCGACAATATGCCGGAAAACGGCCACGTCACGCGCAACGTGATTGTGCAGCTGGCGCAGCGGCAGGATAGCGCGCTGGCGGACTATATTCAGCAGCATGTCACCTTCCCTTCGACTATGGTGGACCGCATTGTTCCGGCGATGACCGATGCCGCATTTGCCCGCCTTGCCGAACGTCTCGGCTCCAGCGATCCGGTGGCGGTTGGGGCTGAGCCTTTTTTCCAGTGGGTTATCGAGGATAACTTTGCGAGCGGTCGCCCCGCCTGGGAAGAGGCCGGCGCGGAGCTGGTGCAGGACGTACTGCCGTTCGAAGAGATGAAGCTGCGTATGCTGAACGGCAGCCACTCGTTTCTGGCCTATCTCGGCTTCCTCGCCGGCTATGAGCACATCAGCGACTGCATGGCGGACGCCAGCCTGCGCACCGCCGCGCGCAGGCTGATGCTTGAGCAGCAGGCGCCGACGCTGCGCACCCAGGGCGTCGATTTAACCGCCTATGCCGATTCGCTGATTGCGCGCTATGAAAACCGCGCCATTAAGCATCGTACATACCAGATCGCCACCGACGGCACGCAAAAGCTGCCGCAGCGCCTGCTCGACAGCGTGCGCTGGCACCTGAACAACGGCAGCAACTGCGACCTGCTGCTGCTGGGCGTCGCGGGCTGGATGCGCTATGTGGGCGGCGTGGATGAGCAAGGCGCGCCGATCGAGATCCGCGATCCGCTGAAGGCGGAACTGGCGGAGCGCGTGGCCGCCAGCGCCGAAGGCGAAGCGCGCGTGAAGGCGCTGCTGGGGATGAAGGCGGTCTTCGGCGAGGATCTGGCGCAGAATACGGCGGTGGTCGCGACGCTGACGCGCTTCTGGCTGCAGTTGCGCGAGCATGGCGCGCGCGCCACGGTGGCGCAGGTGGTCGCTTCGCTGTAATTGTTCAGTAGCAAAAGCGCTGGCGCAGTCGCAGCGCGCTGATTAGACTGACACTTTCCCAACGGGCTGGCTCAGGCCAGCCGTAATACGGATATGCCGCATGTCAATCGCCTATACCATCACCACCAGCGAACCGGTTAACCAGCAGATTTATCGTTATCTGCGTAAGGATATCGTGACCTGCGTCATTCAGCCGGGTTCGCTGCTGTCAGAAAAAGAAGTGTCCGCCCGGTTTAACGTGTCGCGTCAGCCGGTGCGCGAAGCCTTTATCAAGCTGGCGGAAGCGGGTCTGGTGCAGGTGCTGCCGCAGCGCGGCACCTTCGTGCGCAAAATCTCCGCGCGTCGCGTCGCGGACGGTCGGTTTATTCGCGAAGCGGTAGAGGTGTCGGTGGTGCGGCGCGCGGCGCTGGAAATTGAGCCGGCGGCGCTGATGGCGCTGGAGCACAACCTTCAGCTGCAGAAGATGGCCGCCGATCGCCATGACAGCCAGGCCTTTCTCAGCCTCGACGATGAGTTTCACCGCCTGATTGCCGAGAGCATCAACTGCCTGCTGGCGTGGGAAACGGTGGAGAATATCAAAGCGGCGATGGACCGCGTGCGCTTTCTGACGCTGAGCGAGGTCTCACCGCCGGACAGCCTGATTGAGCAGCACGAAGAGATTTTATCGGCGCTAAAGAACCACGACGCCGACGCCGCCGAAGCGGCGATGCGCCGCCATCTGCAGGAGATGATTTTCTCTATTACGCCGATCGCCGAGCGCAACAGCGAGTGGTTTGAGGCGCTGTAAGGGCGGCAGGCCTGCCGCCCTCTCTTTCCTACCACCAGCGATGAAAATGGTGTACCGGCCCAATTCCACTGCCCACCTCCAGCGTATCGGCCTGCAGTAACGCCTGCTGCAGCCAGCCTTTCGCCTCGCGCAGCGTTGACTCCCAGCTGTCATGACGCGGGCGCAGCGCCGCCAGCGCGGCGGAGAGCGAACAGCCGGTGCCGTGGGTATGGCGCGTATTAACGCGCGGCGCGGTAAAGCGCTCTGCGCCGTCGCGGGTGATCAGCCAGTCCGGGCTTTCGCTGTCGCTGAGGTGGCCCCCTTTCATCAGCACCGCCTGGCAGCCCAGCGCCATCAGGGCTTCGCCCTGATCCAGCATCGCCTCTTCGCTGCGCGCCGGCGCGCACTCAAGCAGCGCCGCCGCCTCCGGCAGATTGGGGGTGATTAACGACACCTGCGGCAGCAGCCGCTCGCGCACGCTGGCGATGGCGCCAGGCGAGAGCAAGGGATCGCCGCTTTTCGCCACCATCACCGTATCCAGCACCACGAAAGGGATAGCGGCGCGTTCCAGCTTCTCCGCCACGATCTGCACGATAGCGGTTTCCGCGAGCATACCGATTTTCGCCGTGTCGATGCGCACGTCGCTGAGCACGGAATCGAGCTGCGCCCCCACAAAGTCTGGCTCAATACGATACACCGACTGCACGCCGCAGGTGTTCTGTGCCACCAGCGCGGTAATCACGCTGGTCCCGTAAGCGCCGAGGGCGGAAAAGGCTTTCAGATCGGCCTGAATACCGGCGCCGCCGCTGGGATCGGTGCCGGCAATGGTTAACGCGTTGATACGCTTCATGCGCGCGCCTCCTGTGCCTGCTGCCACAGGGCGTCGATAAACAGCGTGGCGAAGCTACCGGGGGCGCCGGTCTGCGCGGCGGCGCGTTCCCCCGCCAGCGCCATCACGCGGCAGGCGCTGGCGATATTGCTTAGCCGTTCGCCGGGCAGGCTGCAAAAGGCGGCCACCACGGCGGAGAGCGCGCAGCCGGTGCCGACCACGCGCGTCATCAGCGCGCTGCCGCCGGGCACGCTGAGCGTCTCAACGCCGTCGGTGACGTAATCGACCTCGCCGCTGATCGCCACCAGCGTCTGATGCCGCTGTGCCAGTTCGCGCGCCGCCTCAAGCGCCGCTTCCGCCTGATGCTGCGTATCCACGCCACGTCCACCGCCCCCCTGCTGCGCCAGCGCGAGAATTTCAGACGCGTTGCCGCGCACGGCGGCAGGCCGCAGCGGAAGGAGCTGCTGGCAGAACGCCGTGCGCAGAGTCAGCGCACCGACCGCCACCGGGTCGAGCACCCAGGGTTTTTGCGCCGCGTTGGCCGCCTGCGCCGCCGCCAGCATGGCGTCGCGGCGATCGCGGGTCAGCGTGCCGACATTGATCAGCAGGGCATCGGCCACGGCAGCGAACTGCGCGGCTTCATCGGGATCGATCACCATGGCGGGCGAGGCGTTAAGCGCCAGCAAAACGTTGGCGGTGATGTTCTGTACGACATCGTTAGTCATGCAGTGCACCAGCGGCTGGCGCTGGACGAAGCGGGCGAGTACAGGCGCGAAATGCGCGTCGGAAAAGCGTTGAGGTTGGCGGATCATTATAACTCCCAACCGGCGAGCAAGAAGGCGAATGCGGTCAGGCATCTGACTTCCCTACGCTGGCATTATCCAGATCAGGTAATACGGGTATTTCTCAGCCTTCACGCAGAAGGGCACCCCGAGTCATTAAAGTAAATCTCTCATTACTTTTCACCAGCATACGGGAAGTGTCGCTTGCAAAGCAAGCTGGCCTATCTACATTCGCCTTCTTGATCGCCGGGAACGGATAAAGCTTAAATACCTCACCTTTGACCTCACAATTTACCCCACCTTTGACCTCACCTAGGCATTATCCAAAAGATTAAGTAATTGAGCCAATGTGCCGATTAATAAAGATGCCTGGTTGACAGGCTACCTGATGCAAGCCCCTACCGAACGTGAGTTTGGAAAAAGAAATAAAAAGGAAGTTAAAGTTTTTCTGGGGCGTGACGATAGTAGGTATGACGGCGCTGAAGCCGAAGGGGTTTAAGCCCAAACCTTAACCAAATGATTTGATTAATAGGAACTTTTACCATGGCTCAAGTAATTAACACCAACAGCCTCTCGCTGATCACTCAGAACAACATCAACAAGAACCAGTCTGCTCTGTCTACCTCTATCGAGCGTCTGTCTTCTGGTCTTCGTATCAACAGCGCGAAAGATGACGCTGCTGGTCAGGCAATTGCCAACCGCTTTACATCTAACATTAACGGCCTGACTCAGGCTGCCCGTAATGCTAACGACGGTATTTCACTGGCGCAGACCACTGAAGGATCGCTGTCAGAAATTAACAACAACTTACAGCGTATCCGTGAACTGACTGTTCAAGCGCAAAACGGCACCAACTCTGATTCTGACCTGTCATCAATCCAGGACGAAATCACTTCACGCCTGGCTGAAATTGATCGTGTTTCTGATCAGACCCAGTTTAACGGTGTGAAAGTTCTCTCGACTAATCAGTCTATGAAAATTCAGGTTGGCGCTAATGATGGACAAACTATCAGCATCGACCTGAGCAAAATTAACAGTGATACATTAGGTCTGAAAGATTTCAATGTAGCCAGCGGCTACTCGAATGCTGAAGCAGGCACCTTAAAAGATTCTAACGATGTTGCTGTATCAAGCAGTAATATTAAGGATTCAGACGGAAACAGCGTGACCCTGCTGAAGTATAAATCAGGTGGTGCTGACGCTTATGCCGTTAAAGATTCAGATACCGGCAAATACATGAAGGTAGACCTTTCCACTGATGTTACGGTCACCGACGCCGATGGAAGCACCCCTGCATCAGCAGTCATTACTCTCGGCACTGATGAGGTTGATGATAATGATGTGGTCCAAACCACTGACCCGTTAGCCGCACTGGATGAGGCAATCTCTCAGGTTGATGATTTCCGTTCCAGCCTGGGTGCGGTGCAGAACCGTCTGGATTCAGCGGTCACTAACCTGAACAACACTACTACTAACCTGTCTGAAGCACAGTCCCGTATTCAGGATGCTGACTACGCTACTGAAGTTTCAAACATGTCTAAAGCACAGATCATCCAGCAGGCGGGTAACTCAGTGTTGGCTAAAGCTAACCAAGTTCCGCAGCAGGTATTGTCTCTGCTTCAGGGCTAATAGCTCAAGGCTCCCCCGCATTTGCGGGGGGCTTTATTTTCAACCGTAAAAGCATTGCCATTACAGTGTGTTTACTGATGAAATACCCCCAATTTTAAGTCTACTTTTAGGTTGCATAGTTGTCGAAATGATCAGGCGTCAAGCATACAAGTTTCAATTGAAACCAACTCCAGAACAGATTGCTTCTATGAAGTCATTCGCTGGTGCTTGTCGTTTTGTCTACAATCGTGCTCTAACTATGCAAAGCGACATCTGGCGAAATGGTGATTGAAGTGGTTTACTGAATTTGGCCACCTGAACAGAGGTGATATGCTCACCTCAGAACATTACAGGTGCCTCAATGAAAAAAAGAAATTTCAGCGCAGAGTTTAAACGCGAATCCGCTCAGT